>NZ_WKFH01000003.1:731666-1097500 GCF_014884385.1 Phycobacter azelaicus | reverse complement strand
ATTTGACCTTTGAGGGCTTCTGCGGAAGCGTTCAAACGTCCAATCGGACTTGCTGACACTTTCGATGAAAGTGCAGCTGCTGACATTTTCCCTGAAAATGCAGCGAATTGACATCGTTTAGAGAGAAATATCAACAACACTGTTGGTCGTCCCGAGTGTGGGACAGACCTCAGATAGGTGACGCAGAGCTTGCTTTGCCGACAGCAACCGGATCCGTCATGTTTCCTCAGACGCCCGGATGTTTGCCTGCCTGAAACGACAGTAGTTGTCCAAGTCAAGTACACTAACCCGCATGATCTACCCGATCATGCATTGTGCTTTCTTAAGGTTCAGGACCGACATCCTGAACGCTCCGCCAGCTCTTAGGGCCTCAGGTCCTCAAGTAGCGAAGCGGTAGGACATTAAGAAAGCGCGGGAAAGTATGCTTTTTGGTTCAGAAACAGAAGATGTGGTTGATAACCAGCTTCCGCATCACGACGAAATGCCTTCGGGCATGGCTGTCTCTTTCTGGATCAGATCAAGCGCGAGAAGGGCGTTTGGTGAATGCCTTGGCAGTAAGAGGCGATGAAGGACGTGATACTCTGCGATAAGCTGTGTGGAGCCGAGAATAGGCTTTGATACACGGATTTCCGAATGGGGGAACCCACCTGACAGTTCGATATTGTTACTTCGGTACTCAATATCTTGCTGAACCAGGTACTTAAGACCTGAATACATAGGGTTTTAAGAGCAAACCCGGGGAACTGAAACATCTAAGTACCCGGAGGAAAGGACATCAATTGATACTCCCCTAGTAGCGGCGAGCGAACGGGGACCAGCCGAGCCGGATGAGTGACTAGAACACGTTGGGAAGCGTGGCCATAGCGGGTGACAGCCCCGTATAGGAAGCTTTGACGGACGTATTAAGTAGGGCGGGACACGTGAAATCCTGTCTGAAGATCGGAGGACCACCTTCGAAGGCTAAGTACTCCTTACTGACCGATAGCGAACCAGTACCGTGAGGGAAAGGTGAAAAGCACCCGACGAGGGGAGTGAAACAGTACCTGAAACCGAACGCCTACAATCAGTTGGAGGCCCCTTGAGGGCTGACAGCGTACCTTTTGTATAATGGGTCATCGACTTGGTCTCACGAGCAAGCTTAAGCCGTTAGGTGTAGGCGCAGCGAAAGCGAGTCTTAATAGGGCGCATGAGTTCGTGGGATCAGACCCGAAACCGAGTGATCTAGGCATGACCAGGCTGAAGGTAAGGTAACACTTACTGGAGGGCCGAACCCACACCTGTTGAAAAAGGTCGGGATGAGTTGTGCCTAGGGGTGAAAGGCCAATCAAACTCGGAGATAGCTGGTTCTCTGCGAAATCTATTTAGGTAGAGCGTCATCCGAATACCCCGGGGGGTAGAGCACTGGATGGGTAATGGGGCCCCACAGGCTTACTGATCCTAACCAAACTCCGAATACCCGGGAGTACTAGATGGCAGACACACTGCGGATGCTAACGTCCGTAGTGGAGAGGGAAACAACCCTGACCTCCGGCTAAGGCCCCTAATTCATGGCTAAGTGGGAAAGCAGGTGGGACGACCAAAACAACCAGGAGGTTGGCTTAGAAGCAGCCATCCTTTAAAGATAGCGTAACAGCTCACTGGTCTAAATAAGTTGTCCTGCGGCGAAGATGTAACGGGGCTCAAGCCATGAGCCGAAGCCGAGGATGCACTTTGTGCATGGTAGCAGAGCGTAGTGTGACATAGTCTCATGTCTCCTTACTTCCTTCGGGAAGATTGGAGACAAGAGGCTTTCGATGAAGCGGGCGCGTGAGCGATCCCGTGGAGAGATCACTAGCGAGAATGATGACATGAGTAGCGACAAAGAGTGTGAGAGACACTCTCGCCGAAAGTCCAAGGGTTCCTGCTTAAAGCTAATCTGAGCAGGGTAAGCCGGCCCCTAAGCCGAGGCCGAAAGGCGTAGGCGATGGGAACCAGGTTAATATTCCTGGGCCAGGAGGATGTGACGGATTGCGACTGTAGTTCAGCCTTATCGGATTGGTTGGGCTGCTGAGCAGTCCCTGGAAATAGCCCTCCATCAGACCGTACCCTAAACCGACACAGGTGGACTGGTAGAGAATACCAAGGCGCTTGAGAGAACGATGTTGAAGGAACTCGGCAAAATACCTCCGTAAGTTCGCGAGAAGGAGGCCCGGGTTCAAGGCAACTTGGATCCGGGGGCACAAACCAGGGGGTGGCGACTGTTTATTAAAAACACAGGGCTCTGCGAAGTCGCAAGACGACGTATAGGGTCTGACGCCTGCCCGGTGCCTGAAGGTTAAAAGGAGGGGTGAGAGCTCCGAATTGAAGCCCAGGTAAACGGCGGCCGTAACTATAACGGTCCTAAGGTAGCGAAATTCCTTGTCGGGTAAGTTCCGACCTGCACGAATGGCGTAACGACTTCCCCGCTGTCTCCAACATCGACTCAGCGAAATTGAATTGCCTGTCAAGATGCAGGCTTCCCGCGGTTAGACGGAAAGACCCCGTGCACCTTTACTACAGCTTCGCACTGGCATCAGGATTGTGATGTGCAGGATAGGTGGTAGGCATCGAAACCGGAACGCCAGTTCCGGTGGAGCCTCCCTTGAGATACCACCCTTCGCACTCTTGATGTCTAACCGCGGTCCGTTATCCGGATCCGGGACCCTGCGTGGCGGGTAGTTTGACTGGGGCGGTCGCCTCCTAAAGCGTAACGGAGGCGCGCGAAGGTTGGCTCAGAGCGGTCGGAAATCGCTCGTTGAGTGCAATGGCAGAAGCCAGCCTGACTGCGAGACTGACAAGTCGAGCAGAGACGAAAGTCGGCCATAGTGATCCGGTGGTCCCGAGTGGAAGGGCCATCGCTCAACGGATAAAAGGTACGCCGGGGATAACAGGCTGATACTGCCCAAGAGTCCATATCGACGGCAGTGTTTGGCACCTCGATGTCGGCTCATCTCATCCTGGGGCTGGAGCAGGTCCCAAGGGTACGGCTGTTCGCCGTTTAAAGAGGTACGTGAGCTGGGTTTAGAACGTCGTGAGACAGTTCGGTCCCTATCTGCCGTGGGTGTAGGATACTTGAGAGGAGTTGCCCCTAGTACGAGAGGACCGGGGTGAACGATCCACTGGTGGACCTGTTATCGTGCCAACGGTAGTGCAGGGTAGCTATGATCGGACAGGATAACCGCTGAAGGCATCTAAGCGGGAAGCCCCCCTCAAAACAAGGTATCCCTGAGGGCCGTGGAAGACCACCACGTCAATAGGCCGGAGATGTAAGTGCAGCAATGCATTCAGTTGACCGGTACTAATCGCCCGATTGGCTTGATCTGATCCAGTAAAAGACAGCCAAAAACCAAAAACGCATACACAAACACTTGGACAACACGTTGATTGACCTTCCGCTTTTGGAAAACCGCCCCGTGACATAACGGGGGTGCGGCAACGGGCATTTGCTTTGCAAATACCCTGCCTGCCGCCAATACCAAAAGCCGAAGGCTTTTGGTATTTACTCGGTTTGGTGGTCATAGCACGAGCAAAACACCCGGTCCCATCCCGAACCCGGAAGTTAAGTGCCGTCGCGCCAATGGTACTTGGGCTTAAGCCCTGGGAGAGTAGGTCACCGCCAAACCTAGTAAATACCAAAACAAAAAACTCTCTAACCGAAAAAAAACGCACGCTACTTGATCCGAAAAAACATCGGTTCAACGACAAAACAAAGTCCTCAAGTAGCAAAGCGGTAGGACAGACAAACTGCCGCGGGATGGAGCAGCCAGGTAGCTCGTCAGGCTCATAACCTGAAGGTCGCAGGTTCAAATCCTGCTCCCGCAACCAAATATCCGAAAAATCATACCAGTTCGATAGCACCACAACCGGCGCTTTTGCCGTTGTGACGCCTGCACCGCTGGAAGCAAGACGGAACCACAACCCAAATGCGTTCCCTCAAAATGATCCACCAACCGGGATAGATTTGTCCCGCAAATCGGAGGGTCAACCATGGCTGCAAAACCAGAAAAGCCCCAAAAGATGGCTACCAAATGCTAAACGGCTTGATCAAAAAACGAGGGTTGTGGCGATGGACAGGTGGGACGCCGCAGGTCTAGGGCGACGACCTCGCTAAGCAATTGGCGAACCGGATCACCTCCCTGATCAGCCTGTCGTTCCAATTCAATTTCGACAGGGGGATCGGCCCGGCCGACGGCGGGAAAGTGCCGCGAGCCGGTCATTCTCGCTTAGCGCCTCACTGTACCTTGACCAAATGGCGCCTTTTTTCGCCGCGTTGTAGCGACCTTTTTTCGCTGAGTTGCCGCGTCGATCGCAAGCTCAACTCCACGGACGTGCTGGATGCATTGACCGACCTGTTCGTTCTGCGTGGCCTGCCGTCGTTCATTCGTTCCGCTTACGGCCCTGAGTTCGTTGCTCAGGCCGTGCAGGACTGGATCAAGGCTGTTGGCGCAAAGACGGCTCACATCGAGCCAGGGTCTCCCTCGGAGAACGGATATTGCGAAAGCTTCAATGCCCAGTTCGCAGAAAATACGCAGCCCTCTGTGCGCGATCCCGGATAGTTGTCGCGTTTGTCAAATCTCAAGGGTTTCTGCCCGGTCTCTGGAAGCTTGTACCGCAGAACTGGACGAACTGGGATATAGACGGCGCGGCGCTTGATGGCACCGCGCCAGAAAATGCTTTGCTACTGAAAAGAATGTACGGCGTCCACCACTCACGGTCTATTTCGACGTACCATACACAAATATCCTATCGTATAGGAAAATCGTGTCAACATGATACCAAATCGCGTTTCACTTGACAGAAACTTTGGGATATCCTTGATATACTGCTAAGGTAATAATTGAATAGGACGCTATGTCTGAGCTTTCCAAACTTACTGAGTTGCGCAAACTGATGCTGGACATGGAACATGCCATGGGGCTGCAGGAATTGTCCACGGTTGAGCGGGATGTGTACTATGCCGCGAGCGACTGTACGAGTGCATCTGATAGTGTACGAACGAACAGGATCCGCGAACATGCTATCGTTGCCAGCATGTCACGCCCCACGTTCTTCCGCGCGTTGAAGTCCCTTGTGGGAAAGGGATACTTGGAACAAAGCGGAAATGCGAGCCGCGGCAGGTATCTAGTGAAAACGCCCAAGTAGAGTCGGGGTGAACAGCAATGATTGCGGGGGCAAACCTTGAAAAGTCTGGCGATAGAGACCACGGCGGTTTCGCTATTCTATCTGATGGCCAGTTTCATAGCCTTCGCGATCGTTATGCCTGTCCAGCAAAGCCTTTTTCCTGCTCTTGAGAACAGAGCAAGCCTGCTTTTTCTTCCGCATGGGGTAAAGGTACTTGCTGCCTGGCTGCTGGGTTGGCGCTCTTCCATTGCGCTGTTTCCGGGTGTCCTGATTGTTTTTGCCTATTTCGCCGGTTGGGGCGTGTTTGCGCCACACAGGATGAGCGCTGTCATGACCGCGGTTCTGGTGCCCGCGGCGATCTTTTCCCTGGTCAAGCTTTTGGGTTGGGATTTGTCACCAGAATCCGGGCGCAGGCCCCGATGGGCCAGTATCATGATCGTGGGTCTGCTGATTTCCGTTGTGTCCTCGATACTCAGCAACCTGGCTTATGGCAATTCCCCGCAAAACTACGTTGCCTATCTGATCGGAGACTTTTTCGGGCTGTTCTTTTTGTGCCTGATCCTGATGTTTGTGTTCAGGGCGTGGCGATCCAGAGCGATACCTCACGGATAGAACAAGGGGGCAGAGATGTTTCTCTGCCCCCAATGCTTACGAGGTACTCTTAGGGTTTTGGCCGCTTTGGCTTGGCAAATCCGCCTTTTGCAGCTTTGGTTGCGGCCGCTCTTGCCTTGTTCTTTTTGCTGTTTGGTTTGCCCTTCGGCGGCGGCGGACCCTTTGGGCGGTCCGACCGTGAGCGGGGTTTGCCGTCATCCTTCCCACGCAAACTCTTACTGGTGTCACCTGCGCCGGGTCTGTTGCCTGCCTTTGCGGCGGATTTCCCGCGCGGAGTTACCACCGCATTGGGTTCGCGCGGCTTTTGCGCTTCGGGTTTCTCCCGGCGTGGACGCTCATCCTTGTGTGGTTTCGCCGCGCGGGGGGGGCGTGGCTTGCTTTCGCCTTCGGGCCTTCCGAAGCCGCCCTTGTCCTGCCCCCGGTGGGGCTTTTTCGGACCGGGTTTCCCAGATCGCGGTCCGTCGAACTTGCGCGGTCCAGAGGGACGACCCGCGGGCAGGTTCGGCGGGCTGTCGAGCTGCTTTAGCCCGGTGCCATCGTCAAGCGCCATCTCGGCGCCAAGAGCAGCCAGAAAGCCGTTCAGGCTGCTTTCGCGGATCTCGGCAAAGGTCTCGTCCTGCTGAATACGAATGGCGCCAATATCGGCCTTGGTGATGTCCCCGGCGCGGCATAGCATCGGCAGCAGGCGACGTGGATCGGCGCCATCTTTGCGACCGGCAGCAATCGAGAACCAGACGCTTGGCCCAAAGGGTGCGCGGGGTTCCGGCTTGGCGGTAGCTTCCGACAGCTCTTCGGGGGCCGATCGTCCAGCGCGCCAAAGCCGCAGATAGGCAGCAGCCAGCTGGTCGGATGAAAATTTCTCGGCCAGTTGGGTGACCATGGGCTGTTCGCTATCGCTGACAGCTTCTTGCCAGACTGGATCTTCCAGCATCCGCTCTCCATCGCGGGCGCTCACTTCATCGGCTGAGGGCGCATTGCCCCAGGTGACCTGAAGCTTGGCCATCTTCAGCAGGCGTTCGGCCTTTTTTCGCGCCTTCGGCGGGACGACCAGCGCGCTGACGCCTTTGCGACCGGCGCGGCCCGTACGGCCCGAGCGGTGCAGCAGGGTTTCATGGCTAGAGGGCAGTTCCGCGTGGACCACCAGATCGAGGTTCGGCAGATCGATGCCACGTGCGGCGACATCGGTGGCAACACAGACACGGGCGCGCCCGTCCCGCATGGCCTGCAGCGCGTGGCTGCGCTCAGCCTGAGACAGCTCACCTGACAGGGCAACGACCGAGAATCCACGGTTCGACAGGCGCGTGACCAGTCTGTTCACCATCGCTCGCGTGTTGCAGAAGACGATGGCGTTGGGCGCCTCGTAGTAGCGCAGCACGTTGATGATGGCGTTCTCGTCATCGCGTGGGGCAACGGCCATGGCGCGGTATTCGATGTCGCTGTGCTGGGATTTCTCGGCCACGGTGGAGATCCGTATCGCATCGCGCTGATAGCTTTTGGCAAGCTCGGCAATTGCGCGCGGGACGGTGGCAGAGAACAGCAGCGTCTGCCGCTCTTCGGGGGATTCGCCCAGGATGAATTCCAGATCCTCGCGAAAGCCGAGGTCCAGCATCTCGTCCGCTTCGTCCAGCACCACGGCCCGCAGATCGGACAGATCGATGGAGCCGCGCATGATGTGATCGCGCAACCGGCCGGGCGTGGCAACAACGATATGGGCGCCGCGTTCAAGCGCGCGGCGTTCGTCGCGCATATCCATGCCGCCAACGCAAGAGGCGACCTGCGCGCCTGCTTCGCCATAAAGCCAGCCAAGTTCACGCTTTACCTGCAAGGCCAGTTCGCGGGTCGGTGCGATAATCAGGGCAAGGGGCAGGGCGGCTGGGCCAAAACGGTCTTCCTCGCCGAGGATTGCGCCTGCGATGGCGAGGCCAAAACCAACGGTCTTGCCGGAACCGGTTTGGGCGGAGACCAAAAGATCTGCGCTGCCCAGGGAGGGGTCGGTCACAGCCTCCTGAACTGGAGTAAGTGTTTCATATCCACGGCGCTCCAGCGCCATAGCGAGTGTCTGTTTCAAAGGAGGGTCTGCTTTTTTCTATAGGAGCGAGCACGGCTCTTTCGGCAGCGCGACATGCGGAGCCCAAGCCAACAATTGGCTGCGTATAAGCTATCGATGCAAGAATGTATAGCGGTGTTGTAACTGAAATCCATGAGGTCGCCGGGCGGGGCGTGTTCTGCATGCCGGCCAAGACGCGGTAAATGGTGTCAGCCTGATGGCTTGCGTGCTTCTTTGGCCGCCAGACGTGATCAATCCCGAGAAGCGGACGACTTCATACAATGCTGAGCGTTCTGCCCCGGCTTATTCCCACGCGTGCCAATTGGCGGTCGAGTTCTTGCATGATGTGTCCCCGCGACTTGCAGCGCGCGATGATCTGAAAAAAGCTCTCAACCTCTTCGTGGCTTGGCACAGATTTTTCGTTTGCGGAGATCGGCGCTGTCGAACTGGCAGGCTCCATAGTCAGCAGCTCTTCACGCGTCAGGCCAAAGCAGCGGTCCAGGATTGCGATCCGAACCAAGGCCTCAAGGGATGCCTTTGTGACCGTAGCGTCTTTTGCCTCTTCGATGCAGGGTTCCGCAAGTTGTGCCAGATCAGGCCAGCAAATGTGCCGATCGATTTCCGCCAGGAATTTGACTTTCCGAGGCGCCTTTTCTTTTCGTGCAAGGATAACCTTCCGCATCGTTTTCTTCCACTCTTCCCATAAGCCAAGCTAAAAAGCCGACTAAATTTCGTTGAAGTGAATCTCGAATTTTAGGGGTTTTGAGTCAATTCACCCCCCTAGGAGCAATCGTTCACCGGCAAAGCACTTTCGTTGCGCGCAAACTCTGAAGGCGATGCCGGACCTTCAAAACGGTAGGGACCTATCCTTTTGCGTACTTCCGCGCCGATTCCTTTCAGAAATCAATGGCAAGGCCCAGCCAGCCCAGCACAGGACTGGCCGAGGTCTTTTTCAAGGGGCTGACAATGCGTTACCCGGCCTGCGGTACAGCCTGAAGCGTCACGGGCACGCCGTTGAAGGCGGCATTTCCGCTGACCGGATCCATGCGCAGATCATCCGTCAGATCGTTGATCGAGACGGTCTGAACCGCAGTGGCGACGGATAGGTTAGGGCCGCTTTGCCCCCAGCCTTGAGGGATCGAAACAACTCCCGGTGCAATCTCATCAGTGATCTCGACCGGCAATGTAACCTGCCCGACCCTGCTTTGGACGCGGCTGTCTTGTCCTTCACTGAGACCCAGGCGCGCTGCATCAGCGGGGTTAACCTGCACGGTACACCGGTTGCGCCCCTTTACCAGCCGCTGGCTGTTCTGGGTCCAGCTGTTGTGACTGCGCACCTGTCGTCGGCCAATCATCAGCATGGGGAAGTCCGCTGTGACCGGGGGCGTAAATGCACGCAGGCGCGGAAGATCCTCCAGAAAGACCTCTGGCGCAAGGTGCAATTGCCCGTCCGCCGTCTCCAGCCGATCCGCGAGATTCGGAACCAGAGGGCCAAGATCGATGGATCCGGTTTCAGCGCTCAACATGGCGTCGACGGTAACACGGTCGCTGTGATGTCCCTGTGGCAGCAGTGCCGCCAGCATTTCCTCTGGTGATGGGCCAATGCTGTTGCTGCCGGTCAGCCGGGCGGCCAGGGTCGAGATCACCTCCCATTCCTGCGGGTTGCCGTTCGGAGCCGCAAAAATCGGTTTTGCAAAGGCGGCGGTATTGCGCACGGCAAAGCTGTGGAACACCATGTCATAGACGTGCTCTTCCAGCGCAACCGTGGCAGGCAGGATCAGATCGGCATGGCGGGTGGTGTCGTTGATGTGCAGGTCGATCGACATCATGAAATCGAGCGCTTCCATTGCCTTGCCAATCCGTGGGCCATTGGGCGCCGTCAGAACCGGATTGCCCGCGACGGTGATCATGGCGCGGATCTGCCCGTCGCCCGGTGTCTCCATCTCTTCGGCCATGACCGAGACCGGGAATTCTCCGTTATACAGCGGCTGGCCCGACACGCGCGAGCGTTTCTCGGGGTAGCTGCGCACCCGTCCCTTGCGGCTGGTCATGCCGACATAGTCCAGCGCAGGCGTTGTGAACATGGCGCCGCCGGGGCTGTCGAAATTGCCGGTGATGATGTTGAGCGCGTTGCTGGCCCATTGGCAGATCGAGCCAAAGCTCTGCGTCGAGGCACCCATGCGGGCATAGCAGACGGCGGTTTTCGAGGCGGCAAAATCATGGGCGAGCCTGCGGATGGTATCGGCTTTGATCCCGGTCCGCTCGGCGGCCAGTTCTGGCGTGAAAGGCTCTACCGCCTGCCGTAGCGCATCCAGCCCCTCAATCACCGGCTCCAGCGTGCCAAGGCGCGCGAGGCCAGCCGCAAAGACCTCGTGGATCAGCGCCAGCAGAAGGAAAGCATCGGTTTCGGGGCGGATAAACAGATGATCGCTGGCCTTTTCGGCGGTTTCGGTGCGCCGAGGGTCGACCACGACCGTGCGCCCGCCACGCGCGTGGATCTCCTCCATACGCTTGCCAAATCCGGGCGCGGTCATCATCGACCCGTTCGACACCAGAGGGTTGCCGCCGATGATCAGCATGAAATCGGTGCGCGAGACATCCGGCACCGGGATCAGCATGGGATGGCCCAGCATGTGGATCGAGGCAACATGATGCGGGATCTGGTCTGCCGTGGCCGAGGAATAGCGGTTCTGCGTCCCCAGCGCCTTGACCAGCCGGGGCAAGGTCAAAAGGTTGCCGAACTTGTGCGCATTGGGGTTCCCCAGGTAGACGCCGACCGCATCCTTCCCGTGGGCATCTTGAACTGCAGTCAGACGCTCAACGGCATAGTCATAGGCCTCATCCCACGAGACCGGAATGAATGCGCCATCAACCTTCTTCAGCGGGGTGGTCACCCGGTCCGGGTCGGTGCGGAAATCCTGCAGGGCAATAGCCTTGGGGCAGATATGCCCCCGCGACAGTGGATCCTCCGGGTTCGGTTTGATCGATAGGACCGCGTCATCGGTGTGTGCCACGATCAGCCCGCACATGGCTTCGCATATGTTGCAGGTCCGAAAATGTGTTCTTTGGTCGCTCATGGCTGCCTCCCCTGTCTCCTCCACGTCCCACATGGCCAATGGCCATTTGAGCAGAGACAAGCCTAGCGCGGTGATTTTGGCCTGGGCAGGGGGATTTCAGGGCATCAAACCCGTTCGACCAAACGTAACTTTTGTCTTTTGCGGTCTCTAAACTCAAAAGCCCCCGCGAATTTGTGCGGGGGCTTTGTCGTTTGGATTTTGGCGATGTGTTGCTCAGTATCTGTAGTGTTCCGGCTTGAAGGGGCCCTCGGGGCTGACGCCGATGTAGGCGGCCTGTTCCGCGCTGAGCTGGGTCAGCTTCACACCGATCCGGCCCAGATGCAGCCGCGCCACCTTTTCATCCAGGTGCTTGGGCAGGATGTAGACCTCGTTCTTGTAGTTTTCACCGCGGGTCCACAGCTCGATCTGGGCCAGAACCTGGTTGGTGAAGGAGGCCGACATCACGAAGGACGGATGCCCCGTCGCATTGCCGAGGTTCAGAAGACGCCCCTCGGACAAAAGGATCAGACGGTTGCCCGAGGGCATCTCGATCATGTCCACCTGTTCCTTGATATTGGTCCACTTGTGGTTCTTGAGGCTCGCCACTTGGATCTCGTTGTCGAAATGGCCGATGTTGCCGACGATGGCCATGTCCTTCATCTCGCGCATGTGCTCGATGCGGATCACGTCCTTGTTGCCGGTGGTGGTGATAAAGATGTCGGCTTGCCCCACCACATCCTCGAGCAGCACAACCTCAAAGCCGTCCATCGCCGCCTGCAAAGCGCAGATCGGGTCGGCTTCGGTCACCTTGACCCGCGCGCCCGCACCCGCCAGCGAGGCGGCCGAGCCCTTGCCCACGTCGCCATAGCCGCAGACCACCGCGACCTTGCCCGCCATCATCACGTCGGTGGCGCGGCGGATGCCGTCGACCAGCGATTCCTTGCAGCCGTATTTGTTGTCGAACTTCGACTTGGTCACCGAGTCGTTGACGTTGATCGCCGGAAAGGGCAGCTGGCCGTCCTTGACCAGCTGATAGAGCCGGTTGACGCCCGTCGTGGTCTCTTCGGAGACGCCCTTGATCGCATCGCGGGTCTTGGTGAACCAGCCGGGCGAGGCCGCCATCCGCTTTTTGATCTGCGCCTTGATGACCTCTTCTTCCTCGGATTGTGGCACCGGGAGGATGTCTTCCCCGGCCTCGGCGCGAGCGCCCAAGAGGACATAGAGCGTCGCATCGCCGCCATCGTCGAGGATCATGTTGGCGCCCTCGGGGAACATGAAGCTCTTGTCGAGGTAATCCCAGTGCTCCTCAAGGGTCTGGCCCTTGATGGCAAAGACCGGGATGCCCGCCTCGGCGATGGCCGCCGCCGCGTGATCCTGGGTCGAGAAGATGTTGCAGGAAGCCCAGCGCACATCGGCGCCCAGCGCCACCAGCGTCTCGATCAGAACCGCGGTCTGGATGGTCATATGCAGCGAGCCGACAATGCGCGCGCCCTTCAGGGGTTTGGCGTCCCCATATTCCTCGCGCAGAGCCATCAGCCCTGGCATCTCGGTCTCGGCGATGTCCAGTTCCTTGCGACCAAACCCGGCCAGCGAGATGTCTTTCACGATATAGTCCGCGCCCATTGGCAAACTCCATTCTGGGTAAACACAACTTGCCAAAGCTGCTAACACCACAATCCTTTACAAGCAACGAAGATGGATACCGGAACAAACAAGGCCAGCGACCAAAGGGGGGACGCTGTAGCGGCGCCCCCTCAAAGCCTTCAGTCAGGATCCTTAGAACTCTTCCCATGTGTCCAGCGCGGCATTCCCCTCCACAATCTGGAGCCGCTGAGCTGGGGCAGGTTTCTTGATCTCGTCATCCCCAGCCATGTCTCCATGCGCTGTCGGTTTAGGCGCGTTTTTGTCGGCCGGTTCTATGCCCGCACCCAGTTTGAATGCCGCCACCAGCTCGGCCAGTTTGGTTGCATCGCTGTTCAGCATATGGCCCGCAGCCGTCGCCTCTTCGACCATGGCCGCGTTCTGCTGCGTCACCTGATCAAGCTGCACCACCCCGGTGTTGATTTCCCCGAGGCCGGTGGATTGCTCCACAGCACCTTCGGCAATATCCGTCACCAGCTTCGAGATATGGTTCACCCGCTCGACGATATTGGTGAGCGCATCGCCCGCCTTGCCGACCAGATCCACGCCGCGCTCCACCTGGCGCGAGCTGTCGCTGATCAGCGTCTTGATCTCCATCGCCGCATCCGAAGAACGCTGCGCCAGCGCCCGCACTTCGGAGGCCACCACCGCAAAGCCGCGGCCCGCTTCGCCCGCGCGGGCGGCTTCGACGCCTGCGTTCAGCGCCAGAAGGTTGGTCTGGAAGGCGATATCATCGATCACGCTGATGATCTGCGCGATATGGGTCGAGGACTGCTCGATCTCGGTCATCGCCGACACCGCGCTTTGCACAACGACGCCGCTGTTCTCGGCCTCCTGCTTGGCCTCTTCCATGATGTTTTCGACGCTGCGCGCACCTTCGGCGGCGGATTTCACGCTTGCGGTGAGTTCATCGAGGGCCGCGGCGGTCTCTTCAAGGGTGGCCGCCTGGCTTTCGGTGCGGTGCGACAGATCATCCGAAGACTGGCTGATCTCGGCCGCGCCGTTGCGGATGCTCTGCGCAGAGTCGACGACCTGTTCGCAGGTTGATTTGAGGTTTTGGATAGACGTATTGAAGTCGAGCCGCAGCTGTTCGTAGTAGGCAGGGAACTCGTTTGGGATCTCCACTGTCAGATCGCCCTGAGCCAGCAACGACAGGCGTTCGGTCAATTCACCCACTACAAAGTGCTGTTCGGCGTCCCGTTTTTTCTGCTCTTCTTCGAGCTGTTTCTCTCGGACCAGCTTTTCCCGGAAAACGTCCAGTGATCGTGCCATCTGGCCGACTTCATCTCGGCGGCGCTGGCCGCGGATGCGGGTCTCCTGATCGCCACCTGCAAGGCGGGTCATCGCCTCTGTGACAGTGCGGATCGCGGAAGAAATGTTTGAGCCAATCAACCAGGCCAGTAGACCGCCGACAACAAAGGCCAAGGTAACCGCCCCCATCAACATGTCTTTTGTCATTGATGCAGTGTCGGCTTTTGCTTCTTTGCGCTCGCTCATGAGATCTTGTTCGATCGCCATGAATTCGTCCATCAAGGCTCTGAACTGATCAAAGAAAACTTTGCCACGGGCTTCGCTTATCAGTTTGGCCATGTCGTCCATAGTCTTGGAGTCACCAATCTCGCGGCGCAACTCTATCATCGGAGCAACCACGTCCGAGCGCCATTCGGTGATTGTGGCACCGATTTCCTGCAGGCGCGCCACTTGCGGAGGGTTGTCACTGACAGTTTCCGAGAGTTCTGCAACGAGGCGGTCAAATCGTTCTACACCAGAGTTCAGCGGCTCAAGGAATTGCTCTTCTCCAGCCAGAAGAAAGCCGCGCATGCCGGTTTCGATATCGATGGCAGCGGCAAGTATGTCCTTCGCCTGTGCGATCACACGATGCGTGTGATCGACCCACTGCATCGTATCTCGCGCGGCGGCACTGCTGATCTCGCCAGAGTTTGTGAGGTCAGTAAAGGCTTGCGTGCGTTCGGTGAGCAGGGCTTCTTCGGTTTCAATGAAGGTTTGAATCTGCTCCCGGAATGTGTCGAAGTAGGCTTTGCCTCTGCCCTTTTTCACTTCGGCAGCCATGTCATTCATGGTTGGAGCATTGCCGATTTCGCGTCTCAGTTCGATCTGCGACTGGGCTATGTCGGATTGCCATTGGTCCAAGACCGTTTCGGCCTCTTCCAGCCGTGCGACTTGAGGAGGGTTGTCGCTGACGGTTTCCTGAAGGTCCGCCAATAGTCCATGAGCGACAGCATTCCCGGCTTGATAGGGCTCCAAAAACTCTTCTTGTCCTGCCAGCAGATAGCCACGCATACCTGTCTCCATGTTGACGGCAGCTCCGACGATCGCGTTCCCTTGCGCGAGTACGCTGTGTGTGTGATCTACCCAGCGGTCGGTTTCGGCCATTCGGTTCAGCTTGATGCTGGCAACCACGCCGATGGCGAGAGTTAGAAACAGGGGACCGGCCGCAACCAGCATGACCTTTGTTTTTGTCTGTAGGTTGGCAAGAGACAAACGTTTTGCCGTCGTGCCGTGTGAAGAATTGCTACTCATAACCGCATTTTCCCTTTTCGACTCGCTCTTGGGGAGTATCACTTTGAAATCTTGCGGAAGGATTGAGTGTTCTGTAGTGGCCTCTATTTGTTGCTAATTTTGCGATTTTTCTTTGGCGTCGTTGATGCCCTGAGTCGGGCTAAGCTCAATTTCTCAGTTTAGGCGCTATGCTGATGGAAACGGGCGTGCTCCGTAGAGGGGGTAGTAATGAAAAGTGTACAATATCAGCGCTTTAATCTGTGTGTGAGGGGAGGGCGTGTTCGCCAGGTTTAATTTGAATCGTTCTTGTAATACGGCCAAGATGAGAAGGTGTACTCATTTGTCAAATAGGGGGCGTTGTGACCAAAAGCATGCCTGGAGGCCCGCGATATCGAATGTTAACTATCTGAAATTGATCGTAAAAAGTTCTGAATGTTTGTTGGCTGAGGATTAAATGCCTGATGACATTATCTTGGTAGAATAAAAAAGTGGATTTTCTGAAGCCTCTATGTTGCACGAGTTTTACGGCGCATTACTTTGAGGACTGTTGAAAAGGTGCTATGCTAATGTGTGGGAGAGTTGTTGGTTGGGTTAAAAAGTCCGTTTTCAGTATGTCGCTCATGCGCACTTGCGCTCTGTCCGGGTATCGGGAGTGCGCTGCATGGCATTGCAGTTTTTGGATCTTAAAGGGCCACACATCTTTTTGTTACAGCGCCAGTGATCGCGCCCCGTTTTTGGGAGACGAAAACCTTGATGCCAATGCGTTCAAATCTCGTTTCCATGGGACATGACCATGGACCGGTTGTGCTCGCAGTGGATGATGATCCTTGGGTGCGCTATCGGTTGGAAGGGTTTCTTTTGGATGCGGGCGCTTCTTTCGAAATGTGCTCAGATCCCTATGACGCGCTTCAGCGCTGCAGGACGCGACCTTCGTTTTACGGGCTTGTCTTCATGGACATCCGTTTCCCGGGTGGGGATTTCGGCTTTGAAGTGTCGAAACAGATTTCTTTGCTTGGGAATACGGCGCAGCGTCCTGCTATCGTCGGCATGTCCGGCTACCCCAACCTTTATCGGTTCAACGGCGGTGCCGAGTGGGGAATGGAAGACATCCTCCCGAAGCCTTTGTTCAAATGGCTGGTCTTGAACATGGTGCGGCGGTATTGCGGCACCGATTTGTCTGACGTGGAGACATAGAGGCCAGTCAAAAAAGATTGGCGCAGACTGCAGGCAGCCTACGCCAATCTTGAATGATGCTAGGTTGGCCCTTTTGGGTTCAATGATCAGGCCGGTCGCGACAAAAGGCTGCCCGGACGTGCTCTTGCCAATCCTGAAGTCAGAAGACCTGTAATGACCGCTTTCAGAAGGTCTCCGGGGATGTAGACCAGGATCAGGGCAGCTGCTTCGAAGAAGGATTTTTTCAACGTTATGGCCATGCCTGTAACGCCAAACAGATAAAGCACAAGGACTCCACCGATGAGCGATGCGAGGATGGCGGTGGGAAGGACCGCGACGCTCCGCATGCGCTCCATGATCAGGCCTGTGACAAAAGCTGCGACCGGAAAGCCGAACAGGAAGCCGGCAGTGGGCGATCCAAAAACGCCAAGCCCACCGCGTCCTCCGGACAGCAGTGGCAAACCAAGTGCGACCAGCAAGAGAAACAGGAGAACGGCCAGGAATCCGCGCCGCGCGCCCAAGACCGTTCCGCATAGCATGATGCCCATGCTTTGCGCTGTGACTGGCACGCCGGAGGCAAGGGTGATCTGCGGGACAAGGCCCAAGGCGGCAGTCAGCGCCGCAAAAAGAGCGATATAGGCGATGGAACGTTCCATAGTGTTTTGGTCCTTGTGTCTGCCGCGCGATGAGTATCGTGGCGGGAAAGTTATTGAATGCCGCCGCGGGCCTTCAGGGCTTCAGCGACGTGATCGGCATCATCTAATGCCATGACTGTAAGGGGCAGTGCGATGCGCCAAGAGGGGCGCCGCGCTGATCTTGCCCGCCATGCATCAACCAGTTGCGCACCGCGCAGGCTAAGCAGGGGGGTAAACCGGATGACCAGGGCAATCGCGATTTCGAGCCCGCGCGTGCTGAGGCCAAGTCGCCGCAACGGGGAGAGCAGCCAGGCCGCTAGATCAATCATGTCGGACAGCCGACTGGTCATGGTGACAAAGTTAGCCAGAGCCACAGTGCTCATGAGGCGCAGAGCGATGGACAGCCCGTCGTGCGGCGAGCCCTCGATCAGGTGCCATAGGACGATGACTGTGAGAAAAGGCCAGAGGATACGTAGAGTCTTAAGGCCGCTCCAGGCGAAACCACGTCCCGCACTCAGATAGAGCACCGCTGTGAGGCTCAGGGCGGCAGTTTGCACGGCCAAAGAGCCAAATGAAAACAGAACCACTGTGGCGCCCGACAGACACGCCAGTTTCCAGCCCACCGGGACAGGATGTGCCCAGGTTCTAGTTGGGAAGGTCAGAGAGATCATCGCTCGCTCCCCATGTGGTCATTTGCGCGGTGAATTCAGGTAGCACCTTGTGTGCCGGGCCATCAGCCCTGATCTGACCTGCTTCGATCCACAGGATGCGGTCATACCGCTCTAGGTGTTGTGGATCGTGTGAGATATGGAAGGTTTGCGCATCGATCTTGTCCAGCAAGCGCTGCAGGCGCATCCGCGTGGGAATATCGAGGCCGGAGAAGGGCTCGTCCAGGATGATCACACGGGGCGCCATGGACAGGATGGCCATCAGGCAGACCAGCTGCTTTTGCCCTTGGGACAACAGGTGGGTCGGGGCAGTGGCCCATTGAGCCTTGCCAAAACGGTCTAGGATCTGCGCGACACGCTCATTCGCATCACGCGCGTCAATACCCATCTGACGCAGGCCAAAGGCGAGTTCTTCCTCGACTGTCGGAAATATGATCTGGCGGTCCGGATTTTGAAACAGGACACCTACGAGGCCAAGTGCAGATTTTCGGTCACGGCTGATGTTGGTCCCATTGATCCGGGCTTCGCCATGGTCAGGTGCCACGAGGCCGCTCAGAACGCGGGCCAGCGTCGTCTTGCCGGACCCGTTGCGCCCGACAATACCCACACGTGGCTGATCTGCCGAAAAGGTGACATCCTGCAACAGCGATCTGCCGCCCGCAGAAAGGCACACGCCTTTCAACTCAACAGTCACGCCTCCAAGGGAGGGGGCGGGCAGGCTATCTTGCTCGGCAGGGTTCAAGCGAAGGGCTCCTTCAGATCGATTCCGGACGGGGCTGTGTCCTGAAAAAGAACTCCGGAGGTGATAGCTGATTTCTGCGAGCAGGCAACAATTTCAGCGTCCCATGGCACGAGAAACAGGCCAAACCCCGTCAGTGTAGGGAAACAAGTCTCAATTTGTCACTAGATGTCCATAGTTGTTCCGTTGGCCACTCCGGGTGTCCCCGATTGGCAAGGTTTACTGACCTGCTCCGCCAGATTTATCCAGACATCTGAAGATGCAGCCCCTCACCCGGGAACAGACGGGCCGTGGCCGCACGTTCCGCCAGGGGCGGGCCGTCAAAATAGCCCTGCAAATAGTCCACCTTGCACTCCTGCAGAAGGCGGCGGTGCTCCTCTGTCTCAGCCCCTTCGCCGGTCACGCGCATTCCCAGCGCATGACCAAGTTCGGCGATTGCCACCACGATGGCCTTGGTCTCCGGTGAATCCGGCAGTTTGGAGACAAAGGCTGCGTCTACTTTGATCTTGTCTACAGGGAATTTCTGCAGGTAGCTGAGCGAAGAATACCCCATGCCGAAATCATCCAGCGCGACGGTCACGCCAAGACGTTGCAGGGCTTCGATCTCGCGTAGGGCGGATTGTCCGCTGGACAGAACCACGGTTTCGGTGATTTCCGCTTCAACGGCGCTGGCGGGGCAACCGGTTTCATAAAGGCAGTCGTTGACGAATTCATCCACCTGCGAGCCGAACAGCTTGGGGGAAAGATTGACGGCGACACGGCCCTTGAAGCCCATATCGTGCCAGCGCGCCGCGGCGGTGGAGCCTGGGTCATGATCTGATATGTCAACTCCCGAATCAAACCGCATTCCTCGGCCACCGGGATGAATTCGGCGGGCGACACGCTGCCCAGATGTCGGTGGTGCCAGCGCGCGAGGGTTTCGAATCCGATGATCTCTCCTGTGCGCAGGTCGGTCTGGACCTGATAAACGGGTCGTATCCCGTCTTCATTGAGCGCCGCGCGCAGCTCCCGTTCCAGCAGCGCTTTGCGTTTGATGGCGGTTTCCAGATCGTTGTGAAAAACCTCTACCCTGCCGCGTCCGCTGTTCTTGGCCTCATACAGCGCAAGGTCGGCGCAGCGGATCCCGTCGGCGGCCCTGACGTTCTTGCCTCCAATCGTGGCAATACCCGCGCTCATACCGGTGTGCAGCACATTGCCGGAAATCGTCAAAGGCTTGGACAGATCGTACACAAGCGAGTTGGCAATATTGGTCAGGCGTTCTTCGCTCGCGGCGCCTTTGACGATGATCGCGAACTCGTCGCCGCCCAACCGTGCCGCCAAGGCTCCTGTCGAGGTGCTGGCGGAGAATTTTTCTGCAACAACCTTGAGAAGGGCATCGCCGGTCGGATGACCCAGGGTGTCGTTGATGGTCTTGAAATGGTCGAGGTCGGCCAGAAGTACTGATACCTGGTCGCCAGCCTCAAGCCAGCTTGCCAGAGTTTGTTCCAGAAGTC
The DNA here is from genome assembly GCF_014884385.1 of Phycobacter azelaicus. Lineage (NCBI taxonomy): Bacteria > Pseudomonadati > Pseudomonadota > Alphaproteobacteria > Rhodobacterales > Roseobacteraceae > Phycobacter > Phycobacter azelaicus. Next base: position 1,077,777 of record NZ_WKFH01000003.1, on the reverse strand, counting down.
GCCGATTGGGCAGGCTGGTCAGGCTGTCATGCTCTGCCATGTATTTCACGCGCGCCGCCTGACGTGCCTGATCGCTATGATCTGTCGCCAGAAGAAGCGTGCCGAGGTAAAGCCCATCTTCATCGCGGATCGGCCCGCCCCTGACCAAAAGGTTCAACTCCTCGCCGCTGTTGAAATGTGTGACGCTTGCTTCGGCCGCGAAATCTTCATTGGCGGTGACGCGCTCCTCAACCTGCTCGGCAACATCGTCTGGCAGCCACGAGCGGAAGTTCAGCTTGTCTCCAACACGGGCATCGGCAAAGAAAATTGAGGCATTGGCATTGGTAAAGACCACGGTCCCGGTTTCATCTGTCACGATTACGCCATCACGGGTGGATTTCAGCGCACGGTGGATCCGATTGCGTTCGCGCCGCGCCGCTTCTGTGCTTTGAGCGCGCAGATCAGCCATTTCGATCTCGTTGCGGCGCATCTGTTCAAGCGCCTGGGCTAGCAAGCCGACCTCGTCCTGGCGCTGTTGGTACGGGATGGAGATATCAAGGCGACCGTTGCGCAGGTCGGAGACCGCCTCACCAATTTCTCCCAATGGTTTGGACAGCCGTGACAGCACAAAATATGCAGTGCCGGAGACCAGCACGAAAATGATCAGTGAGATCAGAATATGATGCCCCGTCGCCTCTATGAGCGGGGCCGAGATATGCGCAATCGGAATGACGAGGTTGAGATGACCAAGCAACTCGGTCTCAGTGCCCAGAGTGTAGGTTATCGGGTGGCTTTTGTAGACATCCCCTTCGGTGGGGATGTAGTCTGGCGCCGTGGTGGATGCGATCACAGTGCCATCTGACGCGACCAACTCTGCGTGCCCCACGTGGGCCACCTCGACGATCTGCTTCAGCGTCTCTTCCACCTGTGGCATATCGAAGTCCCAGATGGACTGGGACAGGGTGCTTGCGGCCAGACCAGCCATCATTTTGGCACGTTCGTGCAGGCCTTGTGTCAGATGCACCCGGTGATCAAACGCTTCATACGCCAGACCTGCGGCCAGGATCAGGAAGACAGGCGCCAGAACTCCCACAAGGATGCGGGAACGGAGGTTTTTGGGTCCAGATAACCTCATTCCGTTTTACCCCGACAATCCATAACGTGCGAGGATTTCGGCGTAGCGACCAGAGGCCTTGAGCCGCTCAATCCCTTCCGCAAGTTGCCGGGCATAAACCTGGGAGCTTTCCAGGGCCGGAGAAAAGGCGATGAACAGATCGGTCGTGTCGCTATTGGGCATGATCTCGACCGCATCCGCGATGCCCAGTTGCGCTACGGCATATTCCAGCACCGATCTTTCATCGATCGTCAGATCGATGCGCCCGGCGATTAGTTTCTGCAGGTTGCGCTTGAGCGCACTGTCCCCTCCAATCAGCTGCACGCGGGTTGGATCCCGTTCATGCTCGTCGGCGTAGGCCTTTATCATGGACTGGTATTCGTAGTCCACGATAGCGCCAATCCGCAGACCTTCGAGGTCCTCAAAGGTGGAGATCTCGCGCGCCTCACCTTTGCGGAAGACCAGGGTTTCCTGATACCCTGCCATGGGAGAACCAAAAACGAGGTCAGGGGACTCGTCCTGATCCGTGCCGATCACGCCATTGACCTCACCGTTGCGGGTTTTTTCGAGGCTCCGGCCCCAGGTCAGCGTTTGATAGCGAACCTCGTGATCGTAGAACGCCAGTGCTTCCTGCGCCAGTTCGACCATGAAGCCGGGGCGGTCGCTGTTCGGCTCGCAATTGAACGGGCACCAGACATCAGCGCGCAGTTCGATCGTGTCAGCGCGCACGCCTGTGCACGGCACTGACAGAACTGTCAGGCCAAGGATCAAGTTGAGGACGCGAAAGAGACCTGAGTTGAACATCTACCTGTACCACTGAAACCGAACACATCTCAGGGTGAACAAGATCGGTTAATTGAATCTCAGCGCGGCGGCCAAAGCCCCGAAAAACTAGACCAAAATCCCAAGGTTTATCGCAACAAGTTTAGTAGAAATCGGCAAGACCGGCCCGCGAGCTGGAAGCGGTCTTGCCGGGCGGGTGCAGACCCTCTCAATAACCGGCTGCAAAAGGTGCTGCTGTCCCCCATAGTTGCCGCACACGTGCATCGCGGCCACAAGCCTGCCTGTAGCGCTTATAGGCTGCTGCCTGCCGTTTGGGACCAAAGCGGGTGAAGACCAGCTTGTCTCCCTTGTAGTAATCCTGGTGGTAGTCTTCTGCCGGATAAAACACGCTTTCCTCCAGAATCGGCGTCACAACGGGCTGTCCAAGCTCTTGCTGAGCCATGGTTTTTGATTTCTGTGCGAGGGACCTTTGCTGCCCGTCCGAGACAAAGATGGCGGTGCGGTAGCTATCGCCGCGATCGCAGAACTGACCGCCTGTATCCGTGGGATCGACCGAGCGGAAGAACAGGTTCAGCAGCGTCGCGCGGCTGACTTTAGCAGGGTCAAAATGGATTTGAACCGCCTCATAGTGGCCGGTGCCGCCCCGCGTCACCTCTTTGTAAGTGGGGTTTTGCGTCGTTCCCCCAGTATAACCTGAGACAGCCTCGATCACGCCCGGCACCGATTCGAAATCGCTTTCCACACACCAGAAGCAGCCCCCTGCGACGGTCAACACTTCGGTGTCTGCTGCCTGCGCCTCATGGCCGCGCACAAGGCCCGCCGTCAGGATGAGGATGGCCAGGGAAACCTGTTTGATCTGATGCAGTGTCTTCATCATAGCCTCCGTTTTCTTCAGCCTGCCGTCCGCCTCCTTATTGCTCAAGTCCGTGTCATCAAATGTCACGCAGAGGTGAGTGCAAGTTATCACTTGGAAATTGGATCCAATCTGGCTAGCGTGCCGCAAAAGGAGGGTCCGATGACTGAAAAAATGAGTACCCATCAGGCCGAAGAAGACCTGCGCAACGAAGAGATCCTCATCTATGTGAATGGTCGCATCGTGCCCAAGGCCGAGGCCACCGTCAGCGTCTATGACAGCGGTTTCATGCTGGGCGATGGCGTCTGGGAAGGCTTGCGGCTTTACAACGGAACCTGGGCCTTCATCGACGAGCATCTCAATCGTCTGTTCGAGGCGGCCAAGGCCATTGATCTGGACATTGGCCTCACCCCAGAAGGCGTCAAACAGGCGGTGCTCGACACGCAAAAGGCCAATGGCATGACCACGGACGCCCATGCCCGGCTGATGGTGACGCGCGGTCCGAAAACGCGGCCCTTCCAGCACCCGAGCCTGTCGCAGCAGGGTCCGACCATGGTGATCATCATGGAGCATTCGCGCCCCAACCTGCCGCGCCCGATCAACCTGGCCACGGTGCCCCATATCCGGGGCCTGCCGATGAGCCAGGATCCCAAGCTGAATTCTCATTCCAAACTGAACTGCATCCTGGCCTGTATCGCCGCTGAAAAGGCCGGTGCGGACGAGGGGCTGATGCTGGATGTGAACGGCTTTGTGAACACCACCAACGCCTGCAACTTCTTCATTGTGCGCGGCGGGGAGGTTTGGACCTCGACCGGAGATTACTGCATGAATGGGATCACCCGGCAAAAGGTGATCGATCTCTGCCGTGCCAATGACATTCCGGTGTTCGAGCGTAATTACTCCTTGGTCGATACCTATGGCGCGGATGAGGCCTTTTTGACCGGCACCTTCGGGGCTCAGACGCCGGTGGGGATGATCGACGGGCGCCAGATCGGCACGGGCGAGATGGGCCCTATGACCAAACGGATCCGGGCGCTTTACAAGGCATTGATCGAAAAGGAGTGCGCCTGATGCGGATTGCAATGTGGTCGGGGCCGCGGAACCTGTCGACGGCGATGATGTATGCCTTTGGCAACAGGGGCGATTGCGCGGTGGTGGATGAGCCGTTCTATGCCGCCTATCTGAAGATGACCGGGCTGGACCATCCCATGCGGGAGGAGATCCTGGAGAGCCAGAGCCAGGATCCGAACGCGGTCGCCGATATGCTGCTTGGCCCCATACCGGCGGCAAAACCGGTCTATTATCAAAAGCATATGAGCCAGCACATGATTCCCGGAATGCCGCGCGACTGGATGCGGGATGTGACCAATGTCTTCCTGATCCGCCACCCGGCGCGGGTCATCGCCTCTTATGCGGCGAAACGCGAAAACCCGACGCTGGACGATATCGGGTTTCGCCAGCAAGCCGAGCTGTATGATCTCTGCCGCAGCTGGGGGCAGTCGCCAGTGGTGGTGGACAGTCATGACATCCGCCACGATCCCGCCGCCAAGCTGGAACAGATGTGCGAGGCGATCGGTCTGCCTTATTCGCCGAAAATGTTGTCCTGGCCCAAGGGCGGTCACAAGGACGACGGCGTCTGGGCCGAGGTCTGGTACGGTGCGGTCTGGACCTCTACCGGATTCGCAGGCCCCGAAGGCGATCTGCCCGAGGTGCCTGAGCACCTGCAACCGGTGCTGGATGCCGCGATGCCTTACTACGAGCAGCTTAAGGCGGCGAAAATCTGAAGCCGCCAACCGGGCAGGCTGGTTATCCGATCAGCTTGCCCAGTTTCATCGCGACGCCCATGTCACCAGTGATCTTTATCTTGCCCATCATCACGGCGGTCATCGGGTTCAATTTGCCGGTCAGCAGCTTTTTCAGGTTCTCCTGCGACAGGCGCAGGGTGCAGTCCGTCTCGCGGTCTTCGGTGGTTGCGGTGCCATCGGCCAGAACGATGACACCATCCTCGCCGCAGTCGAATTTCAGCGAGCCGTCAAAGCTTTTGCCGGACAGGCCGGACTGGATACCGGCGGCGATGTCTTGAAGGGCCATCAGGGGATCTCCTCTTGCTTGACCTTCGGGTAAAGCAAGTGACACGCGCTGGGCAAGCATGACCACGCGGGAGGTGGGCCTCAGGTGTTTGCCAGTGCTTCAATCGTGAGCGGGCAGGGGGTGCCGCCGTAAAAGGCGTCGATCACCTGCTTGAACGCATCGGGCGCATCCGGCACGGCGGCAAATAGCGTCATGGAAGAGCGCAGTTTCTTGGCGTCCACCTTGCCAAGGATCTCAGCCGCGTCCTGCCCCTGATGGGACAGCATAAGCCCGGCGACCTCTGCCAAGCGCGGACCCAGAACCTCGTGACCGAGGTAGGCTTTGGCCTCGGCCAGGTCTTCAATCCCGTATAGCTGCGCCATGTGAGATTTGCCAAGCTCGGCCAGTTGCGGGAAGACGAACCACATCCAGTGGCTCGTCTTTTTACCCGCAGAAAGCTCGCTCCGGACATCGGACCAGACCGTGTCCTGGGCTTCGACGAACATCTCCAGCTCTTCTTCGAAATCGTCCTCGAAGTCGCCGTCTATGTCGTAATCGTCGCTCACTTCTTCAGGCGGCGCTCGCGCGCGGCCAGCAGTTTCAGGCGCAGGGCGTTGAGCTGGATAAAGCCTGCGGCATCTTCCTGGTTGTAGGCGCCGGCGTCCTCTTCAAAGGTCACATGGGCCTCGGAATAGAGCGAGTGTTCAGAGTCGCGTGCCACAACAAAGGCCGACCCTTTGTAAAGCTTCAGAGTCACGGTGCCGGTGACATGCTCCTGGCTCTTGTCGATCAGGGCCTGCAACATTTCACGCTCGGGGCTGTACCAGAAGCCGTTGTAGATCAGCTCGGCATAGCGGGGCATGATCGAATCCTTCAGGTGACCTGCGCCGCTGTCCAGGGTGATCTGCTCGATGCCGCGGTGCGCGGCCAGCAGGATGGTGCCGCCGGGGGTTTCATAGATGCCGCGGGATTTCATGCCGACAAAGCGATTTTCCACGAAGTCGAGGCGGCCAATACCGTGCTTGCGGCCGTATTCGTTCAGCGCGGTCAGGATGGTGGCCGGGCTCATCGCCTCGCCGTTGATCGAGACTGCATCGCCCTGCTCGAAACCGATAGTGATCACTTCGGGTGTATCCGGCGCGTCCTCGGGGCTGACGGTGCGCTGGTAGACGTAATCCGGTGCCTGCTCGGCGGGATCTTCCAGCACCTTGCCTTCGGAGGAGGTGTGCAGCAGGTTCGCATCGACCGAGAAGGGCGCCTCGCCGCGCTTGTCCTTGGCAATCGGGATCTGGTTCTTTTCGGCAAACTCCAAGAGGCGCGTGCGCGAGGTGAGGTCCCATTCCCGCCAGGGCGCGATCACCTTGATGTCGGGGTTCAGCGCGTAAGCCGCGAGTTCGAAGCGCACCTGGTCGTTGCCCTTGCCGGTGGCGCCATGGGCGACAGCATCGGCGCCGGTTTCGGCGGCGATTTCCACTAGACGTTTGGAGATCAGCGGGCGCGCGATCGAGGTGCCCAGCAGGTACTCGCCTTCATAAAGCGCATTGGCGCGGAACATCGGGAAGACGAAGTCCTTCACGAACTCTTCGCGCACGTCTTCGATGTAGATGTTTTCCGGCTTGATGCCCAGCATCTCGGCCTTCTTGCGGGCAGGCTCCAGCTCTTCGCCCTGGCCCAGATCGGCGGTAAAGGTCACCACCTCGCAGCCATATTCGGTCTGCAGCCATTTCAGGATGATCGACGTATCAAGGCCGCCAGAGTAGGCCAGCACAACTTTCTTGGGCGCGGACATGGGTTTTCCTCTTGATCAGAACGTCTGCGGCGTAACGGGTTTTGCCGGCAAGGGCAAGGTTCGCCGGGTTTTCCTTGTCTTGCCGCCCGCAAAACGTGCATTAACGCTGCGATGACTATTTACAGGAGATATTGCCCGTGACCGGCTGGAAGCTATTTTCGCATTCGATTGGAATGATCAGCAGGAACTTTCAACAAGCCGTACAGATCTTCCTTGTGCCGCTGGTTCTCATCGCCGTGGTGATATTTGCCATGGTTGGTCAGATGGCAAGCGAACTGACGATGCATGGAAATGGAACCACCGTGCCAATCGGCATGGTTGGGCCGGGGATATTACTGCAGATCTTTTTGCTCTCACTGGTCGTCGCCCTGATTAGCATGTGGGGTGTTGTGGCGTGGCACCGCTATGTGCTGCTCGAAGAAATGCCGAAAGGGTGGATCCCGCGGCTCAACCCGTCAAACATGCTTATGTATCTGTTGCGCAGCCTTCAGCTGATGCTTGTCTCTATGATCTGCATACTTCCGGTTGCGTTCATCGGTTCTGCAATCATGCAGGCTGGGGGCGTGATCGGTGCACTTCTGATGGCGTTCTGTTTCGTTGCTGTTTTGGTATTTGTCAGCCGAATGGTGCTGGTCTTGCCAGCGGCGGCAATCGGGGCGTCCTTCGGGCTTGGTGAGGCTTTGCGCGCAACAAAAGGCCAGTGGCCGACCTTCCTTGCCGTGGGATTTTTCATATTCCTTGCAAATGTCGCCGCGTCTGTAATTCTTCTTGGTCTGTCGTCGATTCCATGGCTGATGAGCGTTGTCCAACTCGGCTTTTCGGCCGTGCTAAGCCTGCTGAACATCAGCATCCTGACGACCCTCTACGGCTATTTTGTGGAAAAGCGCCCGATCTGATTTCCGGTATTCTTTTGCATGCTTTGCGCCCGCCCCTTGCCTTGGGGGCGGGCTTGGGCCACTGAAAGGGTATGAGCGATTTTCAGACCCGGTTCAAAGATGCCGCCCGCGCCGCCGAGGCGGCCATGCGCGAGGTGTTTCCCGCGACGCCCCTGCAGCGCAATGTCCACCTCTCGGAGCGGTTCGAGGCGGATATCTACCTCAAGCGTGAGGACCTGAGCCCGGTCCGTTCCTACAAGATCCGCGGTGCCTTGAACGCCATGCGCAAGCAGCCCGATCAGGAACTGTTCGTCTGCGCCTCGGCTGGCAATCACGCACAGGGCGTGGCCTTCATGTGCAAGCATATGAACAAGCGCGGCGTGATCTTCATGCCGGTCACAACGCCGCAGCAGAAGATCCAGAAGACCCGCATGTTCGGCGGCGACAATATCGAGGTGCACCTGACCGGGGACTATTTCGATGACACGCTGGCCGCCGCGCAGGCGTGGTGCGCGCGCGAGGGCGGGCATTTCCTGTCGCCCTTTGACGACAGTGACGTGATCGAAGGGCAGGCCTCCATCGCGGTGGAGATCGAGGAACAATTCGGCGGCACGCCGGACCATGTGATTCTGCCGGTGGGCGGGGGTGGCATGTCCTCGGGCGTTGCGACCTTCTTTGGCGATGCGGTGCATTGCCTGTTTGTCGAACCCAATGGCGGGGCGTGCCTGCGCGCGGCCATCGCGGCGGGGCATCCGGTTGCGCTCGATAAGGTCGATACCTTTGTCGATGGCGCGGCGGTGGGCACCATCGGGGCGCAGCCTTTTGATCTGCTGAAACACATTCCCTTGCCGGATGTGATCACCATCTCCGAAGACCGCATCTGCTCTACCATCATCGAGATGCTGAATGTCGAAGGCATCGTGCTGGAGCCCGCCGGTGCGCTGGCGGTCGAGGCGCTGAATGATGTGCGATCCTGGATCCGGGGGAAAAGCGTGGTCTGTGTGACCTCGGGCGGAAATTTCGATTTCGAGCGCCTGCCAGAGGTCAAGGAACGGGCGCTGCGCTATTCGGGGATCAAAAAATATTTCCTGTTGCGCCTGCCCCAGCGGCCTGGCGCGCTGAAGGAGTTCCTGAACATCCTCGGTCCCGAGGATGATATCGCCCGGTTCGAGTATCTGAAGAAATCAGCGCGCAATTTTGGCTCGGTCCTGATCGGGATCGAAACCAAGCGGCCAGAGAATTTCGCTGCGCTGTTTTCGCGTCTTGATGCAGCGGGGATGACCTATACGGACATCACCAATGACGAAACACTGGCGCAGTTCCTGATCTAGGCTCTTTAGACGTATTCAGGCCAGGGCTGGAAGCTTGGCAAGAAACTCGGCCTTGGATTGCTCGTAGGAGACGAATACGGCGTCGAGGTCAACCGAAGCGGCCGCCCCGGCAGCAGAGTCACGCTCGCCTTTCATGCAAAGGACAGAAAAGTCGTCAAAGCCAAGGTTCATGGCGCTGCCTTTCAGAAAGTGCAGATCCTGCTCAAGCGCGCTACGATCTCCGGTGCGCAGCTTGCCGATGACACCTTCCACCTCTTCCAGGAACAGTTCCACGACTTCGTCGAAGTCCTCTTCACCAACTTCTTCGCGGAGTTCTTTGACACGTAGCCAATCGATCATGGCAAAAGTTCCCGGTTTTCTTTGCTTCGTAAGTATTTCATAAGGCCCAACCCGTAAATTTTGAGTGAAGCGATGGTGTGTTTCAAATTTTAGGTTTCACGTCCCATTAAAGAACCGGCTTGATACTGTTCCCATTGCGAGCCAATTCGTTGCTAGTGTATGAGGTATCGATAGTTGCTGCCAGACAGTCCAGTGGACCATGAGGAAAACGCCATGAGCGGCTCGATCAACCGTGTTCTGGTTGTCGATGACAGTCGGCTTCAGCGCCGGATCCTTGTCGCGTCCCTGAAAAAATGGGGTTTCAACGTCCTGGAGGCCGAGAGCGGCGAACAGGCGATGGAAATCTGTTTGGCTGATCCACCCGACCTGATCCTCAGCGACTGGATGATGCCGGGGATGAACGGTATCGAATTCTGTCGGGCGTTTCGCAAGCAATCTACTGATAACTATAGCTATTTTATCCTCCTGACCTCAAAGAGCGAAAAGAATGAGGTGGCTGAAGGGCTAGATGCGGGGGCAGATGATTTTCTGACCAAACCCGTGAGCTCGGACGAGTTGCGGGCCCGGATTTCTGCGGGTGAACGGATCCTGCGCATGCAGCGGGAGCTTTCAGAGAAAAATCGTATCGTCTCGGAGACCTTGGGCGAATTGCAACGGGTCTATGATGCAATCGACAAGGATCTGATTCAGGCCCGGAAAATTCAGGAATCACTTGTCCCGGAGTTGTCAAAGAAATTCGGCTCCTCGACCGTCAGTCTCCTGCTCAAGCCCTGCGGCCATATTGGTGGCGATCTGGTGGGCATGTTCTGTCCCGGGGTCAACAGAATCGGGTTCTACTCGGTGGATGTGTCCGGCCACGGGATCACTTCGGCGATGATGACTGCGCGACTGGGCGGGTATTTGTCTTCGACATATTTTGATCAGAACGTGGGCATGGAGAAGCGATTCAATCGGTTTTATGCCCTGCGTCCACCGGAAGAGGTCGCCAGCCTGCTGAATGCGCGTCTGATCGCTGACACCGGCATCGAAGAATATTTCACCATGGCCTATTGCACCGTCGATCTGCGCAGTGGGGTTTTGAAGATGGTGCAGGCGGGGCATCCACATCCGCTGCTCTTGCGCAAGGACGGTAGCGCGGAATTCATCGGCAAAGGCGGCGTACCTGTCGGTCTGGTGCCTGATATCGGCTACAGTCAGGAAGAGTTGGTTCTCGAAAAAGGCGACAGGTTGCTGCTTTATTCCGACGGTTTCACCGAGGCGCGTCTTGAAAGCGGTGAAATGCTGGAAGCGGAGGGGCTTCTTGAATTGGTCAAGAAGTGCGACGGTCGTCAGAGCGGTAAGGAGTTCCTTGACGACCTTTATTGGAACCTGACCCAGATGTTGTCGCAGGAACATGGCCTTGAGGATGACGTCTCGGCCACGCTGTTCGAATATGAAGGCCCCTGAGCAGCGCTTTTCGACTGAACCTCTCGGCCGATACCTAGGTGCTTGAACGAAATACTCCTGCGAATGGCGCGATGATCAAGGACCTTTTCCTCTTATTGGACCAGGCTGCACGCTGTTGCGTGCAGCGGTTGCACCGGATGCTTTCGTAGGACGATCGCTGCCGACGCCCAAGGCGGTGGAGTGTTAGGCGAAAAGCTGCTCTGCGAAATGACGGTCACCGGGGTTGCCAAGATGATGCACGGCTTCCTGAGTCGTCATCCACAGCGCTTCGTGACCTGCTTCTGTCGGCGGGCCGAGACGGCGCAACGGGCGGGCCATGTAGATATGGCACAGCTTTTCAGCCCAAAGATCATACTCCGGCATAAAGACGAACCGGCGAAAGGCGCCGAGCCTGCGCGGACGGCCGATGCTCCAGCCGGTTTCCTCAAATACCTCACGGTGCAGGGCCGGAATGGGTGCTTCCCCCGGATCTATCCCGCCTCCGGGCAGCTGGATGTCCGGCCCCGGATCCATCTGGCAGGTCAAAAGCAGCCTACCATCCCGCGGCAACAGCGCGTAGATCCCCGGCCGCAACCTGTAATCCCGCCCTGCCTCTGGCGGCTCACCAAATCGCCTGATCACTTGCGCCCCCTTCACTCCAAATGGGAAAACCCTATATAGGCTCGATATGCCAACCTCCGGCGTGTAAGGAAACCCCATGACTCTTGGTTCGAAAATCGCGTGGGACGATACGGTCCTGCCCTTCCAGCTTGATGCCTCCGACATGCGGGGTCGCGTCGCGCGTCTTGATGGCGTGCTCGACGGTATTCTGAAACAGCATGACTACCCGCCCCAGGTCGAAGCGCTGGTGGCCGAGATGGCCCTGCTGACCGCTCTGATCGGGCAGACGATCAAGCTGCAGTGGAAACTGTCGCTGCAGGTGCAGTCCAAGGGCGCCGTGCGGATGATCGCAACTGACTACTACGCCCCCCAGGCCGAGGGCGAACCGGCCAAGATCCGCGCCTATGCCAGCTACGACGCCGCACGGCTGACACCGGGGCTGCCCTTTGATCAGGTGGGCGAGGGGTATTTTGCGATCATGATCGACCAAGGCAAGGACATGCAGCCCTACCAGGGGATCACGCCTTTGGCGGGTGGATCGCTGTCCTCCTGTGCCGAAGCCTATTTTGCCCAGTCCGAGCAGCTGCCGACGCGGTTCAGCCTCAGCTTTGGTAAATCCTCCGAGCCGGGCGTCGCGGAACATTGGCGCGCGGGCGGCGTGATGCTGCAGCACATGCCAAAGGCCTCCCCCTTTGCCGCTGAACTCCAGGGGCGTGGCGATATTCTGAATGCCGATGATCTGGTCTCGGGTGACACGCAGGAGAACTGGAATCGGGTCAACATGCTCTTGGAGACGGTCGAGGATCTGGAGCTGATTGGCCCGACCGTCACCCCGACCGATCTGCTGGTGCGCCTGTTCCACGAGGAGGGCCCACGCGTATTTGATGCGCAGCCGGTGGAATTCGGCTGCACCTGTTCTGAAGAGCGCGTGCGCAACAGCCTGTCGATCTACTCGGCCAAGGATCTGGAGAAGATGACGACCGAGGATGGTCGGGTTACCGCCGATTGCCAATTCTGCGGGGCCCATTACGATCTTGACCCAAAGACGCTGGGCTTTGATGCAGAAAACCCGCCGACGTAACGCCCGACAACCGAACAGGCCCACAGATGTATGACACCCCCGAGGAGCTGACAGGCCGCCTGCGCCGGGCCATCGTGACCGGGCAGGGCGATGGCTCCTCGGATTTCGACCTCAACCCTGAGTTCGAGTTGCCACCGGGGCGCAAGCTGCGCCCAGCGGGAGTTCTGGTGCCGATCTCTCTGGTTGGGTCTAAGCCACACCTGATCCTGACGAAACGCTCCTCTGCGCTGAAACACCATCCGGGCCAGATCGCCTTTCCCGGCGGCAAGGTGGACGAGGGCGACCGGGATGTGACCCACGCCGCCCTGCGTGAAGCCTGGGAGGAAATCGGCCTGCCGCAGGACCTGCCAGAAGTGATCGGCCATCTGCCGACCCATGAGACCGTCACCAGCTTTCAGGTGACCCCGGTGGTGGCCGTTCTGCGCTCCGAGTTCGAGATCCGTCCAGAGGCGGGAGAAGTGGATGAGGTCTTTTCTGTGCCGCTGTCCCACGTGCTTGATCCTCGAAATTATATTGTCGAATCCCGCCGCTGGCGGGGGACACGGCGCCGGTACTACACCGTGCCTTTTGGCCCCTATTACATCTGGGGTGCCACTGCACGAATGCTGCGCCAGTTCGCGGATCGGATGGGGGCGTGATGCGGATCGACCAGCCCTGGCTTTCTGCACCAGAGACTCAAGCCGTTTTTGCGGCCCTGACAGCCGATGGAGCGGACGCCTTTGTTGTGGGGGGCTGCGTGCGCAATGCGCTTCTGGGGGTGGCTGTTTCAGATATAGACATCGCGACTAATGCAACGCCTGAGACTGTGCTTGACCTGGCAAAGAAGGCCGGGATCCGCGCGGTTCCAACCGGGATCGAGCATGGCACCGTTACCCTGATCGAAGGCGGTATCCCGCATGAGGTCACCACCTTTCGCAAGGATGTCGCCACCGATGGCCGCCGCGCGGTCGTGGCTTTTGCAACCGACATTGCCGAGGATGCCGCGCGGCGCGATTTTACGGTGAACGCGCTCTATGCGCGCCCAGATGGCAGTATTGTCGACCCGCTGGGCGGCATGCAGGATCTGAAAGCGCGTCGCATCCGTTTCATTGGCACTGCCCAAGACCGTATCCGAGAGGATTACTTGCGTTCGCTGCGCTATTTCCGCTTTCATGCCTGGTATGGGGATCAGGAGGCAGGTTTTGACCCAGATGCCTTGGCGGCGATCGCGGCCAATTTGGATGGGCTGGAACGGCTCTCACGTGAACGTGTAGGGGCCGAGCTGCTGAAACTCCTTGGCGCGCCCGACCCGGCACCCGCGATTTCCGTGATGCGGCAGACTGGGGTATTGGGGCAGATCCTGCCGGGGTCCGAGGACCGCGCGCTGGCGCCGCTGATCCATCTCGAGGAGGAGGCCGGTCTGAAACCTGATCCGATCCGGCGTCTGGCGAGCATCAGTGGCGGTGCGGATCTGCAAGGCGCCCTGAGACTCAGCAAGGAACAGGTGCGCAAGCTGGATCGTATTTATGAGGCCGCGACGGGTACGATGGGTGCGGGCGAGCTAGGCTATCGTCTTGGGGCAGAGCAGGGGTGCGATGCGCTGCTGCTGCGCGCGGCGCTGATGGAGCAACCGCTTGAGACTGCGGCTCTGGAAGAGGTGGGCCAAGGGGCGTCCCAGACCCTCCCGGTGGCGGCGCGGGATCTGATGCCGGACCTGAGCGGCGCTGCGCTAGGCGCTGCACTAAAACGGCTGGAGGCTGAGTGGATCGCATCGGATTTTGCCCTTGATCGCAGGGCGCTTTTGAATCTGCTGAGTGACTGAGGAACCGCAAAGTTACATATTGAGACATCAAGGGGTGACAAAGCCGATTTGCACCGGAATCCCTGTGTCCGAACGAAAAGCTCCGGGAGGAATGCGCATGTATTACGGGATCTGGTACAGCTAACGCCGATACCGCCCGTTTGTCAGGGGCCCTTCGGCACCCCTCTGATGACGCATGTTTTGCATTTTGAATTCGCTCAATGACTTGGAGCACCCGCCATGTTTCGTTTCTTCGAAAACCTCATTGATCCTTATTGCGACTATCCTGAGACGGACACGCCTCCGACCCGGCTGTGGCCGTTTTTGCGCGACTATGCGCAGCCCTTCAAACGTATATTTGTTCTTACCGGCCTGATGTCCGTTGTGGTGGCCGCGATCGAAATCGGGCTGATCTATTATATGGGCCGGGTGGTGGATCTGCTTGGCGGATCCCCCGCGCAGGTCTGGCAGGATCACGGGAGCGAGCTGATCATCGTGGCCCTGTTAATCCTGTTCATTCGGCCCGCCTTGCAGCTGGTGGACGTGCTCCTTCTGAATAACGCGATACTGCCCAATTTTGGCACGCTCATCCGCTGGCGGGCGCATCGCCACGTGCTGCGCCAGTCGGTCAGCTGGTTCGAGAACGATTTCGCCGGACGCATCGCCAACCGGATCATGCAGACGCCCCCCGCGGCAGGTGAAGTGGTGTTTCAGGTCTTTGACGCCATCACCTTTGCGCTGGCCTATCTGGTAGGGGCGGGCATCCTGCTGCTTGCTGCCGATGCGCGGCTGATGCTGCCACTGGCGATTTGGTTTGCGCTTTATGCCCTGCTGGTGCGCTGGACGATCCTGCGCGTGGGACCGGCTTCCGAGGCGGCTTCGGATGCGCGTTCGACCGTGACGGGGCGGGTGGTGGATAGCTACTCCAACATCCACTCGGTTAAGATGTTCGCCCATAACAGCCGCGAGCTCAGTTATGCGAAAGAAGCGATCGAGGATGCGCGTACCACCTTCCAGGCCGAGATGCGGATCTTCACCGTTATGGACGCGGTGCTGGTGGTTTTGAATGGGCTTCTTATCGTCGGCGTTGTCGGCTGGGCCTTCCTGTTGTGGATGCAGGGCGCGGCTTCGGTCGGGGTGGTGGCGGCCGCGACGGCGCTTACGCTGCGGCTCAATGCCATGACGGGTTGGATAATGTGGGCGCTCACATCCTTTTTCCGCCAGCTTGGCGTTGTCGCCGAGGGCATGCGCACCATTGCCCAGCCTATTGATCTGGTGGATCGCCCGGATGCGCAGCCTTTGCAATTGACCAATGGCGAGATCGAGTTGCGGGACTTGTCGCACCACTATGGTCGCGCGGCCGGCGGGCTGGATGCCATCAGCCTGACCATTCACCCCGGCGAAAAGATCGGCCTGATCGGGCGCTCGGGTGCGGGGAAGTCGACCCTCGTTAAGCTGCTTCTGCGGTTCTACGATCCGGACAGGGGCCAGATCCTGATCGATGGGCAGGACATCGCAGGCGTTGCACAGGATAGCTTGCGCAGCCATATTGGCATGGTTCAGCAGGACAGCGCGCTTTTGCATCGTTCGGTGCGGGAGAACCTCCTTTACGGGCGTCCCGGTGCCAGTGAAGCGGAGATGATCGCCGCCGCGCGTCAGGCCGAGGCACATGACTTCATCCTGGACCTTGAGGATCCGCAGGGCCGAAGGGGCTATGATGCCCATGTGGGCGAGCGCGGTGTGAAACTGTCCGGAGGGCAGCGCCAGCGGATCACCCTTGCAAGGGTCATCCTGAAAGATGCGCCGATCCTCTTGCTGGACGAGGCCACCTCAGCGCTCGATTCCGAGGTCGAGGCTGCGATACAGAAGACCCTATACGGGATGATGGAGGGCAAGACGGTGATCGCCATTGCCCATCGCTTGTCCACCATCGCCCAGATGGACCGGATCCTGGTGCTGGATCAGGGCCGAATCGTCGAAGAAGGCAGCCATGACGCGCTTTTGCAAAAAGATGGCCTATATGCTCAGTTCTGGGCGCGCCAGTCGGGCGGGTTCCTAAATGCAGAGGCGACAGAGCAATGCTGAAATCCTTTCTTGACCGGCGGCTGGATCCATTTCGCCCTGCCTCTGGCCCGCCACCGAACACTCTTGTGGCCTTCACGCGCTGGGCGCTGGCGGGGGCTTGGCCGGTGCTGGGAATATTTGTGATCCTGTCGATCCTTGCTGGGGGGATGGATACGCTCAACGCCTTCCTTCTGGGTTATATCATCGACACGGCGGTGGAGGCGGGACCGGAGGCGTTCTTCACGCAGCACATGCCGGTGGTTATTGCCTTTGTCGCATTCTTCCTGCTGTTGCGCCCGGCGATCCTGGGGCTTGGAGCCTTTGCCAATTCGGTTCTGGTACAGCCCTTTATCTCTCCGCTGATCCTGTCGCGGCTCAACACCTGGGTTTTGGGCCAGTCGGTCAGCTATTTCGACGACGATTTCGCAGGCCGTATCGCGCAAAAGCAGATGCAGACTGCCAACGCTATGACACAGGTCGCTGTCGAAGGGATCAACGTGGTGATCTTTGGCCTTGCGGCCCTTGCCAGCACCTTTGTCCTTCTGGGTTCCATCGACTGGCGGATCACCCTTTTGTTTGCGGTCTGGCTGATCGGCTATTTCGCCCTGATCCGTTATTTCCTGCCGCGCATCAGGCAGCGCTCGGGCAAGATGGCGGGCGCGCGGGCGATGGTCTCGGGGCAGGTGGTCGACACGATCACCAATATCAAGACGGTGAAGCTGTTCGCCCATGCCGGCAATGAAGAGGAAAGCGCCAAGGGCGCCATGGCCGGTTATCGCGAGGCACGGCTGCATCTTGGCACGCTGTCCGCGAGTTTCCGGTTCTTCCTGATGGGCTGCGCCGGGATTCTGCCGGTTATGATGATCGGCGCTTCACTGATGCTATGGCAGGCGGGGCAGGCCACCGAAGGCGATATCGTCGCTGCAGGAACCATCGCGATCCGGCTTGCTCAGATGACCGGCTGGCTGAGCTTTGCATTGATGGGGATCTACGCCAACGTGGGTGAGGTCGAAAACGGCATCAAGACGCTGGCCCGCTTTGACCGGATCACCGATGCTGACGATGCGCGCGATCTCACCGTGCGCGAAGGGCAGGTGACATTTGATGGCGTCGACTTCTCCTATGGTCGTGACATCGGCGGTGTGCGCAGCGTCGATCTGACCATCCACCCCGGTGAAAAACTGGGCATCGTGGGCGCTTCGGGCGCGGGGAAATCCACATTGGTTTCGCTGCTCCTACGCCTTTACGACCCTGAAGGCGGGCGCGTGCTGATCGACGATCAGGATGTGGCCCATGTGACGCAGGACAGTTTGCGGCGCCAGATCGGTATGGTCACGCAGGAAACCGCCATGTTCAACCGCTCAGCGCGTGAGAACATCCTTTATGGACGCCCGGATGCGACCGAGGAAGAGCTGATCGCAGCGGCGAAAAAGGCCGAGGCGCATGAGTTCATCCAGGACCTTGCCGATGGGCAGGGGCGCAGCGGCTATGACGCGCATCTTGGGGAGCGGGGCGTCAAGCTTTCGGGTGGGCAGCGCCAGCGGATCGCCCTGGCCCGCGCCATTCTGAAAGACGCGCCTATTCTGGTGCTGGACGAGGCGACCTCGGCGCTGGATTCTGAGGTTGAGGCTTCGATCCAGACCGCGCTGGAACGGGTGATGGAGGGCAAAACGGTTCTGGCCATCGCACACCGGCTGTCCACCCTCAGCGAGATGGACCGGATCATCGTCATGGATCAGGGCGAGATGGTCGAGAGCGGGAGCCATGAAGAGCTTTTGGCGCTGGGCGGGCGCTATGCCCAGTTCTGGGCGCGCCAGTCCGGTGGCTTTATCGGGACGGATGAACAGACACCCGAGGCGGCTGAGTAAGTCAAAAGCCGGTTGATTTGCGAGCTTTGTCCCTTTTGCAAAGGACAGGTGCAGTCTATCTAGACCCCATGACAGACGCAGCCAGAACCACAGCCACGATCCTGCGCCTTGGCGCGCAGGGAGACGGGATCGCCGACGGTCCGCTTTTCGCCGCCCGTACCCTGCCGGGTGAGGTCATCAGCGGCGTGGCGAGCGGCAGCCAACTGACCGACATCCGTATCGAAACGCCCTCTGATGCGCGGGTGCAGGCACCTTGCCGCCACTATAAATCCTGTGGTGGCTGCCAATTGCAGCATGCCAGTGACGACTATGTCGCCGATTGGAAGGTCGATGTGGTGCGCAACGCGCTGCGGGCGCAGGGGCTCGAGGCGGAGTTTCGCCCGATCCACACATCACCTCCGCGCAGCCGCCGCCGCGCCACCCTGACCGTGCGCCGCACCAAGAAGGGCGCGATGGCGGGCTTTCACGGGCGCGCATCGGATGTGATCACCCCGATCCCCGATTGTCACCTGCTGGATGCCGTGCTGATCAAGGCGATCCCCTTCGCTGAGGAACTCGCCATGGCTGGTGCCAGCCGCAAGACGCCCCTGTCGGTGACGCTGACCACCTCCGAGGTGGGGCTTGATGTCAGGGTACGCGATGGCAAGCCGCTGGATGGCCCCCTGCGGGTGGAGCTGGCGCGGATCGCCTGGCAGAACGGCGTTGCGCGCCTCACCTGGGCGGACGAGCAGGTGGCGATGGAGCAGCCACCGGTGCAGGCCTTTGGTGCGGCCCGCGTCTGCCCGCCGCCGGGTGCCTTTCTGCAGGCCACCAAGGATGGTGAAGCGGCCTTGCTCGCGGCGGTACGGGAAATCACCAAAGGCGCCAAGCGCATCGTCGATCTTTTTGCGGGCTGCGGCACCTTTGCGCTGCCGCTTGCCAAAGACGCCGAAGTGCATGCGGTCGAGGGCGAGCGCGCGATGATCGCCGCGCTTGATTCGGGCTGGCGGCAGGCGCAAGGCCTCAAGAAGGTCACCAGCGAGGTGCGTGATCTCTTCCGAAACCCGCTTTTGCCGGAAGACCTCAATCCCTTTGGCGCCCACTTCGAGGCCGCAGTGATCGACCCGCCCCGCGCCGGTGGTGAGGCGCAGGTGGCCGAGCTTTCTCGGGCGCGCACGCCAGTGATTGCCTATGTATCCTGCAATCCGGTGACCTTTGCCCGCGATGCCAAGGTACTGGTGGATGCGGGCTACCGGCTCAACTGGGTGCAGGTGGTTGACCAGTTCCGCTGGTCCGCCCATACGGAACTTGCTGCCAGTTTCACCCTTCCTTCCTGATTGCCAAACGCACGTGGAGTGACAACCGTAATGGATACCCTTCGCAAGATCCTTGATAGCGCTCGTTTCAGCCGCTTTATCACGGCGGTCATTCTGGTCAACGCCGTGACGCTGGGGATGGAGACCTCACCGGCGATCATGGACCGGATCGGTCCTTTGGTTCTGATGATCGATAAGATCTGCCTCTCGATCTTTGTGGCGGAAATCCTTTCTAAGCTTATCGTCTCGCGACACCGTTTTTTCCTCAGCGGCTGGAACATCTTCGATTTCGTGATCGTCGGCATTGCGTTGCTTCCGGCTGGACAGGGCCTTTCGGTCTTGCGGGCACTCAGAATTTTGCGCGTGTTGCGAGTCATCTCTGTCGCGCCGCGCCTGCGCCGGGTGGTTGAAGGCTTTATCACCGCGCTGCCTGGTATGGGCTCAGTTTTTCTGCTGATGGCGATCATTTTCTACATCGGCGCAGTCATGGCGACGAAACTGTTTGGGAACAGTTTCCCGGAATGGTTCGGAAACCTTGGCCTAAGCGCCTACTCCCTGTTCCAGATCATGACCTTGGAAAGCTGGTCCATGGGGATCGTGCGCCCTGTGATGGATGTCTACCCCTATGCCTGGGCCTTCTTCGTGCCCTTCATCATGGTCACCACCTTTGCTGTGGTGAACCTACTGGTGGGTCTCATCGTCAACTCGATGCAGGATGCCCATGCCGAGGAAGACAACGAACGTACCGACGCCTATCGCGATCAGGTGCTATCCCGGCTTGAGGCCATCGAGCGACGCCTTGCGGGAACCGCGAGCGCGGGGGCAGAGCAGACGAAGAAGTGATTTTGCCGAAGCCGTGAATCAGTGTATTTTCGATCGAAACAAACACAAAGAGCGGGCAGAAAATGGACAGGCGGCAATTCGGGATTGGGGCAGCATCCTCTTTGGCTTTGGCCGGATGCAGCCAGGCCGACAGCAAGTTCAAGGCGTATAATGGACCTGAAGTGACCTCGATCGTGGTCAACAAGGGCGCGCGCAAGATGTACCTTCTGAACAATGAGGAGGTGCTGCGTTCATATGATGTGGATCTGGGCTTTGCTCCGGTCGGACCAAAGCGGGTCGAAGGCGACGGGAAAACGCCGGAAGGCACCTATCTGATCGACCGGCGCAATCCCAACAGCAGCTTTCACCTGTCAGTCGGAATCTCTTACCCGAACTCGACCGATGTGGCGCTGGCCCAGTCGATGGGTAAAAAGCCTGGTGGAGAGATCTTTATCCATGGGGAGCCGAACGACCACAAGGACCGCAAGCGCGCGCTGCGTGTGCGTGACTGGACCGCAGGCTGTATTGCCGTGAAGAACCACGAGATCGAAGAGGTCTATGCGATGGTCAGAACCGGCACCCTCATCACGCTGCGCGCCTGATAGGGCTGTTTGATCATCAGTCTGTGGGTGTGCCCGGTTCCTGTTCCCGGGTCATGCAGACCGCGCAGGCCTGGGCGTCACCCGCCCATCACCAGCGTCCACCACAGCTTGCCATTCGGCTCCTGGAACCAGGAAAAGCCCATGTTCGTGGCTTTTGGGTCAAGAATGACAGCGCGGGTGCCGCGATCTTCCATCCAGGCGGTCAGGGTCTGCAGCTCATTCTCGTAGGTTTCCGAGATCGCTTCGCCCAAAAGGGTGCCCGGATACCCGGTTCGTGCCACCCGATCCAGCGGCGAGGAGCCGTCCGATCCAAAGTGCCAGGGACGGTTCTGCACTGACATGTCACGAGAATGCGTCGCGGCGGCGGCGTTCAACTGGGCGTTCAACTGAACAGCTGGAGCGCCTGCTGCTTGCCGCAGAGCGTTGATCGAGTCGAGCATGCGAACCTGAACCTTGTCGGCGTTGCGAATGCGATAGACCTGTCCGCTTCCTTCGCCGCTGTGCGGAACGGGAGTGCAGGCAGCGGCAAGGGTTACGAGGGCAGCGGCCAGGATCAGAAATACGCGCGTCATTGGGCTTCTCGTTCAAGTCACGGTGACCTTGCACTTAGCGTCCCTGTGGCACAGGTGCAAACCTGTCGGGCTCAATCGGCGGATCCTAGGGGTGGTTTGATTTGCGACTGAGGCTTTCCAGCCATATTATGTGGCTGATCTAGTTTTATGTGCAGGACCGAATTCCATGACACGTCGCTTGTTTGATACCCCCTCCCGGCGCCAATTTCTGGCCGGTTCCGCCGCGCTGGTGTCAGCGCCAGCCTTCGCCGAGGAAATGGCGGAAGACGCTGAGGTCGCTTATGATCCTTTGCGTCCGCCTCCAGAACCTGAACCCCCTGTAAAGCGCAACATCTCATCCTTTCGGGCCAAAAACTGGCGCCCCTATTTTGACACTCTGCGCAACGGGGCGATCCTGGTCGATATCGACAGCCGCGCGCTGCACTACTGGTCCGAGGACGAATCGGTCTACCGGCTGTTCCCCTCATCTGTTCCCTTGTCGGATGATCTGACCCGGCGTGGCCGCACCAAGGTTGTTCGAAAGGTAGACGGGCCAAGCTGGGCACCGACTCCGAACATGCTTAAGCGTAACCCGGAATGGCCAAAGTTTATCCCGCCGGGTCCGGATAACCCTCTTGGGTCACACGCATTGTACCTCTCGTGGAAGTATTACCGCATCCACGGGACCCATGATACGCGCAAAATCGGGCGAAAATCCTCCAACGGCTGTATCGGCCTGTATAATGAACATATCGCCCAGCTGTTCGAGATGACCAAGGTAGGCACTCAAGTGTTGCTTATTTGACGACATTTCGGCGCCTGCGCGGCCAACTTCGGAAACAAGCATTTGCATTCCCGCAAGTTAGCTGTTTAGAAAAAAACACGAGATATGTCTTGGGTGCGTTGGGTATAGGTATGCCCGGCGCGAATTCTGGAGGTTAACATGAAAAAACTCGTTATCGCTGCTGCTCTGACTGCTGCTGCTTCCACCGCTTCTGCCGGCAACCTGGCAGAGCCCGTCATCGAAGCACCGGTGATCGTTGAGCAGGCCGAAAGCTCGTCTTCCGGCATCCTGCTGCCGCTGCTGCTGCTGGTTCTGGTTGGCGCAGCTGTCGCAAGCAACTAATTGCTTCGTTAGAAAATTTAAAAAGGCGGTGGGTTTTCACCGCCTTTTTTATTTGCCTGTTTTTTGCCTGGGTGTCTTTGCGGCCCCTGTTAGGAGGCCGCAATCTCGTTCAGGATCAGATCCAGCGTCGCAACGATCATCTCCACGTCCTCGGCATCAATGGTCAGAGGCGGGCGGATCTTGAGGATATTGTCCTTGGGACCTTCGCTGCCGATCAGGATCCGGTGATCGCGCATCCGGTTCTTGATGTAGGAACAGACCTCGGTGGCCTCTGAGCCATCATCGCGGATCAGCTCCACCCCCAGGAATAGTCCCATCCCGCGCACATCGCCCACACTGGCGTGTTTCTCCTCCAACTGCCGCAGGCCCGCCATGAGCCGCGCGCCCATGGCTCTGGCGTTCTCCTGCAGCCCCTCATCATCGACGATGTCCAGCACCTCCTTGCCGATGCGGCACGAGAGGGTGGAGCCGCCGAAGGTCGAGAAAAACTCCGGACCCTTGGCGAAACTCTCGGCAATGGCGCGGGTGGTGACCAGCACCCCCAGGGGATGTCCGTTGCCGATGGGTTTGCCCATGACCACGATATCGGGCAGCGCGCCTTGGTGTTCGAAACCAAAGTAATAGTCACCAAGGCGCCCCAGCCCTGTCTGAACCTCGTCTGCAATGCAGACACCGCCCGCGGCGCGGATCTTTTCATAGACGGCTGGCAGGTACCCCTTGGGCGGGATGATCTGACCGCCGACCGAGGGGAAGGTCTCGGCGATGAAACCGGCCAGCCCGTGTCCCTTGTCCTTTAGACGGGCAATGGCCGGGTCAACCAGGTCTGCAAATTTCTGCGCGCGATCCGGGTCATCGCGTTTGAAACTGCCCCTGTAATCGTCTGCGACCTCGACGAGTTCGACCCAGTCTGATTGACCGATGCCGCCCTGTGCGTTGAACTTGTAGGCGGAGATGTCGATCACCCCGGTGGTATTGCCGTGATAGCCATGATCCGGCGTCACCATCCCCTTTCCGCCGGTATGGGCTCGGGCAAGGCGCAGGGCCAGCTCGTTCGCTTCGGTGCCCGAGTTGACGAAAAAGCAGACCTCGAAGGGGTCCGGTAGTTTCGACAGCACTTTTTCCGCGAAAGCCACCTGCGCGGGGTGCAGATAGCGGGTGTTGGAGTTCATCCGCTTCAGCTGATCCGCTGCCACCGCCTGAATGCGCGGATGTGCGTGGCCGACGTGGGGTACGTTGTTGTAGGCATCCAGATAGGGCCTGCCCCATTCGTCGAACAGATGGTGCTTCCATCCGCGCAGCAGCATCACCGGATCCGAATAGGTCAGGCGCAGGTTTTCCCCGAAATGAGCGCGTCGCGCGTTCAGAATCTCGCCCTTGTCGGCAGGTCGGTAGCAGGTCTTCTCGTCCGGCAGGTTCATCAGCGCCGCCGGGTTGGGGCAGATCGCGTGCCAGAGGTACATCTCGTCCGGATCCCCCACACCGGGCCAGTCGGCCTCGATCCCGTCGGTGGTCATGGCAAGCTGGAAATGCACATGCGGTGCCCAGCCGCCGTTCTGCGTCGGATCGCCTAGACGGCAGAAGGCTTCGCCCCTTTCCACGGTATCACCGGGTTTCAGGCGGTTGCAGCACTCCGGGTCCAGATGTCCATAGAGAGTATAGAAACTGTCGCCAGCCGGGGTTTCATGGCGCAGGATGATGGTGCCGCCATAATCGAGGTGATGTGCGCGGTTCTCGACGATGAAGACCTCGCCCGCTAGCGGCGCATATAGGGGCGCTCCTGCAGGAGCGAACCCATCCACGCCCAGATGCACCGTGCGACGATTGCTGGCCTTCCAGCGCCCCTTGCGGAAGGCGGGCGCGGTGTAGATCAGCCGGGGTTCGTTGTAATAGCCAAGCCAGATGCCGCTGCCGTATTCCTCGCTCACGCGTGCGGCTTCAGCGAGGGGCATGTCAAAGGGGTTCAGCGGCCAAGTGGAGTTTTCGACCGAAAGCGATCCCATTGGGGTCTCGCTCAGATCCGTGCCCATCAGCGGGGCGAAATTGCCGCGCTCCGCATCAAGCCACGCCAGAACCCGGTCAGCGCCGTCGACCACGGGCAGGCCGCAGGCGGCGCGCAGGCGGGCGTTGACCAGCTTGCTGTTCAGGTCATGGCCTTCCAGGAACCGCCAGGCAGGCGCCTGAGAGATGGTCACGTAAGGGTCATCCGGGTTTTCAGCGGCCATCAGGGTGGAATTTACCACCGAGACTGCCAGCCGCATCCGCAGCAATGGCCAGACCATGTCCACCTCTGCCGGGGTCAGCGGATTGGCGGCGTGATAGCCCGCCACAAGGGCGGCAAGGGCGGCTTCGGGTTCGGGGTGGTCCAGCACGATATAGGCCGCCGCAATCGCCAGATCGCAGACACGCGGCGCGTTGCACATATCGCCAAGATCGATAAGGCCGGACACCCGGCGCGGCTCGCTCAGGTTGCCCGCGACGATGATGTTGTAGCCATTGGCATCATTGTGGATGGCCTGTGCTGGCAGCTGTGTCAGGGCCGGAAGCAGGTCGGAAAACTTGGCACTGATCTCTTCCAACAGGGAGCCGCGCGCCGGATCGGTGATGCAGTCCAGTTCATCTGCAATCCAACCTGCCTGCATGAGGTTCCATTTGAAATCGCGTTCAAGACCTGAGTGCTGGAAATCCGCCAAGGCCTTGCCCATGCGGCCCAGAACCGCGCCCACCTCGTGGATGAGGGCCGCGCTTTTGGGGGCAGCCTTGGCATAGCAGCGACCGGGGAGTTCGTTGATCACCCAGACCAAGCGTTTGGCGCCACTTTCGTCGGCGATGGACAGCATCGCAGCGCCATCGCTGCTGCGGATCACGCGGGGGCAGGGCAGGTCAGGTGCGGCATTGACGACATGTTCGAACGCTTTAACCTGCAGATCGACCAGCTCTTCCGGACATCCTGGACGCATTGCCTTGACGATATAGCCAGCGCCATCCGCCGTGCGCGCAAGGAAGTTCAGATCATACTCCCCATCAAGGCGCGTCAGCTCTGCCTCGATCCCCCAATGCGCCGCCAAGGCAGCTGCCCAATGTCTGTTCGTCATCAAATCCCCCGACAAGCTTATTCGTATATTGGATCCCTAGAGCAAAACGTGGAAGAGCAAAACACCCTGCCGGACCTGCGGAGGTGTGATGATATGAAAACTGTTCTGGGATGCGGGGCGCGTGTGGATGGCAGTGCACAAACCCGCCCCGGGGCATTCAGGTATCCAGTCTTTGAATAGTCCCATCAAACAATACTTTGATGGGCAGAAACTGACCGCATTCTTTGAACCGAAAGCTGTTTCTGTTCATGCCGCCAAGCAAAATTGGATAAGGTCTGGCATAGTGAAATGTGTAGGTCCATTTTTCGTTTCCAGCCTCGGTTCTTCTTATTAGACACGTCTTGAATGTGTAATAGTTGAACTCGTTGCCAAATCGTTCGAAGTAACGTTTTCCTTGTTCTGCACCAAGATCGACCTCGCTGAGGTGTTGGTCCAAGTAGTGGACGACACGCTGGATGCGCTTGTCAGCCAGATGGGCAAAGAAGACGTCCAATCCCAAGGCAAGGATAACCAGGGCAATACATGTTAATTTTATTTGTTTGGCACTCATGCCCTAGTGGTTTCCCCTAGTGTCAACATGACCTAAGCGAGGGCTCCAATTATCAAGAGGTAAACAAGCCAATGAAGGGCCATAAGTGGCAACACCAATTTGTCGCGAAAGCTGCCTAAGTCATTCCAAAACTGCAGAACCCCTTTTCTATCAGGGTTTCGGAAGCGCCAAATCTTGTACAGAGATACGTTGACCGCCGCAGTCACAGCGATGATGGCAACAACGGTGAAAATGCCGTGTGCCATCTTGTATTTTCCTCGGGTTCGATTGCTTAAGTAGTTTCACAACCAGATCAGCCTGTCACGTTTATTGCATGAGGCGACGTGAAATAGAGCAAGTCTCCAAACCTCAGTCCAGCCAACCCTTCAAATTCTGCTCGATCACGCCTGCCAGCGCCGCGATGTGATCGGCGTCGTCGTTGAGACAGGGGATATAGAGGAACTCTTCCCCGCCTGCCTCTTCAAAGCTTTCCTTGATCTCCTCGTTGATCTCTTCCAGCGTTTCGATGCAATCGGCGGAAAAGGCCGGGGCGATCACGGCGATGTTCTTTTTGCCTTCCTTGGCGAGCGTGGCGACGTGGTCGACGGTATAAGGTTTCAGCCACTCCTCGGGGCCGAAAACCGACTGGAACGTCGTGGTGATCTCGGTGTCTTGCCAGCCAAGGCGTTCCTTCAACAGGCGCGTCGTTTTTTGGCACTGGCAGTGGTAGGGGTCGCCCTGCATCAAATAGCGTTTCGGCATCCCGTGGTAGGAGACGACAAGGATATCGGGGCGTTTCTCGGCCTTGGCGTAGGCCTCTTCGACAGAGCGGGCCAGCGCCTCGATATAGGGGGGCTCGTTGAAATAGGGGGCGATGGTGCGGGCGGCGGGCTGCCAGGTCTCTTCCATTAGGGCGCGGAAGAACTGGTCGTTCGCGGTGGCCGAGGTCGCACCGGCATATTGCGGGTAAAGCGGCACAAAGAGGATTTTCTGACAGCCGGCCGCCACCATCTCGCGGACCTTGGACTTGGTCGAGGGGTTTCCATAGCGCATGCAGAAATCGACCATGACCTGATCCCCGTAGCGATCCGTCAGGACCTTGGCCATTTCTGCGGTCTGATCTTTGGTGATGGTCATCAGCGGGCTTTCGCCCTTGTCGTGGTTCCAGATGGATTTGTAAGCCTCGCCCGAGCTGAACGGGCGTTTGGTCAGGATGATGAGCTGAAGCAGCGGCTGCCACTTCCACGACGGATAGTCGATCACCCGTTTGTCCGACAGGAACTCGTTCAAGTAACGGCGCATGGGCCAGTAGCTGTAATCGTCCGGCGTGCCGAGGTTCGCCAACAGGATCCCCACTTTCTCCGGCATGACCTTGGGGTGGTCGGCGGGAGCGTGGACGGGGCATTTGGCGGTTGAGGTCGAATCCAGCATTTCGGAGTCCTGTGCGGTTGGCATCTTTAGTTGCGGTGGAACAGTAAAGGCATACGCGGGCAAAGACCAATCGGATCACATTTGCGCATCCAGAAGGTTCCCCTATCGTCTGGGTCAGTCGGGCTATTCCGGCAGCTTCGTCTCGGGCACCTTCAGAGCATCGGCAAGGCGCATCTGCGCCGAACCGGGGCGCAGCGGTTTCTGCTGGCTTTCGGATGGGGACCAGCCGGTGAGGCAGATAAGTTCGAAACTGGCGGGCAGGCGGCCCTCTTCGGTTGCAAAGTGATCGCGATAGATTTCTTCGGCGCGGGTGAACAGGCGCCGCGGGACAGGGCGCCGCAGGCGGCTTTCCAGTGCGTTGGCCTCGCCCATCGCGCGCAACTCGTGCATCAGGTGGGTCAGGTCGCGGTATTCGGCCGTCAGGGGCACCACATCGGCAACCGGCAGTGCGAACCCGGCGCGTTGCAAAAGGGCGCCCAGATCGCGCACTTCACCCATCGGGGCGATTCGCGGAGACAAGCCGCCCAGCACCTCGGATTCAGCCCCAGCGAGGGCGACACGCAACTCTTGCAGGGTCTGTCCTCCCAGCAGAACGGTTAGCAGTAGCCCGTCTTCTTTGAGAGCGCGGCGACATTGGATCAACTGTCCCACAGGATCGTTTGCCCAGTGTAAGCCCATGGAATGTATCACGAGATCATGAGCGCCGGGCTCCAGATCCAGAACGTCATCGTCAGGAACCAGCTTGGCGCCCGCCAGCGATCCGGTCAGACCGGCATCCCACACTTCCGCAAAAGGAGTCACCACGGCTGGGGCGGTAAAGGTTCTGTTAACCAAGAGGAGTCGATCCTCGACCTCGTTCCTGGCCATCTCGTGCAGGAACAGAGCCTTTAGCTGCCGCCGGGCTCTATTCGCGACCAGTGCTTTCCTGTCAAACAGCTTTGGCTGTGCTGTGGGAGTGTGCGTCATGGGGAGCTATTTATATGCTACACGCCCGGTTTCAAACCGCTGTTTCAATGATCTATCCACCGCAATGCCTGGGCTGCGGGGGGCTGGTCAATCAGGAGCCGGGTCTGTGTGGCCCCTGTTGGCGGGAAGCTGAGTTCATTTCGGGCACGGTCTGCGACGGGTGCGGGGTGCCACTGCCGGGAGACTACGATGGGTTTCGTGTTGAATGCGATGATTGCCTTTCAAGTCCGCGCCCGTGGAGCCAGGGCCGGGCGGCGCTGATCTATGAGGGAAAGGCCCGGCAACTGGTGTTGGCGTTGAAGCACGGAGACCGGCTGGATATCGCCACCCACGCGGCAGCCTGGATGGAGCGCGCCGCTTTGTCCTTGTTGCGGGACAATCCCCTGATCTGTCCGGTGCCCCTGCATTGGAGCCGTTTTTTGAAACGGCGGTATAACCAATCGGCCCTGCTGGCCGAGGCATTGGCAAGGCGGGCCGGGCTTGATTATTGGCCCGATCTTCTGCGGCGCGCCCGCAAGACGCCCTCGCTGGATGGACGCTCGCGGGCCGAGCGGTTCGGGCTCTTGGCGGAGGCGATACACCTGCCTGTGCGCTATGAGGCCCTGATCAGGGGGCGTGCCATCTTGCTGGTAGACGATGTGATGACTTCGGGCGCGACGCTTTCGGCCTGCGCGGATGCCTGCCTCAAGGCCGGGGCATCGGAGGTGCGGGTGGCGGTGCTAGCACGGGTGCAGCGCGCGTATCGTGAGCCTGATTGGCAGAAAGCGGGTGCATGAGCGGGATGTCCGAACCGTTTTGGATGCGCTTTGAGATACAAAACACAGCGTCGGACACGGCACTGTTGGTACCGCGCCCGGTAGGGACCAATACCGAAAGGATCACTTGCGCAGAGGCAGCCGTCCCTCAAGCTGGTCGGTAATGGGGATGAACTCCTCGTTGTCGCCGGGAGGCAGGCGGAAAGGGCCATTTGCCCAGTCCGCAGCTTTCCAGGCGTCCTTCGCCTCTTCGATCCGGTCTTTTGAAGAAGAGACGAAATTCCACCAGATATAGCGGCCTTCATTCATTGTTGCGCCGCCAAGCGCCATCAACCGGGCCCCTTCCGGACCGGCCTTTACCGATATCCGGTCACCGGGGCGGAACACCATCATGCGGCCTGCCTCAAATGTATCGCCCGCGACCTCGATGCTGCCTTGGGTCACATAGAGACCGCGGTCCTCATGGTTGTCCGGCAGGGGAAACCCCGTTCCCGGCTCCAGCACCACATCAAGGTAAAAGGTTTCCGACTGCATGGTCACGGGGCTGCGTTCCCCATAGGCATCGCCCAAGATCAGCCGCGCGGTTGCGCCTTCGCTCTGGATAACTGGCAGGGCGGCTTCCTTGTGGTGCTCGAAATCGGGCGCCATCTCTTCCTTGTCTTCGGGCAGGGCGATCCAGGTCTGAATGCCGAACAGCTTGTGACGTGTGGCGCGGGTCTCCTCGGAGGTGCGCTCCGAGTGGGTGACCCCGCTGCCTGCCACCATCCAATTGACCTCGCCGGGATAAATCATCTGATGGGTGCCGATGCTGTCGCGATGCTCGAACTCTCCCTGATAAAGATAGGTCACGGTGCCCAGCCCGATATGCGGGTGTGGGCGCACATCAATGCCGCCGTCGGTGATGAACTCAGCCGGTCCCATCTGGTCGAAAAAGATAAAGGGGCCGACCATCTGGCGTTTGGGCGAGGGCAGGGCACGCCGCACCTCAAAGCCGCCAAGATCGCGGGCCCGTGGAATGATCAGTGTCTCAAGCGCGCTGCATTCCGCATCAGGGCAGTTTGGATCTTGCGTTGGGTTCCAGCTCATTCGGGTTCTCCGGGAATTGCTGTGGGGATCAGGTCATCCATATCCAGCGCTTAATCGTAGAGCAGTTGCCGAGCCTGTCGAGCGGGCTCTTGGCAATACGTTTTTTCCGCAAAGGCAGGCAAAATCTCAACTGAATACGTCGGCCGTGTCATCCTTGTGGCGTGCGATTTAAGCGCCAAAGAACGGGCGCAGGGGTATCATCTTTTGACCCGCGTCCCGTGCATAGGTGATGATCCGCTCTGCCAGCGCTGCGGCAACGCTCAGGCCGGGTATGTACGCGACATAGCAAACTTTGCTGTCGGTGTCTTCGCAGGTGATGGTCAGATCGGTGACATCGCAATCCTGTCTCGAGTGCGGGTTCCCTTTTCGTGGTCAGGCCCCGCTCTCCGGCCGCAACGGACAGTCGGGGCCGACCCGTCAGTTGGTAACCGTATCGATGGCATCAAGATGAGCATCGATCGGCGGCTCGACAAAGCTGAAGGGCACTCCGGAAAACTCTTTGTTAACAAAATCCCATCC
Source organism: Phycobacter azelaicus (assembly GCF_014884385.1). NCBI lineage: Bacteria > Pseudomonadati > Pseudomonadota > Alphaproteobacteria > Rhodobacterales > Roseobacteraceae > Phycobacter > Phycobacter azelaicus. The sequence continues at coordinate 1,047,031 of NZ_WKFH01000003.1, read as the reverse complement.
AGCTTTTATGGCTTTCTCAGGGTTTCTGAATCCGGCTTTTCTTGTATTGGAGAATTGCCCGCTCTCCGTGATTTCGCCCTGCGGAACGAAGACAACGCGGTCCTGGCCATTGGCGTCTGTGATCGTGATGCGAGTTACATAGGCATCGAAAGGTTCGCGGTCTGAAGGGTCAATACTGGATACGATGGTCACGTGGCGGGTCAGAGCCTCGACAGTGACGGAAAAGGTCTCGCCATTTGCTGTTTCGATCTGGCGGGTTTCACTGGCAGCGGTGCCGGTGATCGGGCCGCTGTAGGTCGTACATGCCGCCATCCCAAGCACAAGAAGCAGCAGGAATGGACGGGTCAAGCGGGTCAGAAAAGATTGTGTCATAAGTCGCATCCTTTTGAGGGACGTCATCAGAAGCGGCGCATCAGGTTGATCTGCAAGCGCTGGTGGGTGTCTTCGGCACCGATGCCCTCCATCCAGTTCAGGGCAATCGCCGTGTCCTGGTTGAAGCGGTAGATCGCGCCGATCTTGCCGCGGGTCAGGCCGCGATCACCCGTGATCGTGATCACGTTGTTGGCGCTGGCACGGTGGATTCCAGCCTTCAGCACCAGATCGGGTGTGGCCACGTATCCAACTGTCAGCGATCCATCATAGCGGATCGATGTGGATGAGTTGCTGATGCCTGGGGTGTCATATTCGCTTTTGCTGACGGCACCGGAGACCGCCCCGGTTAGGAAAACCTGCTCCGAAAGGGGTATTGTCTGGCTGAAGCGGAGCGAGGCCGTCAGCGTGTCGCCGTCGCCGCGCGTCGTAGTTCCGCCCGAGGTGTATTCCTCACCGATGTCGCCGTAGATCAATGATGCTCCGATCTCGCGGCCCGATCCTAGACTGTAGGTCATGCCGACGCCGACAAGCGGATTGTCCGTTTCCTGCCGATCTGCCGGGGTCGGCGGGAAAATGCCTTCGGTGCGGCTTTGGCCGATATAGCCCGTGAATGCCATCTGCGTGGTCCGCTGATAGGTGTAGCTGATGATGGCCGTATCAGCATTGCGTTCGGTTCCCGCGTCCTCGCGCTGCAGGTTCGTGTAGCTGAAGGCCAATAATCGCTCGCCGGGCTGCAGCGACTGGGCCTTGGCATTGGTGAAAATGGTAGAAAACAGAACTGCGCCACAGACGGCTACCGCAGAGCGCGACAATTGTCGTTTTTTGGTAATCATGGTCTCTCCCAAATTTCCGCGAGCCTGCGTGCTGGGCAGTTACAGGTCAACGCGTTCTCAGGGATCGGGGGCTGACTGTGTCTTTTCAACAATCAGGAATAGAAGAAAAGAACGGCGGGATCACCATGTGCGGCCTGGCTCCGCCGATTTTTCCAAATGCCAAGACCAGCGGAGCGCTGGGCTGGGTGTCTTGTGTAAGGATTTCAGCGGCCTGCGCTATGGGTCAGCGAGGCTCACCATCCTGTTCAAGTGAATAGGCGGGCAGAGCCTGAACCGCTTCTTTCAGGGCCTCGCCCCAACCCTGCGAGAGGGCATCGAAATAGGGATCACCCACCTCAATCCGCCGCTGCGCACCGATCTTGAGACTGTCCTTGCGATAGACGTGGAGATCGAGAGGTAGGCCGACCGACAGATTTGCCTTCAGGGTTGAGTCAAAGCTCAGCATCGTGATCTTGATTGCATCCTCAAAACTCACCTCCGGGTCAAAAGCGCGCACGATGATGGGCTTGCCATATTTTGTCTCGCCGATCTGAAAAAAGGGTGTCTCCTCGCCGGCCTCGACGAAATTGCCTTCGGGATAGATCATGAACAGGCGCGGCTCGCCGCCCTTGACCTGTCCGCCTACGATGAGACTGGCCGAAAACTGCGCCTCGGCGCGGGGGCCATCCTGCCCAGCCTGATCCCGGATCACTTCGCGCAGGGTCTCCCCGACCAGTTTGGCCACCTGATACATCGAAGAGGCCTGCAGGATCGAAGGCATTCCCCGCTCTTCGGCCGGCAGGGTGCGTTCGTTCAAGAGGCTGATCACCGCCTGGGTGGTGCCAAGGTTGCCGGCGGTCATGATGGTGATGCAGCGTTCGCCCTCGGCTTCCCAGTGGAACATCTTGCGAAAGACGCTGATGCTGTCGACACCCGCATTGGTCCGGGTGTCGGACATGAAGACCAACCCGCGTTTCAGTTTCAGACCAACACAATATGTCATGGCGACGCTCCGCTCTTGTTGCGGACCTGTTATTGCTCTTGCACGGCCACGTCCACCGACAAGGTTTCACTGCCCGCGCCAAACCTGAGCCCCGAAATGGGCGCGGCTTCACGATAATCAAGTCCCGTTGCAACGCGAATATAGCGAGCATCTGGTGATATTCCGTTAGCAACGTCGAAGCCGACCCAGCCAAAGCCATCGATATGGGCTTCGGCCCAGGCATGGGTGGCGTCCTGCTGTTCGCGGTCCTCCATCATCAGGTAGCCCGAGACATAGCGCGCCGGGTAATCCATCGCCCGCGCGGCCGCGATGAAGATATGCGCATGGTCCTGGCAGACGCCGTAGCCGTGTTCGATCGCCTCATCGGCCGAAGTGGCCGCATGGGTTTCGCCAGTCGCATAAGGCACCGCCTCTAAGATGCGCGCCGACAGATCGTGCAAAAGCGTGATGTCGTTGTCATGGGCATCCCGCAGTCCCTTGGTCAGGCGCCGCACGTTGGCACTTGCGCGGGTCAGATCGGTCGAGCGTTTGAACAGCCACAATGGCAGAAAACCGCGGTGCTTGCCGACAATGCCGTGCTGATCCTCGGTCTCGATCTCGCCAAAACAGCGCACGTGGATTTCAAGCGCTCCGGGCGCAAAGGAGATCAGAGACACCCGATTGGCGTTCTGGTCCTCAAACTCGGTCTCGATCCGGCCGCCCTCGATCTGCGTTGACCAGCGTTCCACCTTCTGACCCACGCGGCTTTTGGGGGTTAGTCGCAGTTGTTGCAGACCATAGCGCGTGGGGTGATCAAATTTGTATCGGCTGGAATGTTCGATCTTAAGTCGCATTTGTCACTCCGTGAACCTGTAGTCGGCCTCAATTTCGGCCCCAAGGCGCGCGATATTCGCCAAAAATTCCGTCAGGAATTCGTGCAAGCCCTCTTCAAAGACCTCTTCGACGCTGCTGGTGCTCAGACAACGATGCAGCTTTTCCACCGTTTCATGGCAGGAGTGCTGTTCAAGGTATTCGTTCTCCAACATCGTTAGATTGCTGCGGATCTTGTTCACTGAAGAGCGCAGGCTTCGGGGCATTCTAGGGTCGAAGATCAGGAAATCCGCAATCCCCATGGGGGTTGCCTTGCCCTGATTGAGCCAGCTGTAAGACCGTACCCCCGACACCGAGCGCAGGATCGTCTCCCACTGCACATTGTCGAGAGAGGACCCGACCTGCGTGACCGAGGGCAAAAGCACGTAGTATTTCACATCCAGAATGCGGGCGGTGTTGTCGGCCCGCTCAAGAAAGGTACCAAGGCGGCAAAAATCGAAGACGTCATTGCGCAGCATCGAGCCATGCAGCGCACCGCGTACCAGTCCTGAGTGCTGCCGGATCTGTGCCAGAACATCCGGCAGGTCCCGTTCGGCAACCGGGCGTGCAAGCCGTTTCTTCAGGGTGATATAGGCGTCATTGACCGCCTCCCAGACTTCCTGCGTGATGGCCGTGCGCACTGTGCGCGCATTCTGGCGGGCCTGCGCATAAGAGGACATCACCGAAGAAGGGTTCTGCGGATCACGCAGTAAAAAGTCGATCACCTTTGATTGCACCACCTCGCCGTGAGCCTCCCGGTAGGCCTGCTCAGCGGCGGCGGTTTTCAGAACGCTTGTCCATTCCTCGCTGCCCGGCCGTGTCAGGGCAATGCGAAAGCCTGCCTCGATCAGCCGCGCCGTGTTTTCGCTGCGCTCCAGATAGCGGAACATCCAGAACACGCCTCCTGCGGTTTTTCCCAGCATCAGTCGTCCTCCAACACCCAGGTGTCCTTGGTGCCGCCTCCCTGGCTGGAGTTGACCACAAGGCTGCCCTTTTTCAGCGCCACACGGGTCAGGCCGCCTGGTGTAATATTGATGCCCTGCGGACTGAACAGAGCAAAGGGTCGAAGATCCACATGGCGCGGTGCAAGGCCAGCCTTTGTCAGGATCGGCACTGTCGACAGCGCCAGCGTCGGCTGGGCGATATAGCCTGCGGGTTTCGCTTCCAGTTTTTTTCGGAAGGCCGCCAGTTCCTTTTTCGAGGCCGCAGGGCCGACGAGCATCCCGTAACCGCCAGATCCATGCACTTCCTTCACGACAAGGTCGGCAAGGTTGTCCAGAACGTAGGCGAGCGAGTCCGGCTCAGAGCATCGCCATGTCGGAACATTTTGCAGGATCGCTTTCTCACCTGTGTAAAACTCAACAATATCAGGCATGTAGCTGTAGATCGCCTTGTCATCGGCGATGCCGGTGCCGGGCGCATTGGCAATAGTTATGCGACCCGCGCGGTAAACGTCGAAAATACCGGGCACCCCAAGTAGACTGTCCGGCTTGAAGTTCAGCGGATCAAGGAAATCATCGTCCACCCGCCGGTAAACAACATCAATTGGCTTGTAGCCGCGCGTGGTGCGCATGGCGATACGTCCGTCGACGATCTTCAGATCCGTTCCCTCGACCAACTCGACGCCCATATGGTCGGCAAGGAAGGCATGTTCGAAATAGGCCGAGTTGTGAATGCCCGGCGTCAGCACCGCAACGGTCCGATCAGGGCTGGGGTCGGGCGGCATGCAATTGGCAAGAGAGTTCAAAAGCGAGGCTGGATAATCCGAAACGCGCCGCACTTTGACTTTGCTGAACAGTTCAGGGAACATCTGCAACATGGTTTCGCGGTTTTCGAGCATGTAGGACACGCCAGACGGTGTGCGGGCATTGTCCTCAAGCACGAAAAACTCATCGTCTCCGGTGCGCACCATGTCGATGCCAACGATATGCGTGTAAATTCCGCCGGGCGGCTGGACCCCTACCATCATCGGCAGAAACGCTTCGTTTCGGGCAATCAGGTCGACCGGAACACGGCCCGCGCGCAGGATTTCCTGCCGGTGATAGATGTCGTGCAAAAACGCGTTGATTGCCCGAACCCGCTGTTCGATCCCTCTGACAAGACGGCTCCATTCCTTTGCGGAGATGATCCGCGGGATGATGTCGAAGGGGATCAGCCGTTCTTCGGCATCCGCTTCCCCGTAAACATTGAAGGTAATGCCGGTGCGGCGAAAGAAGTCTTCGGCCTCGCGAGCTTCCTTGATCAGGTCTTTGGGGTTTTCGCGGCTGAACCAGTCAGCGTATTGCGCATAAGGGGCACGTGCTGTGTCCCCATTGCCGTACATCTCATCAAAGAAAATAGGTGCTTTTTCTGTCATGGCATCTCCCGATGAGGTCACGCTAGCAGCCAGCACAGATAAGGGCCAATTGCAGGCGGATCTTAGCTTGGACATTTCAGATTTTTGCACAAATATTGGGCATAGAAGTGCTTGGGACGCTGTGTCGAAAGCCGTGCAAGAGGGCCTACACAGTTGCAAAGGTTCGACAAACGGGGATGATTGCCCCACGATAGGAGTAGCACTTTTATCGGCAGAATGGGGAACTATCCGCATGAAAACCCGCAAATTGGGCGTCAACGGCCCCGAGATCGGCTGTATCGGCTACGGGGCGATGTCCTTTTCGGACATGTACGGCCCCACGACCGAGACTGAAAGCCACGCGATCCTGAACCGGTGCCGCGATCTGGGTGTCACCCATCTGGATACGGCAAATGTCTATGGCATGGGCAAATCCGAAAGCGCTATTGGCACCTATCTCAGGGCCAATCCCGGTGCACGAGATGCGTTTGTCATCGCCACCAAGGCCACGATCACGAAAGACGCCGATGGCAACCGCTGCTTTGACAACTCCGCCGAACACCTTGAGGCAGAACTGGATCAATCCCTCCAGCGCCTTGGCGTGGACTGTGTCGATCTCTTCTACGCGCACCGCCGCGATCCCCGTCTTACGCCAGAAGAAACTGCCGAAAATCTGGGCCGGTTGGTCAAGAAGGGAAAGACCCGCGCGATTGGCCTATCCGAAGTGGCGCCATCTACTCTGAGGCGCGCGATGAAGGTTCACCCCATTGCTGCGGTTCAATCGGAGTATTCGCTTTCAACGCGTTTCCCTGAGCTTGGCCTTGTGCAGGCCTGCGCCGAACTGGGGGTGGCGATGGTTGCGTTTTCACCTGTGGGGCGGTCCTTGCTGACGGACAATCCGATCCCTAAGAAGCGGATTCCGAACCTGCCCTTCCTGGCTGGTAATCCTCGGTTTATGGAACCGAATCTTTCAGAGAATTTGGCGATAACAGATGGGTTCCGTCAGCTTGCCGCCGAGATGGGCACCTCGGCGGCGGCGCTGGCCAATGCATGGCTTCTGAGCCGCGGCGAGCATGTAATTCCGATCCCAGGAACTCGCAGCATTGATCACCTCAATGAGTGCATGGCGGGCGCTGATCTTGTGCTGTCCGAAGCTGATCTGGCCCGGATCGACGCGATTCTTCCGGTGGGCTGGGCTCATGGCGACCGGTATTCAGACGCGCAATGGATCGGGCCAGAGCGCTATTGCTGAGCCGACTTTGTCCTGTTCAGCCTGAGGCGGGGCCGACGGACCTTGTCGGCTCGCAGCCTTTGAAGGGGTCAGGAACGCCAGCTGAGCAGGCGGCGCTCGACCAGACCAATGGCTCCAGAGGTCAGAACACCAAGCAGGGACAGGATGACCACTCCGGCAAATAGCCGCTCTAGATCATAGAGCGAGCCTGCCTCAAGGATATAGGCCCCGATCCCGTATTGCGCGCCCAGCATCTCGGCTGCAACCAGCAGGATAATGGCAATGGCCAGGCTGATGCGCAGTCCCGACAGGATTCCGGGCATCGCGCCTGGTAATACGATTTTGCGCACGATGGATAGCCAGCTGAGGCCGAAGCTCTGTCCCATACGGATCAATGAGCGATCAACATTGTCCACCGCCCCATAGGTGGCAACCACCGTCGGCGTGAAGGTTCCAAAGGCAATCAGAGCATATTTTGAGCCCTCGTCGATGCCAAACCAGATCACAAACAGCGGCAAAAGTGCGATTTTCGGGATCGGAAAGATGGCTGCGACCAGTGGAACAAGGCCTGAGCGGACGTATGAGAAAAGCCCGATCAGCACCCCCACGCAGATCCCGATGCCTGCTCCGATGGAGGCTCCGACGGCCAGCCGGGTCAGCGATGGGGCAAGATGCTGGAACAGCATGCCCGACTGCCAAAGCTCTCCAAAAGTGGCCAGCACATCCGAGGGTTTGGGCAGGGTAAGCGCCGAGATAAAACCCGTGCGCGTGCCCCATTCCACGATTGCGACCAGCACCACAAAAACCGCAACGCCCACCCATTTCTGAGGCCGCGGGGCAAAGCCTGCGCCGCGAAAGCGGATTTCTACTGGGTCTTGGGGGGGCGCCGTGCCTTGTGCCAGATCAGACATGTAACAGCTCCTCGTCTGCGGCGCGGGCCTCGTCGCGCATCAGATCCCAAAGGTGCTTTTGCACCTCTTCAAGATCAGGGTCCGCATAGCCGCGCTCGGCCAGCGGTTTGTCGATTTCCACCACCTCGCGAATGCGGCCCGGGCGCCGGGACAGGACGACTATGCGATGGCCAAGGCGCACCGCTTCGGCCAGGTTGTGAGTCACGTAGACAGCGGTAAAAGGGGCCCGTGTCCAGAGGGTGATCAGATCGTCCATCAACAGCTCTCGGGTCTGACTATCAAGAGCTGACAGCGGCTCGTCCATCAGCATCACCGCCGGGTTCACCGCAAGGGCGCGGGCGATGGCAACCCGCTGTTTCATACCACCCGACAGCTGTTTCGGCAGCGCCTTCGCAAAATCGGTGAGCTTGGTGCGACCCAGAACGTCCTGGATGATGTCCTTCGCGGCTTTGCCCTTAATGCCATGATCCTCCAGCACCAAAGAGATATTCCCTTCGACACTGCGCCAGGGCAGCAGGGCGAAGTCCTGAAAGACATAGGTCAGTGGATTGAGGCAGCCCTCGGGCGGCGTGCCGATTTGCAGCACACGCCCCGCCTCGGGCTTTTCAAGGCCGCCCATGAACCGAAGAAGGGTGGATTTGCCGCAGCCCGACGGACCAACAAGGCAGACGATCTGCCCGGAAGGTACGTCCAGCGAGATGTCACGCAGCACCTCTGTGCTGCCATAGCGATGGCTGACCCCGTCCAGTCGAATATCCATGGATCCTGGCCCTTGATCAATACGCGGGGCAAGCCGTGTGCTGCCCCGCGATGGTTTCAGTTGCCTCAGGCGCCGATGGTGTCGACGTAAGAGGTGTCAAGGAAGGTGTCGAGCGTGATGGCGCTGTCTACCAGCCCTGCCGATTGCATCCACTCCAGTTGGTCGCGCACCGAAGCGACATTGATCGCCGCGCCTTTATTGATGCGCATGGCGCCATTGATGATCGAAGGCGCCGCCTTTTCCAGCGGCCGGTCGGTGTAGACGTATTTGTGGATCAGTTGCACCATCTCGTCGATCGCCGCATCGCCCTGGGATTTTTCAACCATGGTGGCGTTGAAATCGCTCACGCCGCGGGTAAAGCCCGAAAGGAAGGTCTCGACCAGCGCGCGGTCGCTGGATGCGTTCTGCGCCGAGGTGAAGACAGTTGTCACCTGATAATCCGGTAGGTAATCGGCCACGTCTCCGATAATATGAACTGCACCCGAACCTGCCAAAGCCTTGGCGATATGCGGCACGATGGACCAGGCATCGATCTGTCCGGACTTGAGGGCGCCAATGATCGCACCGACCTTCTGCAGGGGCACGAACTTGAGATCTTCTACCCCATGTGCGGCGGCGATCTTCGATCCCATGTAGTGGAAGGACGACCCGGCTGTTGTCATGCCAAAGCGTTTGCCACCCAGCGCCTCTGGGCTGGTCAGGCCGGCCTGGAACGCGGCGTCCGAGGCTAGGATCTTTTGACCGTCGATACCGGCCTCTTCGGACAGGGCGCCGCCGATCACCTTGACCGCGCCTTTCTGCGCGAGGCTGAGCAGCCCGCCGGAAATCGCAGTCACGCCGAAATCCACGTCTCCGCTGGCAATGGCAACCGCCATCGGCTGTGCCGCCTGGAAAAACTTCAGCTCAACATCCAGCCCGGCTTCGGCAAAGTAGTTGCGCTCCACGGCGATGAAACTGCCAGAGTGGCTGGTGAGGCTCAGCGCGCCAACCACGGCTTTGCTGTTCTTGGCGATGGCCGGGGCGGCAAGGCCGGTTGCCGCTGCTGCGCCGAGCAGGCCAATGGCCTGACGTCTGTTGAATGGTGTCATTGTGGTGCTCCTCCCTAAATAGCAACCTGTCGTTCAAATCCCCTGTCGCGCCTACGTCATCTCGGCGCGGATATCATCTTCGAGCAAGGCCAAAGCCGTAGCTTCATCCCTCGCGATAATGGCATTCTTCAAGGCCACCCGCCGCCTGCTACGTTCTGCAAAATCGATCCGCCCTTCACGCAAAAGAGCCAGGCGAAACCGGCGCGATTGATCGAAGTGGCGACCGATGGTGTCGAGCATGCGTGGGCTGTCGCAGGCACCCAGCACAGCAAAGGAAAAGGCGCGGCAGGTCTCGTCCCATTCCAGCGCGGTGACATCGTCGGGGCTGCTTTGAACCGCGTGATCCGCTCTGTCCAGACGGTGCGCGGCGGCCATCACCGAGGCCTCCCAGTCCACATCGCCATGCTGCAACGCGCGCGACAGTGCCAGCGCTTCGAGGCTGAGGCGCATCAGCAGAATATCGTTGCGGTCCTGATCGGTGGCCGAGGTGACGCGAAATCCGCGCTGGGCGGTAGCCTCAACCATGCCTTCGACGGTGAGCATCCGCAGCGTTTCACGCATCGAGTGGTTCGACCCACCATAGCGCTGTCGCAACTGCTCGATCTTGAGTTTCTGATCCGGGGCCAGGACACCAAAGGAAATGTCGCGCCGCAGGGCGGACGCCAGCATTTCGACGACGGTGTCGTCCTCACGATATCTCCCCCCAAAGATCAAAACTATCCACCAGTCCACAAAACGTTGGAGATTTTGCTAGGTGCTGGAGGATCGGGAGTCAAGCGCCTCACGGTGGTATAATCAATGGTCGCACTTTGGCACCCAAGGGATACCAATCGCCCCTGCGTGATCCACGCGATTCTGTGGCGCCGGAGCGGATACTCCGGTTTGCGGGAAGATCACGACAGAAGGAAGCTTTCGTGGGCCTTGAGCGCAAGTCGTGCCGCAGGGCCGTGGCCGTCCATCGCAGCCATCAGTTCCAGAACTTCGGCGCGGGTGGCCGCATCGAAGCTCTCCAGCGTTTCTGCGCCCGGGTGATAGCTTTCGCTGAGGAAACCGTCGCAGGTAACGATTTCGTGCTGATCAAACAACAGATGTATATAGGTTACCGGACGGCCATGGGCGTCACGCCGGATGGTTCGGTCATTCAACAGGTATTTGGCCTTTACCAGCACTTCGCTTTGACCAAATAGCAGCTCAGCAAGTTCGGATTGCAGCAGAACGCGGTGATTTGGTGAGACGGAGATCGGGCCGTGCTTACCGATGGCATTGGCGGCAAAGGCAACCGGAGCATTGCGTCCTTCAGCCCGGCGGCGACAGCGTCCGATCCAGCGCAAGGGCTGCGGGCCATGATCACGGGTAACAACTAGATCGCCGATCTGCAGGTGCTCGACCGCGACGTTGCCTCGCTTGGTTTGGATGAGCGTTCCAGCCACAAAACAAGGTGGCGCCTTGACCTGTGTTGTGACCGTGACGGACCCGATATCGGAAAGCCCGGCCCCATCGTCTACCGTGTAGGAAAATGAGTTGGTTTCATTCACCGAGCTGGCATTGGTGATCGATAGGGTTCCATTTCCGTTCAGCGTCACGATTTCGCCGCTGGGCAGGGTTACCGTTCCACCGGGCACAACCTTTTGGCCGTTGATCTGAGTGATTCTCAGCTCAGTGCCGTCGCGGTGCTGGTCGTTGTCCAGGATATTGAGCTGCTCAGAGCCATCGCCCGATACCGTTAGGACGTCATCCACAGCATCCAGGGTGTCTTTGAACGGGCCTGTCAGCGTATCGATATCAGAATTCCAGTCCAGCCGACCCAAAAGCCCGCCTTCGGGCAGGCCGGAAAAATCGACTGTCATCACCGTGTAGAGATCGCCGACTGGGGCGCTGCCGGAAAGATTCACGATCCCCGAATATGTCGTCGTGATAACGCCGATAGTCTCTTCATAATCCGGCCCCAGCTTGAACGGAAAGCCGTTGAGCGAGCCTGGGGTGGAAGGATCACTTGGATCGTCTCCCATGGCCGTGGTTGTATCGAAGACCGAATTTGCCGGCGCCAGATCTATGCTGAGCGATGCAAGCGTTTTTGTCGTTGTCAGCTCGTGCCAGCTGTAGCCAAAGAACATGTCGATGTCTCTGCCGCTGGCCCCACCGGTCGTATAGGGATCAAGTGCCTTCCAGGTCAGCGTTTCGGTGCTGCCATCGGCATAGGTCGCCGTGATCTGGGCGCCGTCGAGGTCGACACCTCGTGACGATGTATCCGAGCGAACCCCATGATCGGTTTCGCGCGGCGTGCCATCCATCCGTATAATATCAATGCGGGCCATCGGCCTCGGCCTTTTGCAAATGGAGCGCGCGACGGTGACAGCCGCATCGGTCTTGCGGCTCGCTTCTGCGGGTCTGAACAGCGTTTCGAACTGGTGACGCGGTGATCCTGCTTCGTTCAGTCATCACGGGTAGGCGGGCAAAATGGCAAAATAACAGCCTCTTTGGGGCATTTCCGACCGGATTTGCCTCAAGTGTCGAAGTCTTCGGACATCAGCTCTTGTCGCGGCTCGCGACTTGCTCGCCTTTGTTGATCCGGCACATGATCTCCGAGAGGCGGGTCCAGCTTTGCAGAGTGACGGGCAGAGCCAGAGCGCTTTCGACGTATTCCCAGGAATAGCTGATCACGGAAAACAGGATGCCTGCCGTGACGTCCGGAAGGGCTGTCGCAATGCGCAGGTTAAACAGGATCATCCCCAGAAGGATTACGAAAATTCCACCATAGAGCAGTGCCTCGCTGTCCGATAGGCGCACCTCAAGACGGCGCAGACGCAGAAAATGGGCAGTCATGGCGCGCAGTTTGCGACGTTCCAGCAAGGCGACCTGCTGCTCGCTGCGCTGGTTGATGGCGGAATTGAGAGCATAGAACCTGCGGTGAAACAGGGCGTATAGGGCGATCATGGTGAGCGTCGCGCCCCCGGCCACCAGCGCCAGATGCGGTGAAAAGAATGACAGCACCAATACCGATATGACCAGTTGCACCCCGGCGGCGATGGCCTCGGGCAGGGTATCCTCAAGGAAGTCGACCAACTCGCGCCCCATGGCGATGCGCGCATTCAGGGTTGAGACCTTCTGGCCTGTCGCCCGCTGCACCTGTGCCTTTCCAAGCTCCACTCGCATCGTGCCATAGATCCGTGTGTCATAGGCCCGCCGGGCCACCGTGATTGCTATGAGCAACCCCATGATCCCGGCTAGTTGCCAGAATGCAGCGCGGCCTCCAGCCAGGAGATCATCAATGGCCAGTCCGATGAACAGGGGGATCAGCGCCAAAAGCGCGGTTTCCCCAAGAACCATGCCCCAGGTCACAAAGATCCGAAGCCGGAACACCCGAAAGAGGCTGCCAACGGTTAGGGGAGTGTCGTTCAGCATGCGCCTACACGTCGTGGTGGAAGGGCTTTGACAGGCGTGCGAAACAGCGCGATCACATCCTCGGTTATGGCAATCAGAACCGGCAGAAGGATTAGCATCAGCGCGGTTCCGAACAGCTCTCCAAAGGCGAGCGAGATCGCCGCCGGGATCAGGTATTGCGCCTGTTCTGAGGTCTCGGTCAGCAGGGGAAGAAGGCCGATCACCGTGGTGGCCGTGGTCAGGAAGATCGCTTGGAAGCGCCCGATCCCGGCCTCATGCAGAGCCTTGGTCACGCTGCCGCCCTCATCGCGGGCCTGATTGTAGCGGGTGATCATCACCAGGCTGTCATTGACCACCACCCCGGTGAGCGCGAGCATCCCAAAGAACGAGAACAGCGACAGCGACACCCCCATGATAAGATGCCCCATCGCGGCGGCGATGAACCCAAAAGGCACGATGGCGAGGATCACCACCGGCTGCCAATAGCTTTTGAGCGGCACGGCCATGAGTACGTAGATCAGCACGGCCGCAAGGATCAGGGCACGGATAAGGTCGCTCTGTATCTCTCCAATTTCCTCCAGCTCTCCGGCTGCAACGACTTTGACGCTTGGGTAGGTCCTGGCGAGCTGCGGCACGAGCTGTTCAAACACGGCCTGTCCTACCTCAGACGGGGCAACCACACTGCGGTCGATCGAGGCCATCACCGTGTTCATCCGCTGCCCATCCCGGCGATGCAGTGCGGCGGAGACGTAGCTGCCTTCGACCTCGGCCACGGTGCCGAGCGGCACCCAGACGCCGGTATCGCTGCGCAGGCGGGTCTGCATCAGATCGTGGATGGTGTCACGCGCCGCGCGGGCATTCTGCACCACCACGCGCACTTCGGCTCCATCGCGGCGCACCCGCGTCACTTCGGCGCCGCCAAAGCCATAGCCGATCTGGCTGGCGAGGGTTTCAGCCGTAAAGCCAAGGTTGCGAGCATCGGAGCGCAGGCGCAGGCGCAGCTCGGGCTGTCCGCCCAGCAGAACATCGCGAACATTGCTCACGCCGTCGATTGCGCCGAGGAAGGCGCGCAGGTCCTGGCTCGCAGCGCGTAACAACTCATCATCCCTTGATATCAGGCGGATGCTGAAGTCTCCGGCCAGATCCTCGGTGCCGGTGAATTCCAGCTCGCTCGCGCCTTCAACGGCTCCGACGTGCGTGCGCCACTGGCGCACCACATCAAGGATCGGCACATCGGGGCGCTCTGCTACGGGCAGCATCTCGGCATAGATCTGGGCGCTGCCCGCGCCATTCACGATGGTAAAGAAGGTGCGGATCGGCAGATCCTCCATACCCGCCTTCGCTGCCAGTTCTTCATTGAGGCGTCTCCCTTCGGCCTCAATCCGGTCCACGTTGTCGCGCGTCAGAGAGAAAGGGGCGCGGCCGTCCATCTCAAGGTTCATACTGATCACCTGGCCCGGAACATCCGGGAAGAAGACGGTCTTGACCTTGCCTTTCTCCAAAAGGCCAAGACCCAGCGCACCGGCGGCAATGAAGAGGATCAGAACCGCGTATCGATGCCGCAGGGAGAACCCAAGGACAGGTTGGTAGAGGCGGTTGCGCACCCACATCAGCGTGCCGCGCGCGCCGTCCTGCATCCGCCCCCAAAGACGGGCGGGCAGGTGGCGGCGCTGCCGATCCAGCGGCACATGCGCGAGGTGTGCGGGCAGGATGAACTTGCTTTCCAACAGCGAGAACAGCAGTGCCAGAATGACAATGCCGGCAAATCCGGCCAGGGCCTTGCCCAGCGGATGGTCGATCAGCAACATTGGATAAAAGGCCGCAACCGTGGTTAAGACACCAAAGACGGTGGCTGTGGCGACGCGTTTGACGCCAGCCTCGGTTTGCTTGAGTGGATCGCCCCCTTTGCGGCGCTGTTCGAAGACGCTTTCGCCGACAACAACCGCGTCGTCCACCAGAATGCCAAGGGCAATGATCAGGCCAAATGTTGTGACGTCATTGAGGGAGTAGTCCACCCATCTCGACCCGGCGACGGCCAGTGCCCCCATGACCGAAATCGGAATGCCCATGGCCACCCAGAAGGCGAGGCGCAGGTTTAGGAAAATCGCGAGGAGCAGCGTGACCAGCAACAGCCCCTGCACGCCGTTCGACTGCAGCAGCGCCAAGCGGTCGGCGATATAGCCTGCGCTATCACCCCAAACCTCGGCCTTGATCGAGGTGGGCAGCTGACGTTCGAAATCGCTCACCACGCGGCGCACCACGCGGCTGATGTCCAGCAGATTTTCCTGTTGCCCCACCAGTACCTCCATGCCGATGGTGGGGTTTCCGTTCAGGCGAAAAAGAAACTCTCCCTCCGCAAAACCATCTTCGATCCTGGCGATATCGGACAGGGGCACAAAAGAGCCGTCGGGCCGCTGGATGATCGGCAGGGTGCCATAGTCTGGCGCATAGCGAGCGCGATTATCGGCGCGCAGGTAGATGGTGCCGCCTTTCGTGCGCAGTTCACCGGCCTGAAAATTGAGAGAGTTGGCCTGGATAGCGGCGCTCACATCTGAGACCGTCAGCCCGTATTGGCGCAGGGTTTCGGGCTCGACCTCAATCCGTAGCTCACGCGGGATTAACCCCCAGATCTTGAGACGCGATAATTCTGGTTCAGCCAGAAGGGTCTCCTTCAGCCGCTGCGCCACGGTTTGCAGGGTGGCCGGATCTGTTTGGCCATGCAGATTCACATAGAGCGCCGGGAAGTCATAGCCCGAGGCCTCAATCACCGGCCGTCGGGCCTTTTCGGGCAGATGGGTCAGCCCATCGATCCGGATGCGGACCCGGTCCAAAACATCCTCAAGCTGCGCGCCTCCGGCCCGGCGCACCGTGACCGCTGAATACCCATTGGAGGATTTCGAGGTGATCGAGCGCACGCCTTCGACCCCCTCGAGGGCCTGTTCGACCTTCTGCGTGATCAATTCGTCCACCTGCTTGGCGGTTGCGCCGGGGTATTCGACGGTGATCTCGACGCTTTCCGGCGGAATGCGGGGGAAGCCTTCGATGCGGATGGAAAAAAGGGCCTGTACGCCAAGAAAAAGGATGAGCAGCATCATCAGGTTGGCTGCGACAGGATTGCGTATGAACCAGGCGGTCAGAGCATGCATGGATCAACGCTCCACCTTTTGTGGCGTCACTCGCTGCCCCGGTAGGAAAGACCCCAGTGGTGTTCGAACAACCCGCCAGGGAGGCGCCACGTTCGTTGGTTTTGCTATCGTGATGGTGCCGTCACCGCGAAACAGGAGCTCGGGGCTGTGCCGCAGCAAAACATCCTCCTCGCTCACCAGCCAGATGTAACCGGCGCGGGTCAGCGCAGTTTCCGGCAGAGTCAGGGTGTTCGCAATACGCTGCCCGTCAAAGACGACGCGGAGAAAGTCCCCGGCCAGCACCCCTTTGGCTGGATCCGAAACCTCAAGAAAAATGCGCATCTGCCGGGTTTGTGGATCTAGGAAACCGCCGCCCTGCCGGATCTTCGCCGTCCCGAGGGGACGCCCGTTCCGATGAAACAGCTGCGCCGTGCCGTCTGCGATGGGGTGATCGAGCAAGGCCCAGTCTGACCTGCTCAATTCCACTGTCATCTCGAAGTGGGTATCATCAGAAAGAGTCACCAGTGCCTCTCCGCCGCTGACGGTTTGCCCAAGGCTGGCAAGCCGGGCGGTCACGAACCCGGAAAAGGGTGCCTTGATGACGGTATCCGCCAGCTGCTCATGGGCAGCTGCGAGTTGTGCCTGCGCCGAAGCAAGCGACTTTTCGGCAATCCGCAGATCCGGCAGACGCAGTGCCAGGTCGTTGGGCGGCTTGGTTCCATCCCGGGCAAATTGCCGCCGGGCTACGGTTACGTTGTTCTGCGCGTGCAGGCGGGCTAGTTCTGCTTCTTCCACCGCCATCTCGGCTGCTGTAACAGCGGTTTCATAGGAGGTGCGCTCCACTTCGAACAGCGGTGTTCCGGCTGTGACACGGGTGCCTGCCAGCGCGGCTTTATGCACTGTTCGGATGCGCCCCGACACCGGAGCACGGATTTCAGCGTTCCAGCGCGGACGCAACTCGGCAAAGACGGAGATCCGGGCCCTGGCGTCCTGTGCGGTCACAGGCAGGACCGAAACAACCGGTGCAGCGGGCGCAGCAGTCTTGCGGGAGACATCCACTGTATCTTCGGTATCCGAGAGCAAAACCACCACGGCTGCCAGTGCCCCAACAGACAATGCGATGAACATCCAGCGTCTGAACGGGGAGGCGCTGATCTCAATTGGTGTGTTCGGCATGGGGTGTCCTTACGGCGGTGAAGCTGCGAATCGCGATCTCTGTTGCGACCTGCGAATACATGGCATATATAATGAACGAACGTTCGTTCAATAGGTAGGAGCAATGGAAACACCATCTGGATCAGCGCGGGGCACGAAGCGCGACACCGACCTGGCGGACCGCAGGTTGATGATCCTGCAGGCTGCAGTGATGTGCTTTCTGGAGAACGGCTTTCATCAGACCGGCGTGCGCGACATTGCGGCGCGGGCAGGGGTGAGCCTTGGCAATCTTTACAATCATTTTCCGGGCAAGCATGACGTCTTGCTGGAAATTGCGCGGCTGGAACGATTGGAGCTGGACCCCTTTGTCGCGCAACTTGAAAAGGACGGTTCGGCGCCGAAGAGGTTCAAACAGTTCGTCGCCGCCTACGCAAAACACCTGGCGGCTCCGGAGAATGTGATCCTGTCCATCGAGATCACCAGCGAGGCCATTCGCAAGGACGACCTTGGTGATCTGTTCTGGCAAAACCGCAAGGCGCTGGTTGCAGCCTTGAGCCGCCTCTTGGACCGAGGGGCGGAAACCGGGGATTTCAAACTGTCGGCGAGTTCGGAAGAGACGGCCCATATGGTTCTCGAACTGATCGAAGGCCGCGCCTATCATAGTGTTCTGGGCGAGGCGAAAATGCGAAAACTCCTCCCCGGTCTTCAGGCCTTCTTGAGTGCAGCCATTGGGGCCGCGGCGCGCTAGCGGTTACTGTCGTGCAGCCAGAAAGAACAGACTGGCGATCGGGCAAGAGCTGAAGCTGTGCGACAGCAAGCCGTGTAGGCAGCATCGTTCACGATGGCTTGGCCAGCATCTGGCCGGGGCGCGTCGATGCGCCGCCGTCTGACCACGGCGTGTCTACACGCTCCGCTGCCGTTTGCAGCTCGGTGTCGGGTGCTGGCCTCTGCTTGTCGGGCCTGATTGAGCATGTGTTTCCGCGGCACAGATAACAGAACAGATAACACAAGATGTGGTGCCATACTTCCTGCTCCATGGCTATTGCTGCCTTCTCAATAAGTGGATACGGGGAGGGGCAGGATGAACGCCTCTTTTTGTCGGGACCAAGTCTATTGTATCGTGGCCGCCAACAAGAAGGAAATCGTCCGTCTGTGGCTGGATCGCAAAGATCCGTTGCGTGCACCCACGTTCTGAACCTAGGGTGCGCGGTGCCGAAATGATTGGCTGATTGCGACATACTCGCGATGGTGGGGGTAACCAAGCCGGGCCGAGAAAGAGGTGGCGGTTGATGCAAGACAGACGGCGTTGAAGGCAACGGACCAAAAGGGCAGGTAAATGAAGATCGTGGTTGTGGGTCTCGGGTATGTGGGCCTGTCGAATTCGGTGCTTTTGGCGCAGAACCATCCGGTAACGGCCGTGGATATTTCCAAGGACCGCGTGCAGATGGTGAACGCAGGCCAATGCCCGATCATTGATCCTGAGCTGGAGGCGTTTCTTGCAGCACGAAAGTTGTCTTTGACGGCGACGACTGAACCCGCCTACGAGGACGCGGATTTTGTAGTTGTGGCCACGCCCACCGATTATGACCCCCGATCAAACTACTTTGACACCTCCAGCGTTGAGGCTGTGGTTGGCGATGTGATTGCAGTTAATTCGCGGGCCACAATCGTGATCAAGTCAACAATCCCGGTCGGCTATGTTCGCAAACTGCGTGCTGATCTGGGAACCGAGCAGGTGATCTTCTCGCCTGAGTTTCTGCGGGAAGGAAAAGCACTTTACGATAACCTTCACCCATCACGGATCATCGTCGGCGAACGATCCGAACGCGCCCGAATTTTTGCTGATCTTCTGCTAGAGGGCGCCGAAAGCAAGGATGTTTCGGTGTTGTTCACCGACCCGGATGAAGCCGAAGCGATCAAGCTTTTCTCGAACACATATCTTGCTATGCGGGTTGCTTTTTTCAACGAACTGGACAGCTATGCTATGGCGGGGCACATGAATACCCGGCAGATCATCGAAGGGGTGTCGCTCGATCCGCGCATCGGCAATCACTACAACAACCCGTCCTTTGGCTATGGCGGCTATTGTTTGCCCAAAGACACCAAACAGTTGCTCGCAAACTACAGTCATGTTCCTCAGAACCTGATCCGTGCCATCGTGGATGCAAACCGGACTCGAAAGGATTTCCTTGCTGACCAGATCCTGATGAAGGGGCCACGCACGGTTGGCATTCACAGGCTGGTGATGAAATACGGCAGTGACAATTTCCGGCAGTCTTCAATCCAGGGGATCATGAAGCGCCTGAAAGCAAAGGGCATTGATGTCATTGTTTACGAGCCCGAGTTGCAGGAGGAGGAGTTCTTCCGCTCACCCGTGTATCAAGATCTGGATGCCTTCAAGAGCAAGGCGGATCTGATCGTTGCTAATCGGCTTACTCCAGAGCTTTCAGACGTCAGGGACAAGGTCTTCACCCGAGATCTTTTTGGGTCTGACTGAAGTGGCGGCAAAGCAAGCTGCCTCGTGGTGATATCTGCAATTCATGCCTTGTCCCAAATGAAAACGCCGCCCCACCGGGCGGCGCTTATTTCAAGCGTTCTGTTTTTGCAGAGAACCTGGCGAAAGAAGTCGTTCGCGCAGTTTTTCAAGTGTCACGCCCTTCGCTGCAGCAGGCAGATCGGCAGGGCCGGAAGCGTCGACTTGATCCTGAACACGATCATAGAAACCCGACAAACCTGAGAGGGTTTGGATCACCAGATCGAAATCCTGCAGTGCTTTTAGCTCTTGACTGGTCGGGCGCGTGCCGCGCTCTAAAACCGTTAACGCAACATCTTCTAACTCTTGAATCTTTGCTTTCAGCTGCTGCATTTCCCATGAGGAAATGGCGCAGAGATCTCTCAGGGCTTTGTCGGGATGCTCCATGACTACAGGCGCCCAACCACTTGCTCGATGGCCTGCTTCATGGTCGCGACCGTGAACGGTTTACGTACGATGTTGTTCAGGCCGAGCTTCTTGCCGACTTCGATGATTTCGGGAGTCGGCTTGCCTGTCACCAGGATGAAACCGACACGCTGGGTCACTTGGTGGCCACGTACGGCCTGAAGAAGGCCGAGACCATCCATGCCGGGCATGTTGTAGTCCGAAAGGACGAGGTGCACCGGCGTTTTGGTCATCTTTTGAAACGCGGACTGGCCGTTGTTTTCCACCATGTAATTCTTGATACCCAGTTCGTCCAAGGACTGCGTCAAAATCCCCCGGCTTGTCGACATATCGTCCACAACCATAACGCGCAGATTGTCTTTCAAGCTCATGTTTTTTCCTCGTGTTTCTCTTTACTGCTCATTCTATCGAGCATCCCCACCCGACGGAGTGTGAATGTATGTGGTGATCCCTGCCGTCTTCATGTGTTGTGCGGCAGGTCCGGACATCCGTTCGGAGTGGCCGATGAATAGGTAGCCACCCGGAACCAGCGATCTTTGGAACGCCTGCCAGACCTTTTGCTGGGTCGGTGTATCAAAGTAGATGGCCACGTTTCGACAGAAGATTGCGTCAAACTTTCCCTTAAATGGAAAGGGTTCGATCAGATTCAGGACACCAAGCGTGACCATGGATCGGATGCTTTCCGGCATTCGACCATCCGCATCCATCTTGGGCACATACTTGCGATACTCCGCAGGAATTTGCGCCAGCTCATCTGCTGGATACTTTGCTGCTGTGGCCGTTCTCACGACAACAGGATCGATATCGGTGCCAAGGATCTTGAAGTTCAGACGGTTCACGTCGGGGCACATGTCCTGAATGATCATCGCCAGGGTGTAGGGTTCCTGGCCATTGGAACATCCTGCCGACCAGATGCGAACCCGTCCGCCTTCCCGCGCCTTTTTGATCAGATCGGGAAGCACATCTTTTCGCATGGTTTCGAAATGATGAGGCTCCCGGAAGAACTGGGTCACGTTGGTGGTCAGCAAGGACAGCAGGTTGCTGCGCTCCGCGTCAGAATTCGGCCCGTTCAGGCGGGCAAGATAGTCCTTAAAATTCACGACGTTCTGCTGGCGCAGGCGCCGCGCCAAGCGTGCAGAAACCAAAGGTTTCTTGCTGCTCGACATAGACAGTCCAAAGTGCTTGTAAGCAAATTGGGCGATGGCTTCGAAGTCCTGATCAGTCAGGGTGAAGCCTTCTGTCTTGGGATCTATAGGACTGCTTGCGTTCACATCATCACCTGCTCAGGCACCGAAATTACCGCATCCAGATTGATAATACGCACCATGGTTTCATCGTGTGAGATGATCCCTTGGATGTACTCCATGGTGTAACGGCTATCGACCGGCGGCGTATCCTGGATATCATCCGGATTGATCGAAATGATCTCCGAGACGGATTCCGCCAACAGGCCAACGGGCTTGCCCTGGACCGCGACGACGATAACGACATTGCGTTCGCTGGCCTCGGTCTGCTGAAGGCCGAACCGTGCCGAAAGGTCGTAGATCGGGATCACCGCACCACGCAGGTTCATCACACCGAGCACGTCCGAAGGGGCATGCGGCAGGATTGTGACCGGCGACCATCGGCGAATCTCGCGGATCTGAGTGATTTTGAGACAGAAAGCCTGGCCCGCCACAGTGAAGCTTACGAATTCACTGAACTGGGCGTGTTTCACTTCCTGATCGCCGTGCTTGACTTCAACTTGCGACTGCATTGTTCATTCTCCGCTCAGTGTCAAAGGCGGCTGCCGAGGGCGAGGCCGCGATAATGCTTTCCGGATCAAGGATCATGGCGATCTTGCCATCTCCAAGAATGGTGGCGGCTGCCACACCGGCAATCTCCCCGCACACGCCATCCAGGCTCTTGATGACCACCTGGCGCTGGTCATGAATGTCATCCACCGCAAGCGCACTGCGTTGCCCGGTTTCAGTTTCTACCAGCAGATAGACGCCAGGCGGCTGGTCATCCTGTTTCTCCAGGCCCAGAGCACCAGCCACATCGCAGACCGGCACAAAGTTCCCACGGATCGACAACAACGTGCCATCGGCACCAAGGTTGTTGATCATGTCGTCACTGCCACGCATGGTTTCCACAATGGAGGTGATAGGCACCACCATGGTCTGGTCTGCGACCGACACAACCATTCCGTCCATAACCGCAAGGGTGAGTGGCAGGATAATCGTGAAGGTCGACCCCTTGCCCGGAGAGGACGAGATGTTGATGCGGCCGCCAAGTCCGGTCACCGCGTTCTTGACCACGTCCATGCCGACCCCGCGACCAGAGAGGTTCGACACCTCCTTGGCAGTCGAAAAACCAGGCAGGAATAACAGGTTGTCGATCTCGCTGTCGGTCAGCTCTGCGTTCTCGGGAATCAATCCCTTGTCGATCGCGATCTGTTTGACGCGTGGGCGGTTCACACCGGCACCATCGTCCTTGATCTCGATGCAGACACTGCCCGAACGATGCGAGGCTGACAGACGGATCTCGCCTACCTTGCCCTTGCCCGCACTTTCGCGATCCTCGGGCTTTTCGATCCCGTGATCTACCGCGTTGCGCAGGATGTGCGTCAACGGGTCCGAAAGACGCTCGATGACAGTCTTGTCGACTTCGGTGTTTTCGCCCTCGGTCACCAGCTTACAGCTTTTGCCGGTCGCGCTGGAGGCCTCGCGTACGATCCGGGCCATGCGCTGGAACAGCGGCTTGACCGGCTGTGCGCGGATCGACATGACGCCTTCCTGGATATCACGGGCCAGGTTCTTGAACCCTTCCAGCTCGGTCTCGACATCGCGCATGTCGGCGACATCAAGGTTGGCAATTTGCTGAGCCAGCATCGAATGGTTGATGATCAGCTCTCCGACCGCGTTGATAAGCCGGTCCACCCGTTCAAGCTCTACGCGCAGAGTTGGCTTTGGCCCCCCGCGCTGTTCCGCTTTTGCGGCGTCTGCCTTGGGAGCGGGAGCCTTGTCGGCAGCAGGTGCAGCATCTGCCTCTACCGTCGGAGCGGGGGCCGGCTGGTCAAAAGGGGCTGGAGTGGGCTCCCCGTCCTCTGCGGACGGAGCGGCACCGAATGCAGCTTCCAATGCAGCAAGGGCGGCAGCATCTGCCTCGGCATCGCCATCTCCCTCGATCGAAAGCTCGCACAGGCCTTCGACAAACTCAAAGACTGCCTCCACCTTGTCGCGCGGCTCGGATGTTGTCAGGACAAGATCCCAGGCAAGATAGCTTTCAGCAATGTCAATTGCGTCAAACCCGGGCAGTTCCGTATCGTCCAGCTTGATCTCAAGCTCGCCCAATTCCTGGAGAGCCTGGAACAGGAAGAATGGTTCGTTTCCGGTCCCATACATCTCTTTCATCGGGTGGAACCGAATGCGGTAGGTCTCCTCCGCGGGCGCGCCGGGAATATCGATCGCCGCGGGCGCAAAGCCGCCACCGCCACCGAGGCCCATGGGCTCGAACGTGAGATCCTCTTCCTCTTCCGGGATGTATTCATCCAGTGCTGCGATCAGCATGTTGTGATGCGCTTCGTCGGTCTCACCGCCGTCGCGGGCGGTGGCAACCAGGTCGCACAGATGATCGCTGGACCGCAGCAACAACTGAACCAGTTTGGGCTCAAGTTCCAACCGGTTGGCCCGAACTTCGTCGAAAACGGTCTCGAACCTGTGGGCAAACGCCACCAACTCGTCCAAGCCAAATGCCCCGGCGCCACCCTTGATCGAGTGGACGGCACGGAAGACGGCATTGACCACCTCTGGATCGTGATTGCCACCCTCGATGGCAGTCAGACCCTCATCCGTCGCTTCAAGGAGCTCTTCGCACTCCTCAAAGAAGGTATCTTGAATCGACCCCGACATCTTATGCCGCAGCTCCAGTAACGCGCTTGAGCGCAAAAATCAGCGATGCGTCGTCAAAGGGTTTGGTAATCCAGCCAGTCGCACCGGCATTGCGGGCACGCGCCTTCATCTCGGCGGCACTTTCGGTGGTCAGAACCAGAATCGGCACCTTGGAGTTGATACCCTCGCCGCGCAGCTCTTCGATTACGCCGAAACCGTCCAGGTTGGGCATGTTGATGTCTGTGATCACCACGTCGGGCGCCACTTCGGGATACATGTCCACCCCTTCGCGGCCATCAACCGCACAGTGGTATTCAAAACCGGCCTCCTCAAGAGTGGCCGCAAGCAGATTCCGAATCGTGCGGGAATCGTCGATGGCAAGAACTTTGGTTTTCATGCTGTTTCCTCGTCTTCAAACCGGTTGGACTCTAAACCCAAAAGCGACAGAGACTTTCGGCACGATTCACTAATGTTAGTGACCGCAAAGCCCAGTTCCTCAGAGCGCCACTGCTGCTCTGCGCTCAGCAGAAGCTGAAGGCAGCGCGATGGCATGGCTGCAACCCCCTTGCAGTCGATTTCGACCGCTGAGGAGCGCGCGCCGCGCAAGAATGCAATCAGCGAGTCTAGGTCAGAGAAAGCATTCGGCAGTTCCAAAAGGTGTTTTTGCGTTTCCGTGGTCATCTTCCGCGAGTCGCACCCCCGTTGTCGGTCACATGTTAGAGTTCGATAGGGCCATTCTTAGGGGCGGGGACTTAATAATTGATTGCCGGAGGTCTGACCCAAAGCCGTTTTGACACCCTCCACGCCCCTCTTGGCCCTGTCATTTCCGAAAAATTTTAGGCGCTCGGTCGGGGACTCAATCCAGATGGTGATCACCGCGCAGATGCCCGCACACAGTTAGAATCCACACGCGCGCGAAGCAGGCGACGAACGTGGGTGTGGCACCGCATTGACCCTGAAGCGCGTTTCTAAAATTTGAGAGAGCACAACGAATTTAAGCAGCAAATTAACCCCTGACAGGCATTCATCGAATTGAAGTGGGTCCGAACAGGGCCTTTACGGAACAGGATGACTGGAAGGCTCTAAGAACGATGAAGATCGCCCACAAGCTCCCTTTGTTTGTTGTTGCATTCGGCGCCTTTATGGCCGCGGTTATTGTTACGATCAGCACTGTGACAGCGCGAAACAGCGCTGCGCACCAGGCCGAAGAACATTTCGAATCACTCGTGGCAGGCCGGGAAACCGCCGTTGAGGCCCTCATGCGCGGGATTGAGGCCGATCTTCTGACACTCGCCGCCATGCCCTCGACAGAAACGGCCCTGCAACGCCTGTCCGGCGCCTGGACCAACCTTGGCGATGAGGCCGCAAACACGGTGCGTGACGCCTACATCGCCAACAACCCGAACCCACTGGGCGAACGTCACCTGCTTGATCGCGCGAAAGCGACGATTCCCTACAACATCCATCATGCAAAGTTTCACCCGGCCTTCCGAACTCTGCTAACGGCGAAGGGCTATTATGATGCCTTCCTGGTGAACCTGACCGGGAACATCATCTACACGGTCTACAAAGAAGACGATTACGCAACCAACCTCTTCGATGGTCCCTACAAGGATTCAGGAATCGGCGATCTTTACCGCCGGATTGTTGAGGCGGAACCAGGGCAAGTGCTGTTCTCCGACTTCGCCCCCTATGCTCCTAGCGGCAATGCGCCTGCGGCCTTTGTGGGGACACAGCTGGCGTCGAACTCAGGGCAAATGGTCGGAGTTCTCATCCTGCAGATCCCCGTTGGCATGATCAATGCCTTCATGAACGACTCGCGCGGAGTTGGCGAGACAGTCGAGGCCTACTTGGTCGGACCAGACATGCTGATGCGGTCCTCCTCCCGTTTTGAAGGCGGTTACCAGACCCTTGATCCGGTTCCCGAACAGGAGCATATCAGGGCGGCCTTGAATGGGGTCAGCGCCTTTTACCCATCCGTTAAAGGCCACGACGGTCAGAACGTCGCCGCCTTCTCTGAACCTTTCCAAATGATGGACACCGATATGGCCATCGTGATCGAACAGGATCGCGCTGAACTGATGGCGCCGGTGAATAACGCCATGACGGTCCTGCTCCTGATATCGGTGGCCTGTGCAGCAGGTCTGTCGGTGCTGGGATGGCTCTTCGCACGCACGATCACTCGGCCTCTGGATCGCATCAGCGTCAGTATGGAATCGGTTGCCTCCGGTAATCTCAGCACCGAAGTCACCGAGGCCAAGCGCAGTGATGAGATCGGTAAGATCGGTAAAACTTTGGTTTCGATGCAGGAAGACCTGCGTCACGCGCGCAGCGCACAGGAAGAACGGGCAGAACAGCAACAGGAACAGCAGCGCGTAGTGGAGCAGCTCAGCTCTGGCCTGCTGCGCCTCGCGCAGGGTGATTTCTCTCAGACGATTACCGAACCCTTCAGCGGCGAACATGAACAGCTTCGTGCCGACTTCAACAAAACAGTCGAGAACCTCAGCGCCACCGTCTCGCAGGTCGTCGATTCTGCGCAGAGCATCCGCAACGGCGCGGCCGAGATCAGCCAGTCTTCGGATGATCTGTCGCACCGCACCGAAAGCCAGGCGGCCACCCTTGAAGAGACCGCCGCCGCGCTGGATGAACTCACAGCATCGGTGAAATCCGCTGCCGAGGGCGCGCGCAGCGTCGAGAACATCATGGAAGAGGCCAAGCAGGAGGCTGAAAACAGCGGCGTCGTTGTGCAAAGCGCGGTGTCTGCGATGACCGAGATTGAGCAGTCCTCGACCCATATCGCGCAGATCATCAGCGTGATCGATGACATTGCCTTCCAGACCAACCTTTTGGCGCTGAACGCAGGCGTCGAAGCCGCCCGCGCGGGCGAAGCGGGCCGCGGCTTTGCGGTGGTGGCCTCCGAGGTGCGGGCGCTGGCGCAGCGTTCTTCGGATGCGGCGATGGAGATCAAGACGCTGATCAGCGACAGCTCGCGCCAGGTGGAGCGCGGCGTGGATCTGGTCGGCAAGGCGGGCGATGCGCTCACCAATATCGTCGAGCGGGTGAACCATATCTCGAAGCTGGTGACGGATATTGCTGAAGGTGCTGTGGAGCAATCCACCGGCCTCGGGGAGATCAACACAGGTGTGGTGCAGCTTGATCAGGTGACGCAGCAGAACGCGGCCATGGTCGAAGAGGCGACGGCTGCGGGCCACATGCTGAACAGCGATGCAACCAAGCTGGCCGAGCTGGTGGCGAATTTCAAAGTCTCCGGCAGTAGCGGCATCACACAGATGAGCGCGCCGAAACCAGCCGCCAGCACGCCGACGGCGCATGGGGATGACGACTGGGACTTCAGCGATTTCAACGAAGCCGCCCCGGCCGCAACCGGCACCGACGGCAACGCTGCTCTCGACAAGTGGCAGGATTTCTAAGGATCAGAGATCTGGAGCGCCTCACGGCGCTCCTTCAAACTGTGGAACTTTTGGCATTGCGCCGAAAAAACGTGACTGGGTAAAGCATTGACGTCTCAAAATCTTCTTATCATTACGACGGATCGGGCTTTTGCCCGCTCATTGCAATCGCACATGGAATCGGCATATCCCGGTATGAAGGTTCTTTTGGCCAATAATCTGATGATGGCGTACAATCAGGCGGAGGCGGCTCAGCCCACCTTTGCCTTCGTGGAGGACGGCTTCACCCGATTGCCTGAGTTCGAAATGATGTTGGCACTGTTCTCGGCCGTCGACACGCGCTGGGTATCGGTCATGGATAGCCCCGGTGCGACACCAGCCCGTCAATCGAACCCTTTGCTGAATGTGGGTGCGGGTATCTTCGAACTGACCAAGGCTGACAGTCCGCGTCAATTCGCACAATACTATGACATGATGGTCAAGGCACCGCGCCGGGGCGCTCCGATGCGGTCGGCTGCTGCCAGAGCTGCACCTGCCCGCAGCGATTTCAAGAAGATCATCCTGATCGGTT
This sequence comes from Phycobacter azelaicus, assembly GCF_014884385.1. Taxonomy (NCBI): domain Bacteria; kingdom Pseudomonadati; phylum Pseudomonadota; class Alphaproteobacteria; order Rhodobacterales; family Roseobacteraceae; genus Phycobacter; species Phycobacter azelaicus. The sequence continues at coordinate 1,019,218 of NZ_WKFH01000003.1, read as the reverse complement.
CCTCTACAGGGGGTGTCGAAGCCCTGCGCAGCGTCCTAGTGGGCTTTTCCCACGACTGTCCTCCAACCATGATCGTTCAGCACACTGGAAAGAACTTTGGGCCAGGTCTGGTCTCGCTATTGGACCGTATTTGCGCTGCCAAAGTGGTGCCGGCCGAAGACGGGATTCAGGTCCAGCCGGGGCATGTATACGTGGCGGCTGGACAAACGCGCCACATGGGGTTGTCCTCACGCAAACCTATACGTTTGCGCATGAAGGATGGTCCGCCCATTTCCGGTCATACGCCTTCTGTTGACGCTTTATTCACTTCTGCAGTGCCATATGGGAAGGACGTGGTAGCAACAATCCTGACAGGAATGGGGCAGGATGGAGCAAAAGGTCTGATGGAATTGCGTAAAGCTGGCGCATCCACCTTTGCACAGGATGAAAAATCCTCTGTCGTTTATGGAATGCCAAGGGTTGCTTGGGAAACTGGAGCCGCGCAGAAACAAGTATCGCTCGCCAGGATGGCAGGGGCCCTGCTCCAAGCCGCAAAATCCTGAGTGAAAGGGTAACAAGGAGACCGCTGTGACGTCAGTATTCGCCAACTCCACCTCGGTAACGCTCCTGCAGGGGGAATACCGCGTGTCAACCGATCCGTCGGTCGTGTTCTCGACGGTCCTCGGCTCGTGCATTGCAGCTTGCATCTATGACGCTGAAAATGGCGTGGGTGGGATGAACCATTTCCTTTTGGCGAATGCCAACGGCGGAGCCGTGAGCGCACGCTACGGAATCCACGCGATGGAACTGTTGATCAACGGGGTCATGAAGAAGGGGGCGGAGCGGCGCAACCTCAAGGCCAAGGTATTCGGCGGGGCCAAGATGTCGGTGAACCTGTCGGACATCGGCGCGTCAAACGCACAATTCGTGCAGCAGTTCCTGAAGGATGAAGGCATCCCTTGCATTTCCTCAAGCGTTGGCGGCACCTCGGCCCGCCGCGTGAGGTTCCACCCGGTCACTGGCAGCGCGCAGCAAACACGGGTCGCCAACGACCGCCGTCTTGGTGAACAAGAGATCGCGGCAGCCCGCGCGGCGCCGAAACCGGCACCGGCCGCCACTCCGGCTGGCGCAGGTGATCTGACCCTGTTCTGATCACAGGTCCCGGCACCCAATATTCTACATTTCGAGGCCGGTCGCAGATCTGTGACCGGTCTTTTTGGTTTGAGGCATGAGTACTAGCTGGTGTGGCTGAGTAGAAATTATTCCTTGCCCCGCTGGGGAGGCGCAGCTAGTCCGGAAGAGAACCTTAAACCACTCGTGAGGCTCCATATGCTTTTCTCTCGCATTCGCCGCCACATGTTGGCCGCCATGCTGGGGATCGCCATGGTCTCACTGGCGCCTGCCCACTTGTGTGCGGGTCAGGCCACGATCTTTGCACCTGCAAGCATGACCAACGCTATGGCCCGGCTTAGCGCTGAGTTTGAAGCGCAGACGGACAACAGGCTCTTTTTCTCGTTTGCCGGTTCTTCGGTTCTGGCCCGTCAGATCGAACAAGGCGCTCCGGCTGATGTGTTTATCTCTGCTAATCCGTCCTGGATGGATTATCTTGAGGGCGCGGGCCGGATCCTGCCTGAAACGCGTTTTGATTTGATTGGGAACCGGTTGGTGTTGATCGGACATGGCAACCGGGCGACGGTTGAGATGTCACCTGATTTCGATTTGGCCGGTTTGTTGGCCGGAGAACGCCTAGTGATGGCTCTGACCGAGGCTGTCCCTGCTGGTATCTACGGGAAGGCGGCCCTAATCACTTTGGGGCAGTGGGACAAAGTGCAGCCCGATGTGGTGCAAACGGACAACGTGCGCGTGGCCCTGGCCTTGGTTGCAAACCGGGAGGCTCCGTTCGGTATTGTATATGCAACGGATGCGCGCGCCAGTGCATCGGTTTCTGTTCTTGCAACCTTTCCACCAGGCAGCCATCCGCAGATCGTCTACCCCGCAGCAGCCGTTTCGCCGGGACAAAACCAGATCGCGCTGGCTTTTCTTGAGTATCTGAAAACACCCTCCGCTCAGTCGATCCTGATGGAAGAGGGGTTTTCTGCCTTGCCGGATTGATTGCCGGTATGGAGTGGCTCGGCCCAGAAGAATGGCAGGCGGTTGTCCTGTCGCTGCGGGTTTCCCTTTGGGCGACCCTGTTGGCCCTGCCTATTGCTGTTTTGACGGCGTTTGCCCTAGCCCGGTGGGCTTTTCCGGGCAAACAGCTGCTCAATGGACTGGTGCATCTGCCGCTTATTCTGCCGCCAGTGGTGACCGGGTATCTCTTGCTGTTGATCTTTGGGACACAGGGGCCTGTGGGTGGGCTCTTGCAAGAACTGGGAATCGTTCTTGCCTTTCGCTGGACCGGTGCGGCCCTGGCAGCTGCCATCATGGGCTTTCCCTTGATGGTCCGGGCGATCCGTTTGTCGATCGAAGCTGTGGATCCAAAGCTTGAGCAGGCTGCAGCAACGCTCGGGGCATCACGTCCTTGGGTCTTTCTGACCGTGACACTGCCCATGATCCTGCCGGGTTTGATCGCAGGTTCGATCCTCGGTTTTGCCAAGGCGATGGGAGAGTTCGGCGCGACCATCACCTTTGTGTCCAACATTCCCGGCCAAACCCAGACCTTGCCCTCGGCGGTTTATGCTTTTCTGCAAATCCCCGGAGGTGAGGCGGCCGCCACGCGCCTGGTGCTGATCTCGATTGTGATCGCCATGGGCGCCCTGCTGCTTTCCGAAGTTCTGGCCCGTAAGGCAGCAAAACGGGTTGCAGGCGGATGATGCTATCGGTCAGCCTCAAACACAAAAGGCCGGGCTTTGCCCTCGATGTCGCCTTTGAAGCACCTCCTGGTATCACCGTGCTGTTTGGGCGATCGGGGTCTGGCAAGACAACCGTGGTGAATGCGGTTGCCGGTCTGCTGCGGCCCGCCCACGGGCGCATTGCCCTGAATGATCGGGTTCTGTGTGATACGGATCAGGGGGTTTGGCTGCCGCCAAACCGGCGCCGTATCGGTTACGTCTTTCAGGAGGGGCGGTTGTTCCCTCATCTGACGGTTCGGCAAAATCTGCTGTTCGGCCGCTGGTTCGCGCCAAAGGCATCGCCGCGCGCCGATCTGGATCAGATTGTCGAGATGCTGGGCATAGGCCATCTTCTGAAGCGGCGACCCGGCGGATTGTCGGGCGGGGAAAAGCAACGTATCGCTATAGGGCGTGCTCTGTTGTCCGCTCCCGAGATGATCCTTGCGGATGAGCCTTTGGCGGCCCTTGATGACGCCCGAAAGAGTGAGATCCTGCCCTATTTTGAACGCCTCAGAGATGAGGTCGGGGTCCCGATCCTTTACGTCAGCCACTCCGCGAGCGAGGTGGCGCGGCTCGCAACGACTGTGGTCGTTCTGCAAGACGGAAAGACGACACGGCAAGGTCCAGCGGTAGAGATTCTGAGCGATCCCAAGGTTATGCCGACCGGGGTACGCTCGGTCGGGGCCATGCTGGAAACGCGGGTCAAGGCGCATCATTCCGACGGGCTGAGCGAGCTGGATGCGGCCGGGCTGTCGCTGTTCTTGCCGCGTGTGGCCCAGGCACCGGGAGAAGAGGTGCGCGTGCGCATCTCGGCGCATGAGGTGATCCTGTCGCGAGAAAAACCTCAAGGTCTGTCGGCCTTGAATATCCTGCCGGGGCAGGTTCAGCAAATTCATACCGGCGATGGCCCCGGTGCGATGGTGTCCCTCAGAACGCCTGCCGGACATATTCTGGCCCGGATAACACAACGCTCCGCGCAGGCCCTCGGGCTTGAGGAGGGAAGCGACTGTTATGCGGTGATCAAGTCGGTTGCCATTGCCCCCGGCGACATCAGCAAAACCAGCAGGTCATGACGAAATGGAGGGGCACCGGTTGCGGCACCCCTCACTTCGATCTCTATTTGGGCTGTGCCTTTAGGACAGGCGTCGCAAGAAACCATCACGCGCGACTGTGATGAGCAGGCGATCATGGATCTGTCGATCGATCTCAAAACCGGTGTTTTCCTTGAGGTAGGTCTGGATCGCGGTGTGGGGGTTGTCGCCTTTGCCCCAGGGGCGATCCGTGTAGGTGTCGGGCTCCATGTCTTCGATCAACGTGTCAAAGACCACGCAGTAGCTGCCTTCAGAGGCCAGCGGTGCATAGGCTTTCAGTTCTTGCAGCACGTGCTCATGGGTGTGGTTACTGTCGAGGCAAACGAGAACTTTCTTGTAGTCTTTTGCAATCTCGTGAACCTGGGCAATGATGTCCGGAGCGACCGAAGAGCCTTGGATCATCTCGATCCGTGATCGCATCGGATGAGCCTCGATGGCTTCGCGGTTGTGGGGACGAATGTCGATGTCGATGCCAAGCACTTTGCGCTTGGGCTTATTGGGATCAAAGCTGGTGCCAGCCTCGATGGCCTCGGTCATCTCAAGAAGCGCAAGCATGGAGGCCGAGAAGATCAACGAGCCGCCATGCGCAATACCGGTTTCAATCACGAGATCGGGTTTGATCTCGTGGATCAACTCCTGCATGGCGACGATGTCCTGCGGATATTGGATGATTGGGCGGCCCATCCAGTGAAAGTTGTAGGAGTATTTGGCCTTTGCGGAGGCTTGAAGAAAATTCATTGCGGCCGATTGCAGAACCGGGTCAGCGCGCATGTCCTGCGTGCGAGAGGTGATTTCGCTTTGGAAGGGAGTCATTGTGTCATCCTTTCAGTCGTGGCGGTCAGGCCAGTGCCAGAGGCGGCGGATTGGGGGAAAAGCGGTTGTTGGGTCGGGCCGCGGTGCCCGACGACAAACGGTGGATCGTCCGGGTTGTCGGGGCGCGTGTCAAATTGCAGCAGGTCGCGGCGCCCGTATTGATCGGCGATGTGTTCGGCCAAAGCGCGCACCGTGATGCCGGTCTGGGAGCAGATGTTGCTAATGCCGCAGCGGTCCGACACCGCGTCGTTGACCAGCATCTTGGCGGCGTCTGCCACATCCAGAAAATCCCGAACCTGTCGGCCTGAGGTCAGGGCAATAGGCTGTCCCTGCGATAGGTGTTGATGCAGCGCGGCCACAAGGCGGCGCGGATCTTCGCCGTCACCGTGAAGGTAAAACAGACGCGCCCAAAGAAACTCTACTCCCGCTTGTGGCAGGCTTTGACCGAGGGCAAGGGCGCAGGCGGCCTTTGCTGCGGCATATGGCGATTGAGGGTTCAGCGGACCATCGGTGCCGACGCTTTGGCGCGTCCCTTGCGTCCCCCGCAGATCATATTCCAGGCAGGTTCCAACCCCGACAAAGCGTTGCAGTTGGGCGGCAATCGCACCCTGCGCCATCGCGAGTGTGCCGATCAGGCAATCCGTGTTCTTTGGAGAGGTCTGGTATTTTCCGGCCTCGGCATACCAGGCCATATGCAAGGCCAGATCCTGGCCTTGCATCACCTCAGCCCACCATTTGGCAGGCTCGGCAAAAACATCAGGGACCTCGATGACACGGTCCTCTGCTCCGAGAACCGGGATACGATCCGCGCTGCCGGTGCGTACCACATGGCACAACCGATGCCCGGCGCCGTGCGCGGCTTTGGTGACCGCACGACCGACAAAACCGGTGGAGCCGGTCATCAGGATATGTTTGGGTGACGCACTCATGGGAATTTCTGTATCAGATCGGCATCGCGTACCCGTGCGAGCGCGCGAGTTTCGGCGCATTCAACAAGCGCGTCATCCTTGCAGCCCAGATCAAGGACCATATCGGCTTCATGTATATCGTCTGGTGAGCCAGCGTGGCGGACTGGCAGGCTGGCGATGGAGTCGAGTTGGTTCACCGTCTCTTCACTGCAGTCGCCGATAAGTGCGATACCGTTGGCCTGAAGTGTTCCTGGCAGTTTCACACAGCCAAAATAGAGTGCTGCGGCTGTGCGGATCTGCTCCATCGGGGCTGGCAGATTCGCGATTTGCCCACAGCCGCGCAGTCTTGCGGCCAGAGCATAGTTCTCAAGCGGATCTCCGCCGCTTTGGAGCCGCAATCTAAGTGCGACGATCATCCGTTCTATCGGCAGAGATTGTACGAAGCGCAGGGTTCGCTGAGGGTTTTTTAAACCGCCATGTTGAACTGCAAGACCGTACATGTACTCAACGCCACCGCGGTAGCTATCCCATGCGGTCATCACGTCGTTGAAACCTTCCTGAGAGCGGTTGTCCCCCACGAAATGACGGCTCACCGAGCTGTAGAACGGTGTCTTCGAGTAGATCAGGTCACCATATCCGAGGTATTCACAGGGCATTGTGAAGGCCCAGAAAGCCAGATCATTGCCCATTGGGTGCAGCGCACGGAAGGCATCGCGCCGTAGTATACTGATTTCCGAGAAAATCCGGTGCTTGGCGACATGTTCCATGAGCTGAGCATAATTGCCGCGCGCAATCGTAACATCTTTGTCTTGTTTGTAGAATTGGCTCTTCACCTCATTTGTTACAAGGTCGAACCGTTCCCAAGGCGCATAGAGGGCGGAGGCTTTGGGGTTGGATTCCAGTTGTTCGACAGCTTTGACGAGCGCACCGGGCTTAAGCCGATCATCGTCGGCGAGATAGACCAGATAGGTGCCTTTGCCCGCGCGCATGGTACAGCTGATGTTGCGAATGACCCCTAGGTTTTCGGGCTGGCACAAGGCCAACAAAGGAAGACGATGTTGTGCTTCTGCCAACACCTCCTGAGTGTTGTCGGTAGAGGCGTTGTCCGAAACAATGATTTCCACCTCGAACGGAATTTGCGCCACCACGTCTTCCAGATCCGTAAGAAGGGTCGCGAGGTAGGTTGCCCGATTATAGGTGGGTATGCAGATGCTGAGTTTTGGTTGTGACATCGTCGCCTCTTAGCGGCTTTTTCATTCAGGCCGAGAGCGCGGCAGGTGGAATGGAATCGGCAGGCGGTTCCATCTGTTCGGGGTAGGGGAGTATGGTCCAGAATCTCGTGCCGTGCTCACGTGACAGCCATGCCAGATCGCGGGCAATCTCGTCTTTGATGTTCCAGGGCAGGATCAGCAAATGCTGCGGTGGGTTCTTGCGCAGCTCGATCGGGTTTCGGACGGGTACATGGCACCCCGGCAGGTAGCGTCCCTGTTTGAACGGTGCTGCATCACAGACATAAGGCAGGATCCGCGGGTTCACCCTTGCGTAGTTCAGCAATGTTGTCCCCTTGGCCGCAGCGCCATAGGCGGCCACGGTTTCGCCCTTGGCCTTGATGTCCAATAGGAACGAAAGCAACGCGTCGGCTGCGTGATCGGCCTGGCTTTGCAGATCCTTGAAGAAGGCGCCCGTTGTGATGGTGACGTCGCGCTCTTGCTGCAATATCGCCTTTACAGTCGGTGTTTCCATGTGCTGCGCTGTCGTCCGGCACCCCCATACCCGCAGGCTGCCGCCGTGGGTTGGAAGCTCTTCCACATCAAAGATGCGCAGGTTTGCCGCCGCAAAGATCTTTTGCACGGTTGTGAGCGATAGATATGAGAAATGCTCGTGATAGACAGTGTCGAACTGGCCCTGTTTCACCAGCTGCAGCAAATGCGGAAACTCCAGTGAGATCACGCCCTGATTTGCAAGAAGACGCTCCAGCCCGCGCGTGAAGTCATTGATGTCGGGAACATGCGCGTAGACATTGTTTCCTATGATCAGATCAGCACCGCCGGGTTTCTCCTCACGGAGCGCTTTTGCTTCAGCCTCGCCGAAGAACGCAGTGCGGGTTTCTACACCTTTGCGCGCTGCGACCTCGGCAGTGCTGGCAGTCGGTTCGAACCCCAGGCAGGGTATTTCTGCGGTCACGAAGTTTTGCAGCAGATAACCGTCATTTGAGGCCACCTCCACGACAAAACTGTCTTTTGTCAGCCCTAGGCGGGCAATTGCGCCTTCTGCAAATCGTGCTGCGTGGGCACACCAGCTGCTGGAGGTTGAGGAGAAATAGACATAGTTGTCATCAAACAGCTGATCTGCGTCGCAGAAATCTTCTGTTTGAACCAAGCCGCAGCTTTCACACAGGAAAAGACGCAGCGGGAAATGCATCTCGGGCTGCCGCAACTGCCCTTTCTCAAGATAGGCGTTGGAGGGTGGGGCGTGCGCCAGGTCAAGCACGGGCAGGGACAGTTCAGTTGCGCAATGACGACACTGCATCACAGAGCCTCCTCCAGGATTTTCAGATTGGGTAACTCGGCGTCCCGGTCGGACAAGGCCGTGATCGGGAGCGGCCAGCGAATTGCGACCTGCGGATCACGGTAGGACAGACCGGCCTGATGATCCGGGCTGAAAGCGGCCGAATGGCTGTAATGCAGCGTGACATCGTCGCTCAGCGTTTGAAAACCATGCGCTAGGCCGGAGGGGATATAGAGAGTATCAGCCGCTGCGCCGTCCAACTCTATGCCGGTCCATTGCCCGAAGGTGGGTGAGTCTGGGCGCAGGTCCACCAGTACGTCATAGACGCAACCAGACAGGCAGGTCAGTAGCTTGATTTCGTCAAAAGGGGGCTTTTGATAGTGCATGCCTCTGACGGTGCCACGGGCCTTGGTGCGCGATAGGTTGGTCTGAACCCAGGTGGTGTTCATACCTGCATCCCGGAGCGTTTCGTCACAGGTCAGTCGGCTGAAACTGCCGCGGTGATCGTGATGAGGGTGTGGGCGATAGTGAAAGGCACCAGCCAGTGGCAGCTCGACGATATCAGGGCGCGCCATGGATCAGTGTCCGATCTGGCCCGAGGCAGAGAGTGCGCCCAGAGGCACAGTCGACGCGCCAGGCTTTGGAGCAGGGCCGAAGGGCAGCTGTGCTTCGGGTGTTTCCCAGACTTTCCAGGGGGCTTTTCCACTGTTCCACAGCTCCTCGAGGAGCCTTTTGTCCCGCATGGTGTCCATAGCGCTCCAGAAACCGCGATGCTTGTAGACCGAAAGCTGCCGGTCGCGCGTGAGCGTTTCCAACGGATCTTTTTCCCAGATCGTATCGAGGCTTGGAATGAGATCCAGAACGCCAGGTTCGCAAACGAAGAAGCCACCGCTTACCCAGTTGTGGTCTCCGGCTGGTTTTTCCACGAAGTTCAGTGCTGCAGTCCCATCGGTTTCGAGACTGCCAAAACGACCGGCAGGCTGCACGGCGGTGACAGTTGCTTGTCGGCCTTCCGTTTTATGAAATTCGATCAGCGTTTTAATATCGACGTCCGCAACACCGTCACCATAGGTCAAACAAAAACGCTCGCCCAAATGAGGCCGAGCCAGAGCCAGCCGACCGCCGGTTTGAGTTTCCGCGCCGGTGTCCAGCATGGTGATCCGCCAAGGTTCGGCGGTATGATTCAGGATCTTGTGCTCGCCGGAGGCCAGATCCACCTGCACGTCCGAATTATAGAGCAGGTAGTTCGTAAAGTACTCCTTGATCATATGGCCCTTGTAACCGCAGCAAATCACAAAGTCGGTAAGACCATGCGCGCTGAATGTCTTCATGATGTGCCACAGGATCGGCTTGCCGCCAATTTCGATCATTGGCTTGGGACGCAGGTGGGATTCTTCACTGATGCGAGTGCCAAGTCCGCCGGCCAGGATGACAACTTTCATGTGTGCTCTCGATTCATTTTCTGCCTCGTTGAGGGCGACTTTAGGAAAGCCGCAGTTAATTTTCGGTTGAATTGCCGAGAATTGTATCAATCGCGGTCAGGCGCAGGAGTTGGGGCGGTCGGCAGGTCACGGGGCATGGCGGTATTTCAAATTTGGTAAGAATTGCAATTTAGGGTGTGGTCTGTGATCGCAGACCGCGAGTGAGCGGAACGCAGGTCTTATTGGCAGAGGAGTCCAGACCGCCATGACCCAGATTCAGCCTCACGCTTGTCCTGTATGCAGCGGCGGCAAAATGACTGTTATCGAGCGGCGGCTTAATGTGCCGACCCTGCAAAACGTAACGCTGCCCGATCGAAAAAGCGCGCAAGGTTTCAGTCGTGGTGTGCTGACTATGGTTCAATGTGGGGAATGCGGCTTTGTCTGGAATGCCGCTTTTGATCCGCAGCGGATTTCCTATGATGCCGGCTACAACAACGATGTGTCTGCTTCGGCGTTCTATCAGGCTCACTTGCGGGCCATGGCAGACAGGATATTGGCCGCCGTGCCGTCTGAGCAAGACATTCATTACGTCGAAATCGGTTGTGGAGAGGGCGACTTTCTGCGTCTGCTGCATGAGCGATCAAAGGGGCGTGTAAAGAGCGCTGTTGGATTTGATCCATCCTGTACAACTCCGACCCCACTGCCCGATGGGGTGACTATACATCGCTGTTTCTTCACTCCGGACGAGGTGTCCAAGATCCCGCCGGAGGCCAATGTCATCTGCTCGCGCCATACGATTGAGCACGTCAGCGATGTGCAGGGTTTTGCTGCCAATCTCGCGGCTGCGATGGCGCCGGGGCGGCACCTGTTCGTTGAGACGCCCGATGTTGACTGGATTTTGCACCATGGTGCATTCCAGGACTTCTTTTATGAACACTGTGCACTCTACAACCCGCCCTCGATCAGGCGGCTTTTGTCCATGCACGGTTTGCAGGCCAGCGTTTCACCCGTCTATGATGACCAGTACATGTGGGTTGAAGCGGGCTTAAAATCTGCTGCGGCAACAGCCGTCGAGGCTGAGGATGGGCGTGCCCCAGAGGAGGCCGTCTTGGGCGAGCAGTACCTATATCAGCGCAATGCACTTCTGGATCGCTGGGCCGAATTCCTGATCGGACGCCACGAAGTCGGCGGTGTTGCGATCTGGGGCGCGGCTTCCAAAGGGGTGACGTTCGCTCTGTTGATGAATTCCCGTGCGGCGAACCTGATTGATTTCGGTATCGATCTTAACCCGGCCAAGCAGGGCTGTTTCATGCCGGTCAGCGCCACCCCCATCGTGGATCCGGCCACGGCGATGGCGCAGGGTGTGGCGACCATCGTGATCATGAATCCGAATTACGAAGCAGAAATCCGCGCTCAGATTGACCAGATGGGTTGGCAGGCCGAGGTGGCGGTTCTGAGCGAGGCGGAAGTGTCTTCGGCTGCCTTCGATCTGGTCACAACCGCCAAGACAGTGAGTCAGAACGCATCTTGACTGCGCCTTCACCAAAAACGAGAAGCCATGACTTTGACCTTATCTGCTGCTTACCCAACTGAAGACTTCTGGCGCGGCCGACGCGTGTTTGTAACCGGCCATACGGGGTTCAAGGGCAGTTGGCTAACCTGCTGGCTGCTGCAGATGGGGGCCGAGGTGCGCGGCTTTGCGCGGCCCGCCTCGCGCGACGGTGTGCCCGGTGGGGCTGGTCGTCAGAGTCTGTTCGAAGAGCTGGAAATTGCTGCGCACATGGATCACGTGGAGGGCGATATCCGGGACGCCGAAGCCCTGCGACAGGCTGTAGCAGACTTCGATCCCGAAGTGGTTATTCATATGGCGGCGCAGCCTTTGGTGCGTCTTTCCTATGCAGCGCCGGTTGAGACTTATGCTACCAATGTGATGGGCACAGTTCATCTGCTTGAGGCGTGCCGGACCTCGGCGCCCTCTGTGCGCTCCATCGTCGTGGTGAGCAGCGACAAATGTTACGAGAACCGGGAGCAGATCTGGGGGTACCGGGAAAGCGACCCCATGGGGGGACATGATCCCTACTCGAATTCCAAGGGCTGCACCGAACTGGTGACCGCATCCTATCGTAACTCCTTCTTTCACACTGCGTCGCAACTGGTCGATCGTCATCCTGTCGCTGTGGCGTCCGCGCGGGCGGGCAATGTCATTGGCGGCGGTGATTGGAGCCTTGATCGCCTGATCCCGGATGCGATGCGTGCTTTGGCCTCGGGGCAGACGCTTGCGATACGACACCCAAACGCCCTGCGTCCCTGGCAGCACGTTCTGGATCCGATTGCGGGGTATCTGCTGCTGGCCGAACGTGGCTGGGCGTCGCCTGAACGGTTTGCGCAAGGCTGGAACTTCGGTCCGGCAGATCACATGACGCTCAGCGTTGGCGAGGTGATCACCTCGCTTGGCGACATGCTTGGTCCGGCTTTCAAGTGGTGCCAGGAACCCGGAGACGGGCTCCATGAGGCAACGCTCCTGCGGCTCGACTGCGCAGCAGCCCGAGAGTTTTTGGGCTGGTGTCCTCAGCTTGATGCGGCACAGATGCTGAACTGGACGGCTGAGTGGTACAGAGGCAGCACAGCCGCTCAACGGGCCGATCTGGTGCGGCGGCAGATTGCCGACTACCGGCTCAAGCTTGCTGGCACGGATGCCGCGCAAGGTCAGGGCGGTTCTACGAACGCTCGGGTAACTGCGGCCTAGACCTGCTTCCGGGGCCGTAAGCACCTGCTGCTTACGTGTTGTGACAGTCTACGCCGTACACAATCAAATCCAATCTCACATTCATCACTCCCAGACCGGTTTGGCATGGACCGAACCGGTATTTGTGGTGGGGCAATTTCTCTTGCTTCAGCAGGGGAGATAATATTTATACGTTTGTATAACAAATTTCACTACCAGAGAGATCATGACCCAAAGCCGCCGCAAATTCAGCCGTGAGCCTGCCGATGCGCGCAAGGCGGCCCTGATCGATGCCACGCTTGAGCTTGTGGCTGAAAAGGGCGTGGGCGGATCGACAGTGCGGGCTATTGCCGAACGGGCCGATGTGACGCCCGGTCTGATCCGCCACTACTTCTCGTCCAAGGAAGATCTGATCACCGCCGCCTATGAACAGCACATGACCGGCCTGACCGAGCTCACCGCTGTCATGGCAGAGCAGAGCTGCGGCACCGCAGTCTCGCGTCTGGCTGGGTTCGTGGTGGCCTCGCTCACACCGCCGGTGGTGGATGAACGCTCGGTCGCTCTATGGGCCAGTTTCCTCAACCGGGTGCAGCAGGATCCTGAGATGCGCCGAATCCATGCTGAAACCTATGCGGATTTCCGAGGCCGTTTGGAGAGTTTGATTTCAGCGGCCCTTGCAGAGGTCGGCGCCCCTGCCACCCCGGCGCAGTTGCGCCAGCTTGCCATTGCCGCCAATGCGGTGGTCGATGGACTGTGGCTTGAGGGCGGTGCGCTGCCCGAAGCCTTTGAACCCGGTGAGTTGCCCCAGATCGGCCTGCGGTCGGTCAGTGCGATCACCGGGTTGAACTTGCAAAACCCTTCTCTGGAAAAGGCCGGAAAGCCATGAAAACAACTGATGTGATGCAGCGCCTTGCCGGGCTGGGCGGGGCGAAATGGGACCTCCACTTCAAGGCCCGCGAAATGGCCGCAGGGGGCAAGGATGTGATCGAGATGACCATCGGAGAGCCGGACGTGCCGGTGCCGCAATCGCTGCTCGATACGGCTGCGCGCGCAATGCACGCCGGGCGCACGGGCTATTCCGACGGGCGCGGAGAGATGAACCTGCGCGTTGCCCTGGCCGAAGACTATTCAGCCCGCTCGGGTCGGCCCATTGAACCGGACAACATTCTTTGTTTTCCGGGCACCCAGACCGCGCTCTTTGCGGTGATGGCAGGTGTTGCGCAGCAGGGTGACGAAGTGCTGGTGGGTGATCCGCTCTATGCGACCTATGAAGGTGTGATCCGCGCGACCGGGGCCGAGATGGTGCCTGTGCCGCTGCGCGCTGATCATGGCTTTAGAATGCAGGCCGAGGATATCGCGGCCCGCATTACGCCGCGCACCAGGGCAATCCTTCTGACCACGCCGCACAACCCGACCGGTTCGATCCTGACACGCGAAGACATCACAGACATCGGCAAACTGGCCCTCAAACATGACCTCTGGATCCTGTCGGACGAGGTTTATGCCGATCTTGTGTTCGAGGGTGCAACTTTCACGTCTCCCCTTGCCGTGGAGGAAATCGCCGACCGGGTGATCGCGGTGTCTTCCGTCTCGAAATCTCACGCGTCTCCCGGGTTCCGAAGCGGCTGGTGCGTGGGGCCCAGGTCCTTTTGCGATGCGCTCTTGCCCTATTGCGAGACCATGCTGTTCGGCAATCAGCCTTTCATTGCGGATATGACCGAACAGGCGGTCCGTGAGGGGTCTCCAGTTGCCGCAGGCATGGCCGCGCGGTTTGCCGCGCGAGCCGGGCGGCTGGCAGAGCAATTGCACGCGCAGACCGATTTGCGGGTGCACCGGCCCCAAGCGGGCATGTTCGCCATGATCAATGTCGGGGCGACAGGGCAGACTGGTGAGGCCTACGCGATGGACCTGCTCGCAAGCGTAGGGGTTGCGGTCATGCCGGGATCCTCGTTCGGCGACACGCTGCCGGGCTGGGTGCGGGTCGCCCTGACGATTGAAGACACGCGCTTTGATGAGGCTGTTGCACGCATCGTTTCCCACGCTGTAACACGTAAACAGGCCGTTGCATGACGACGCTGGGTGAAGCACTTGTAGCGGCGCTTGAGGCGCGGGGTGTCGACTTCGTCTTTGGTATTCCTGGCGTGCATACGGTTGAACTTTATCGGGGGCTCGCGGCATCTGGGCTGCGCCATGTCACACCGCGCCACGAACAGGGGGCAGGCTTCATGGCCGATGGCTATGCGCGTGTCACGGGAAAGCCGGGCGTCGCCTTTGTGATCACTGGGCCGGGGTTGACCAACACGCTCACGCCGATGGCGCAGGCGCGAGCGGATTCCGTGCCGATGTTGGTGCTGTCCGGGGTCAACACCCGCGCATCGCTGGGGCTGGGCATGGGGCATCTGCATGAACTCCCGGATCAGCACGCTCTGGCCTCAACCGTGGCTTTGGTGTCCGAACATCTGGAGGTGCCAGATGCGCTGGATCAGGCTCTCAATCGGGCGTTTGAGCCGTTTTCCAAGGGGCGACCGGGTCCGACTCACATCCAGATTCCGCTGGATGTTGCGGGAGCGGAGGCGGCCGCGAGAACCGGCATTGATGCGCCAGAGCGGCCCGCGCCCACGCAGCATCAGGTGTCAGAGGCTGCCGCGCGGCTTGGCGCGGCCAAGCGTCCCGTTATCCTTGCAGGTGGCGGTGCACGGATGCTGGATCTAGAGCTGCGGACTTTGGCGGAACGACTGGATGCGCCGGTTGTGCAGACCGTCAACGCGCGGGGGATTATGCACGGGCATGGGCTTTCGGTGCCTGCCAGCCCCAGCCTTTCTGCCACCCGCGCCCTGATTGAAGAGGCTGACGTGGTGCTCGCTCTTGGCACCGAGTTGGGGCCGACGGACTACGATATGTATGCTAGCGGCACCATGCCTGTGATGGCAGGATTGATCCGCGTGGATATCTGCGAGCGGCAACTGGCGCGTCACCCTGCGGACATGAACATTCACAGTGCGGCAGAGTCGTTCGTGATCGACCTGCTTGCGGCCTTGGAAGGCGATGCCGGACAAGCAGGCGGAGTGGCGCGCGCGGCCAGGGCCCGTGCGGCGGCATGGGCGGAGATCGGTTCCGACTACCGTGCGCAGGTCGAGATCCTGAACGCTATGCGCGATGCGCTTCCAGGCGCTGTAATGGTGGGGGATTCCACCCAGCCGATATATGCCGGGAACCTTTACTATGATCATGATCGCCCCAGTGGCTGGTTCAATGCGGCGACGGGCTATGGCGCGCTCGGTTATGGTATTCCAGCCGCGATTGGTGCTGCCATTGGCGCGCCTGATGCGCGGGTTCTGTCGATCCTCGGCGATGGCGGTGCGCAGTTCACCCTGCCCGAAATCATGGTGGCGGTGGAGGAACGCCTGCCCGTGACCTTCATCGTCTGGAACAACCATGGATACCGGGAGATCGCCACTTCGATGCAGCATGTAGGCGTGACCGTGGTGGGCTGTGATCCGACCCCGCCGGATTTTGCGGCGGCAGCGCAGTCATTTGGCATCCCCCACCAGAGGGTTCCAGCCGAACCGTCCAAGGTCGCTGCGGCTCTGAGGGCTGCGCCCGCCGATGGACCATCACTGATCGAAATATCGGCACCGCAGTTTGTGCCAGGACAGGACGACAGATGACCGACCCAACCTATCAGTTCACCCGCGCCATTACCCGTCGTCCGGGACAGAGCGTTATAGACGGCCTGCGTGCCGAAGACATCGGCACGCCGGATCTCGGTAACATGCTCGAGGCGCACGCTGCTTATGTGACTGCTCTGCAGAGCACCGGCGCCAAAGTGATCGAACTGGAGCCGCTTGAGGCCTTCCCGGATGCGCTGTTCGTTGAAGACACGGCACTGTGCTTGCCCAAGGGCGCGGTGCTGATGCGCCCCGGTGCCCCGTCTCGCAGAGGGGAGGTTGCCGAGATGAAGCCCGCCTTGCGCGACTGTTTCGAGGATCTGCGTGAAGTCACCGGACCCGGCCATATCGAAGGCGGTGACATCCTTGTCACCGGGCGCGAGATACTGGTTGGAAGGTCTGATCGCACCGATGCGGCGGGCGTGGGTCAGCTTACGGAAATTGTGGCGGACTGGGGGTATGCGGTGCGCGAGGTCATCACCCCGCCGGGCGTTCTCCATTTCAAAACGGACTGCTCGCTTCTGGATGCGGAAACCATCCTGTCGACGAGGCGGCTGGATGCCTCGGGGTGTTTCGAAGGCTACCGCGTCTTGCATGTGCCAGAGGGTGAGGAGGCCGCCGCCAATGCGATCCGTTTCAACGACCCTGTTATCATGGCCGCAGGATTTCCGCGCACGGCTGAGATGCTGGACCGCGCGGGGTTTCGCGTGGTGGAGATCGACAATCGTGAGTCCGCCAAGCTGGATGGTGGCATGTCTTGCCTGTCGCTCCGATTCTAAGGGCTATTCCCTGAGTCGGGGCAGGCGAGAGCCGGTCCAATAGGCGCCGCTGTCCTGACGCAGATCTTCATAAGCTTCGATCCGGCGGCGTGCCTCTGCGCCCCCGGCCTCGATCAGGTGGGTCAGCAGGCACTCCAGCACTGCCATGGCGCCGCCATAGGCCCCGAAGGCATGGATCGAGTTCGAAGAGACCGCCAGCACATGATCGGCATGAATGCCGGGCGCGATAACCTGGCTGTCGGAAATCAGAACAACCTTCGCCTTGCGTTCTGCCGCCATGCGCAGCGCCTGAATGGTGCCTGAGGAATAGGGCGCAAAGGTAACGGCGATCAGGCAGTCCCGGTCCGAAAGGTCGATCAGATCGTCAATGGCCGATCCCATGTGTCGCGGCACCAGGTCCAGATCCGGCAGCGCCATGCGGCCCACATAGTGAAAATAATGGGCGAGCGCATATGAAGCCCGGGTGGCCGTTACATAGCATCTGCGTGCTTCGGTCAGCGTTTTCACGATGGAGGCGGTGCGTTCCGGCGTCATCAGCCGCAAGGAGCGCGCGACGATGTTGATCTCGTTTCGGGCCGCGCGGGCCTGCAAGGCTGCGGCGGGGGCGGTTGAGGCCTGCATCTGGGTTAGCCAGTCCTCCCCCAGTCCCGCCTCACGCTCGGTCACCAGGGAGGCCCGAAAGGGGCTGCGCAGGGCTTCGAAGCCTTCAAAGCCCAGGAACTCTGCCAGCCGTACCAGTGTATTGGCGCTGATACCTGCCTTCTGGGCTGTGACCCGGACCGGATCCAGCGCAAAATCACCGGGATTGTCGATTATGTACTTTGCCGCTGCCGCCAGTTTCGGTGGCATCTCGGCTATCCGGTCTTTCAGCGTGGCGATCAGCCGGGTGGTCTGTTTCGGGTCTAGTTGCGGATCCATGAGGTGATTAGGAGCAAATGTTTGGCAAACGGCAAGTGAAAAACAATTGCTCCGGCAGCGTCAGCCTTATCCACGCATCGCAGCACGCCGCAGCGTATCTCCGAGGCTTGAGACAGCAAACAGCACGGCCGCAAGGCAGACGATCGTCGGGCCAGTGGGGGTGTCAAAGGTAAAGGCAAGCTGCAATCCTCCGAGAGCGGACAGGGCGCCTATGATTGCGGCGATCAGGGCCATGCGCTCAGGCGTATTGGCAAAAGGGCGCGCGGTTGCCGCAGGGATCAGCAGGAGCGCAGCAATCAAGAGAACCCCCACGACCTTGATTGCTACAGCCACCACAAGAGCCAGCGCCACGGTCAGCACCATTTGTTCGCGCTTTGGATCGATCCCGGCCGCATAGGCCAGGTCCGGGTTCAGCGTTGCAGTCAATAGCGCGGACCAGCGCGCCCAGAGCAGGAGCAACACAAGCGCTGCCCCGCCCCAGATCACCGCCAGATCCGCACGGCCCACCGCCAGGATATCGCCAAACAGATAGGCCATAAGGTCAATCCGGACCCCTTGCAGGAAAGAGACCGCCACCAGACCGAAGGCCAGAGCGGAATGCGCCATGACGCCCAGCAGCGTATCCATGGCATAGCCACGGTTGCTGAGGCTGGATACGGTGGTCGCCATCACCAGAGAGGTCGCCAGAACGCCCGCAAAGATCGACGTATCAAAGGACAGAGCGAGCGCCACCCCGAGGATCGAGGCATGCGCGGTTGCATCGCCAAAATAGGCCATGCGGCGCCATACCACGAAACAGCCTAATGGAGCGGCGGCCAGGGCGACGCCGACCCCGGCCAGCGCGGCCCGGACAAGAAAACTGTCAAGAAGATCCATCATGAGGCCATATCCTTTGTCGTGGCCCCGTGATCGTGGTCGCAGCCGGGGCCATGATCATGATTATGAGCATGATCGTGCGAGTGATTATGCTCATGCCGGTAAAGTGCAAGCGCGCCTTGAGTTCCCGTCCCGAACAGCGCCCGGTACTCGGGGGCTGAGGCGACGTGTTCCGGCTCGCCTTCACAGCAGATGTGGCCATTGAGGCAGATCACCCGGTCCGAGGCGGCCATAACCACATGCAATTCGTGGCTGACCATCAGGACGGCGCAGTCCAACTGGGCGCGTACGGTGGCGATCTGCTGGTAAAAAGCGGCGGATCCGGGTTGGTCCAAGCCTTGCGTTGCTTCGTCCAGAATCAGCAGTTGCGGGTCATTGAGCAGCGCGCGGGCCAGAAGCACCCGTTGGAATTGACCGCCAGACAGGTCCGACATCTGCCGTTCCGCCAGAGGACCGGCCCCAGCCTGCTGCAGAGCGTCTTCGGCGCGGTCATCGCTGACGCTGGCGGGCAGGCTGAGGAACCGGCGCACGGTCAGGGGCAGTGTGGGATCGATATGCAGCTTCTGCGGCACATAGCCGATCCGCAAGCCCGGCGCGCGGGACACGTCGCCACTGCTCGGCTTCAGTGCACCGATGATGCTGCGCAGGAGTGTGGATTTTCCGGAGCCGTTTGGCCCGACGACGGTCACGATTTCTCCCGGTTCGATCGAGAGGTTCACATCGGACAGGACCGTATTGCCACCGTAGCGGACCGACAGGCCCTTGAGGGTGACAAGACTCATGCGGCTTGTGCCTCCTGGCATTTGGGGCAGATGCCCTCGGCCTCAACCACGGTGCGCTCGATCAGGAAACCTGCTTCTTTTGCGGCCTCGCCCAGCTGGCCTTTGGTTGGATCGGTGTGCACCTCAGCCACTGCGTTGCAGATGCGGCAGATCATGAAGATCGGCGCATGGGTGTCGCCAGGGTGGGTGCAGGCGATAAAGGCATTGAGCCTCTCGATCTTATGAGCAAAGCGGTTTTTCACCAAGAAATCCAGCGCGCGGTAGGCGACGGGAGGCTGCGAGCCAAGCCCTTCCTCGCGGAGGCGGTCAAGGATCTCGTAAGCCCCGAGCGAGCGGTGTTCCTGCAAAAGGATCTCCAGCACGCGCCGCCGCACTGGGGTAAATTGCAGGCCCCGCGCCTTGCAGTCTGCATCGACTGCAGCGATGCAGTCCTGAATACAGCTGTTGTGATCGTGAGTTTCAAAGCCGATCGTTTCCATATGGGTGGTCTCCGCGCGGGCTGAATTGCTGTGCGTATTTTAGCCTTGATATGTAATGTTATGACGCTTATCAAGCGGCTTAATGTTATGTGATAACACGTGCTGGTCAACTCGGGCCGGGATGCGCGCTCTATAAGTAAAGGACTGTCGGGATGAAGGGTTTTTCATATGCAGCGGTGATCCCCGCTGTTCTGGGTGGTGGAATGGTGATGGCGGATGTCCCGCGCGTGGCCGTGGACATCGCGCCGGTGCATGGGCTGGTGGCGCGGGTGATGCAAGGGGTTGGAACCCCGGATCTTGTCATCGCGCCGGGAGCGTCGCCGCATGGGTATTCGATGCGTCCGTCTGAAGCTCTGGCGCTTGAACGTGCAGATGCTGTGTTCTGGATGGGGGAGGCCCTGACCCCTTGGCTTGAAGGTCCCCTGGGAACGCTTGCCGCAGATGCGCATGTGACCGAGTTGCTGGAGGTTCCAGGCACGCTGAAACTGGAATTCCGCACCGGTGCGATTTTTGAGGCGCATGATCACGACGATGGCCATCACGACGGGGAACATCACGAGGAGGATCACGCCGATCACGCGGACGGCCATAACCATGAGGGTCATGACGACCACGATCATGACAAGCACCATGATCACGAAGCGCATGATGATCATGATCACGACAAACATGACCATGACATGCACAAACATGACGACCATGCGGATCACGACGACCACGCGGATCATGCCAACCATGCGGATCACGACGACCATGCGGATCATGACGGTCACAGCCACACAGGTTTGGATCCCCATGCCTGGCTTGCGCCTGAAAATGCTGAGCTTTGGCTGATGGCCATTGCCGAGGAACTGTCAGAGCTGGACCCTGAAAACGCCGCGACCTACAAGGCAAACGCAGCGGCGGGCAAGGCCGAGATCGACGCAGTGATCGATGAGGTCAACGCTCTGCTGGAGCCTTTCCGGGCAAACTCGTTCATCGTCTTCCACGACGCTTACCAGTATTTCGAGAAGAGCTTTGGCCTTGCCTCTGCCGGGGCAATCTCTCTTGGGGACGCCTCTGACCCCAGCCCGGCGCGAATCGCGGAAATCCGTGCTGAGGTAACCGAGCGTGGCGTGACCTGCGTCTTCTCTGAGCCGCAGTTCAATCCGGGGCTTGTCGCTACCGTTCTTGACGGAACCGGAGCCGAGACCGTTGTGATCGACCCCATCGGCACCGAGATCCCGACCGGTCCTACGTTTTATACGGACCTGATCATCGGACTGGGCAAGGCAATGGCGCGCTGCGGCTAAGCATATTAGGAACGCGTGTCAGGCCAAGAACCTTGGCCTGACCTTAAAGGCGATCCTTAAGGAGATGGGTCAAGGTGGCACCTGTCTCGTAAAAGGCCTGACGAACTCCGGCAAATGGCAGGCGGTGGGTTGTGACGGGTGCAACGGGTAGACAGGTCTCATCCCCCGACAACAGCGCCCGCGCCATACGGTTGCCAAACAGAGTGCCGGGGCAGATCCCGCGCCCCGAATAGCCAAAACACGCAAATCCTCCTTCCAGCCGCTGAATTTTTGGAAGATGTTCCGTCGTCATGGCGATGCGCCCGAACCAGATATGTCGCAATGGCATGTCGGCCAGTGCCGGGAACATGCGGGCAATCTTGCGGCGCAGCCAGCCAAGGTGGATTTCCTTGCCGATATGATCCAGCGCACCCATTGCGCCGATGATAAGCCGCCCCTCCCGGTCACGGCGCCACGATGACATGACCAGGGCCGAATCCCAGCATCCCTCAAGGCCCGGCAGTATCTGGTCGAGAACATGATCCGGCAGCGGATCGGTGGCCGCCTGGAAGTAGTGAACCGGGACCTTTGTGGGTGTCTGCAGCCCCTCGATCGCCAGCGCGTAGCCATTGGTGGCAACAATCAGATGTTTGCCGCGCACCCGTCCCTGCGGCGTTGAGATGTTCCAGGCATCGCCGTTTCGTGTGGCACTCAGCGCAGGAGTTTCCCCATGCAGCATAGCTCCGGCACCCGCTGCGGCCCGCGCCAGCCCACGCGCGTAGGACAGAGGTTGGATGGTGCCTGCACGTGGATCAAACAGGGCTCCGTAGACTTGATCAGAGCCAACCCGAGCCTGCGCCTCATCTGCATCCAGTAAACGAACCGGCGCACCAATTGCGCTGAGTTGTTCATACCGTCGGGCCAGATCGGTCATTCCGGCAGAAGCATGGGCGCAATGAAGGGTGCCTTTGCGTACCGGCTCGCAGGCGATTTGGTGTTTCTCGATCAGCCCGTAGACCATATCCGGGGCATCAGCCAATAGGGAGGACAGGCGGCGGCCCGCATCCGCTCCGATCTGGGCGTTGATATCCTCAGGTGGCAGCCACAGGCCCGCATTCGCCAGTCCGACGTTGCGCCCCGATCCGCCACCCCCGAAGGTACCAGCCTCCAGAAGCCGTACTTCGGCGCCCATCTGGGTGGCCTCAAGTGCTGCTGAACAGCCCGTGTACCCTCCGCCGATCACCACCAGATCTGCGGACACGTCATCACGCAGAGGTGGCGCTGTGACCTTTTCCTTGCAGGTGTCGCTCCAAAGGCTGGATGAAAGCTCTGATGTCAAAACAGGAGTACTCCACAGGCAATGCGGTGAAATGGCCCACAATCAAAATGTAGACACGCGGACCATGCGAGCCGATACCGCAAAACGGGCCATTTTGCCGAGAGAAAAATGCCGTCTGGCATATCTTTTCCGCTCCGGTCGAAGACAGTGGCCGTCGCTTTCTGGTGTGACGAAAAAAAACCGATGCGCCCGAAATTGGTCTCTTGGGTGAGCGGCCTGCCAGATCCCGAAACTGTGACGCTGGCATTGATTGCATTATGCCCCCATATCGCCCACAAACGCGAAAATCAGAATGTTTGGAGACTTCGATGAAACCGGTGGAAATCTACACCTCACCTCTGTGTGGCTTTTGTCATGCCGCAAAGCGCTTGCTGAACAAGAAGGGCGTGACCTTTTCCGAGGTCGACGTCATGATGAACCCTGGCCGCAAGTCCGAGATGATTGAGCGGGCGAACGGTGGCCGCACTGTGCCGCAGATCTTCATCGGGGAGACCCATGTAGGCGGTTGCGATGATCTTTATGCGCTGGAAAAGGCCGGAAAACTGGACGCGCTTCTGGCAGACTGAACGGGGAGCTCCTTTCAATGCGCGCTGCACTGCTGCAAATCACCTCTAGCGACGACCCGGCCGAGAACCTGGATACCGTGCGCGGCATGATGGCTGAAGCTGTGGTGAAAGGGGCCGGTTTCGTGCTGACGCCTGAGGTCACCAATTGCCTGTCAACCAGTCGGACGCATCAGAACGCGGTTCTGTGCCACGAAGAAGACGACCCCACGCTTGCTGCCCTGCGGGATGAAGCCGCAAAGCACGGGATCTGGCTGCTGATCGGGTCGCTGGGTGTGAAGACCCATGATGCGGATGGCCGGTTTGCCAATCGTCAGTTCCTGATCGCTCCCGATGGCGCGGTCACCGCGCGCTATGACAAGATCCACATGTTCGATGTTGAGGTGACGCCCGAAGAAACCTACCGCGAATCCGATGGATATCGTCCGGGTGCCTGTGCGGTGGTGGCTGAGACTCCCTTTGCAAAGATCGGTATGACGATCTGCTACGATGTGCGCTTCCCTCACCTTCACAGGGCACTGGCCAAAGCGGGCGCGCAGATCCTGACGGTCCCAGCGGCCTTTTCGCACGTGACGGGGGCGGCTCACTGGCATGCGCTGTTGCAGGCGCGTGCGATCGAAACGGGCTGCTATGTGCTGGCTCCGGCGCAGACCGGCACCCACAAGGCCAGCCGGGGCGCGGTGCGCCGCACATATGGGCATTCGCTTGTCGTTGCACCCTGGGGAGAGATCCTTGCCGATGCCGGCACCGATCCGGGGGTTGTCTACGTTGATCTCGACATGGGAAAAGTGGCACAAGCACGCAAACGTGTTCCTGCGCTGACCCATGACCGAGAGTTCGACGAACCCTGATGGAAGAAACCCATTCCCTGGCCGTTTCGCTGTTCAGCGAAATCCTTATGGCCGAACAACTTGCCAAATCACGGCTGGGCAAGGCGCTGCCCAAGGGGATGGAGCTGTCGCATTTCTCGGTTCTGAACCATCTGGCGCGTGCCGGCCTTGAGCGGTCTCCGGCGCAATTGGCCAAGTCTTTTCATGTCACCCGTGGGGCCATGACAAATACGCTCAACAAGCTCGAGATGGCGGGATACGTCCACATTCGCCCCGACTGGGACGACGCCCGGCGCAAGATGGTTGCGATCAGCCCTGCCGGTCGCCAGGCGCGAGATGCAGCGCTGGCCAGTATCGTGCCGGTTATTTCCGAGGTCGTTGAGGAACTGGGCGGAGATCGCGTCCGCGCCGCTTTGCCAATCCTGCGAGAGCTGCGCGCCAAGCTGGAAGATGATTGATCGCGCGTTCAGATAGTACGAGCCTGCCCTCCAAGTGAACTGCACTTCCCCCGGTTCAATCAGGCCTGAGAAAAAGAAAGGGACGCCATGTCGAAGGCGTCCCTTTCTCAAATTTCCCCATCCGGTTCCGTGAGTGTGGTGCACCCCCGCCAGGGGCGCTTGGACAACCTTCAGGTTCAGCATTCACTCGGTTCTGGGCAAGTGCCCGACGCCAGCTGGATACCCAACTGAACGGTCAGTAGTTACGCTTTTTAGTTTTCATGGCCAAGCTCCCATTAGGATGGGGGAACCTATCCTTTCGTATATGTCGCATCGCGGCGAGGCCTTCATTCGCCGGGTTTTGTGCTGGCAGTCACATAGTTGACCGATAGATCACGCGCCGAAATCGACCAGCTCCAAGTGATTGGATTGAAAACGAAACCTTTCCGGTCCACTGGCTCCAGTCCGGCCTTGCCAAGCAGATCGAACAACTCGTCCGGGGTGATGAATTTATTCCACTCATGGGTGCCGCGGGGCAGCCAACGCATCACCACTTCTGCACCGAAAATCGCCATGACGTAGCTTTTGGGATTGCGGTTGATGGTCGAGCAGATCTGCAAGCCGCCCGGTTTCAGCAGCCGCTGCGTTGCCGTCAGATAGCTGAGCGGGTCCGCCACATGCTCCACCACCTCCATGTTCAGCACCACGTCGAATTGCTCACCCGCTTCGGCCAGGGCCTCGGCAGTGGTGTGGCGGTAATCGATCTCAAGACCGGATTGTTCGGCGTGGATGCGGGCAACTGGCAGGTTTCCGGCTGCCGCATCTGCGCCCACCACTTCCGCACCGAGCCGCGCCATGGGTTCAGACAAAAGGCCGCCGCCGCAGCCGATGTCCAGCAACCGCAAGCCCCTGAAGGGCTCGGGCTGGCTCAGGTCCCTGTCGAACTCTCCCGCGATCTGGGCCGTGATATAGTCCAAACGGCAGGGGTTGAGCATGTGGAGCGGCTTGAATTTGCCGTTGGGATCCCACCACTCCGCGGCCATTGCCTCGAATTTGGCGATTTCTGACGGATCTACCGTGGATTGATGCGCTTGCATTCCTGTCTCCGTATGTTCTTTTGTGCCTATTAGACTAGTTAGGTCAGTAACGGACAAATACTCGGACCAAAAGCGCGCAGTGCAGTATCTTTATCCCCCGGTCGATGCCTACGACCAGCGCATGCTGGATGTGGGTCAGGGCCACAGCATTTATGTAGAGCAGTCCGGCAACCCCAAGGGCATCCCTGTGGTGGTCTGCCACGGCGGCCCCGGCGGAGGCAGCAGCCCGGCGATGCGGCGCTATTTCGACCCGAAACTTTATCGGGTGATTCTTTTTGACCAGCGCGGTTGCGGCCGCTCACGCCCGCATGCCTCCTGCGAGGATAACACGACCTGGCATCTGGTGGCGGACATGGAAGAGATCCGCCGGACGCTCGAAATCGATAGCTGGCTGTTGTTCGGCGGCAGCTGGGGCGCGACGCTGGCGCTGATTTATGCGCAGACTCATCCGGACCGGGTGCAGCGGATGATCCTGCGCGGCGTGTTTCTGATGACCCAGGCGGAGCTGGATTGGTTTTATGGTGGCGGCGCGGGCAGGTTCTGGCCGGAAACCTGGCAACGATTTGTATCCCTCATCCCAGACGGCGAGCGGGGTGATATGATCCAAGCCTACAATAAGCGTTTGTTTTCCGGGAACATGCAGGATGAGATCCGCTTTGGCCGCGCCTGGTCGGCCTGGGAAAATGCGCTCGCGTCGGTCCATTCAAACGGGCATGGCGGCGAAAGCCCCGGCGACTATGCACGCGCCTTTGCCCGGCTCGAGAATCACTATTTCATCAATGGCGGTTTCTTGGATTTCGATGGTCAGATCCTCGCCAACATGGGGAGGATTTCACACATCCCCGGCATCATCGTGCAGGGGCGGTATGACATGATCTGCCCACCGACCTCGGCCTGGCGTCTGAATGAGTTGTGGCCAAATGCAGAGTTGAAAATGATCCGCAATGCAGGTCATGCCTTGTCAGAGCCGGGAATTAGCGCTGAACTGGTGCGTGCTATGGACCGGATTGCCGAGGAGCTGCTGCCATGACCCGTATTGACCGCCGTGCGCTGTTCACCTCTGGTGCTGCTGCTGCCTTGCTGGCGGCTACAGGGACCTCCCTCTCGGCAGCGCCCCGGCCCGGCGGTGTGCTGCGTCTTGCCGTTCCCCGTCAGGACGGGCTGATGGAGCAGGTCGCTCGCGGGGCGATCTTTGATACCCTGACCGAAATCGCGCCTGATGGCGTCTTGCGCGCCGAACTCGCCGAGGCCTGGCACAGCAGCGAGGACGCGCGCATGTGGTCTTTTGACCTGCGCCGCGATGTCCGGTTCCACGATGGCACGCCGCTGACGGCGGATGATGTGGTGGCTTCACTAAAGGGCCGGAGGATCGAGGGCGCCGAAGTTTCCGGTGTGCAACAGGTTGCCGATCACCGCGTCGAGATCCTGCTTCGGGCCGCAAATCCTCATCTTCCCTACCTTCTGGCGAGTCCTGCGCTGGTGATCGCCCCGGCAGGGCAGGTCGATCGGCCCCTTGCACAGGCGGTGGGCACTGGCTGCTACCGGGTCGAGCGCGCCCAGGACGGACGTCACTTCCGTGCTGCAAAAGTAGCGGATCACTTCAAGGCCGGTCATGCGGGTTGGGTCGAGACCGTGGAGGTTGTCGTGATCCCCGATGCGCGTGTACGCGCCGAGGCGCTGCGCGATGGCTATGTGGACGTGGCAGCCCTACCCGCACCCGAGGGGCTGATCGAAAAAGGTGGTTTCCTGTATCATCCCTCGGCCAGCGACATGGCGTTGGCGGCGCGCTCTGACGTGGGTATTCCGCGCACCGTCGGCGACCGCACAGCTTTGGATGACGGTCGCATTGCAGAGCGCTGGTGGCGGATCTGAGCCGCCCTCACCCTGCGATCTGAACTTCTCCTTGCAGATTCGCCGCATCAGGCGTATATGGCTTTCACAACAGCGGCGCGTTGGGCTCTGGTCCAAAGCTCCACCGGGAATTTCAACGGGCCGCGCGCCCGTTTTTTTGTGTCCGCACGACCTATGTTCTAACGACAGCTGGAACCCGAATGACCAACGACCTGATTGCCAAAGCCGCGATTGACCGCCGCCTTGCCGAGATCATCACCCCGGTGATCGAGGATATGGGCTATGAGCTGGTCCGCATTCGGCTGATGTCTGGCAAGACGACGACCCTACAGATCATGGCCGACAAGCCCGATGGCGGGATCGAGGTGGATGACTGCGCCGAGATCTCTAATGCTGTTAGCGCTGTTCTGGACGTCGAAGACCCGATTCTCGATGCCTATGCGCTTGAGGTCTCAAGCCCGGGCATTGATCGCCCCCTGACGCGCCTCAAGGACTTTGACATGTTCGAAGGCTACGAGGCCAAGCTGGAAACCGCCGAACTGATCGACGGGCGCCGCCGCTTCAAGGGTGAGTTGGCCGGGATCGAGGATGACGAGGTTCTGATCAATATCGAAGAGCACGGCGAAACCGTGACCATCGGTCTCAAATTCGACTGGCTGAGCGATGCCAAGCTGGTGCTGACTGACGACTTGATCAAGGAAATGCTGCGCCAGCGCAAGGCGGCCGGCACGCTGAACGAAGACGCTTTTGACGACGTTATCGAAGATGCGCCCCTAGGGGGCGAGGTGACCGAAGGGTCCGAAGAGGAGAACAAGTAATGGCCATCACCTCTGCAAACCAGCTTGAGCTGTTGCAAACCGCCGAAGCCGTGGCGCGCGAAAAAATGATCGACCCCGGTCTGGTGGTCGAAGCCATGGAAGAAAGCCTCGCACGGGCGGCCAAAAGCCGCTACGGCAGCGAGATGGACATCCGCGTGTCCATCGACCGCAAGACCGGTAAGGCGACCTTCACCCGTGTGCGCTCGGTTGTGGCGGATGAGGACCTGGAAAACTACCAGGCCGAGATGACCGTCGAGCAGGCCAAGCAGTACATGGAAAACCCCGAGGTGGGCGACACCTATGTGGAAGAGGTCCCGCCGGTGGAAATGGGCCGGATCGCGGCGCAGTCGGCCAAGCAGGTGATCCTGCAGAAGGTGCGCGAAGCTGAGCGGGATCGCCAGTACGAAGAATTCAAGGACCGCGCGGGTACCATCATCAACGGTCTCGTCAAGCGCGAGGAATTCGGCAACGTGATCGTCGATGTGGGCGCCGGCGAAGCCATCCTGCGCCGCAACGAAAAGATCGGCCGCGAAAGCTATCGCCCGAACGACCGCATCCGCTGCTACATCAAGGACGTGCGCCGCGAACCCCGTGGTCCGCAGATATTCCTCAGCCGCACCGCGCCAGAATTCATGGCCGAACTGTTCAAGATGGAAGTGCCGGAAATCTACGACGGCATCATCGAGATCAAGGCCGTGGCCCGTGACCCAGGCTCGCGCGCCAAGATCGCGGTCATCTCCTATGATGGCTCAATCGATCCTGTCGGTGCCTGTGTCGGTATGCGCGGCAGCCGCGTTCAGGCGGTTGTGAATGAACTTCAGGGCGAAAAGATCGATATCATCCCGTGGAACGAAGATCAGCCGACCTTCCTGGTGAACGCGCTGCAGCCCGCAGAAGTCACCAAGGTGGTTCTGGACGAAGAAGCCGGCAAGATCGAGGTCGTCGTCCCCGAGGAACAGCTGAGCCTCGCCATCGGTCGCCGAGGCCAGAACGTGCGTCTGGCTTCGCAACTCACTGGTCTCGACATCGACATCATGACCGAGGAAGAGGAATCGGCGCGCCGCCAGAAGGAATTCGAGGCCCGCACCGCGCTCTTCATGGAAACCCTGGATCTGGACGAGTTCTTTGCCCAGCTTCTGGTCTCAGAAGGCTTCACCAACCTCGAAGAGGTCGGCTACGTCGAGCTGGATGAGCTGTTGGTCATTGACGGCGTCGATGAAGGCACCGCGGAGGAACTGCAGGCTCGCGCCCGTGACTACCTTGAAGCGCAGGCCAAGGCTGCCATCGATGCGGCCCGTGCGCTGGGCGCCGAGGACAGCCTTATTGACTTTGACGGTCTCACACCCCAGATGGTGGAGGCGCTGGCCAAGGATGGTATCCTTTCTCTGGAGGATTTCGCCACCTGCGCCGACTGGGAACTGGCCGGTGGCTGGACCACCGATGGCGGCGAGCGTGTCAAGGACGACGGTATCCTCGAACCCTTCGGCATGTCGCTCGAAGAGGCTCAGGATATGGTGATGACCGCCCGCGTGCTGCTTGGCTGGGTTGATCCCGCCGAGCTGGAGCCGGAAGTCTCGGAAGAAGATGTCGAAGGCGAGGAACCCGAAGAGGAGGGCGCCGGGGCTTGATCCCGGCGGCTTTCGGTAAGGAGAGGCTGAATGGCTCGTGGTGGCGCGGCAAAAGACCGAAGTGACGGTCCGGAGCGCAAGTGCATTGCAACAGGTGAGATCCAACCTAAAGAGGGTCTCATCCGCTTTGTGCTGGGGCCGGATGGTCAGGTCGTTGCTGATGTGTTAGGTAAACTACCCGGTCGCGGGGTTTACGTGACAGCGAGCCGCTCTGCCCTAGATATGGCAGTCAAGAAGCGGCTGTTTGCTCGCGGCTTCAAGGCTCAGGTCAACGTGCCAGAGGGTCTTGTGGATGAAGTGGAACGTCAGGTTCTGCGCCGCCTTGTTGATCTGATCAGCCTTGCCCGCAAGTCGGGTGATGCGGTTGGCGGCTATGAAAAGGTAAAGGATTGGCTGCTGAAAGAAGAGGCCTCCGTCCTGATCCAGGCGTCCGACGGATCCGGGCGCGGAAAATCGAAACTGAGTACGCCCCACCGGGGAAAATACATCGGTTGCCTCTCTGGGGATGAGCTGGGGATGGCATTTGGGCGTCAAACTGTGATACATGCGGCGCTTGCCTCTGGTGGACTCAGCAAACGTGTTGTAGAGGAAGCGCAACGATTGCAGGGTTTGCGCGAAATGGTGGGCGGCAAGGGCCGCACGGAAGGATAAAGAGCTTTATGAGCGATAGTGACGGCAAAAAGACATTGGGTTTGCGTGGTGGTGGTTCCCGGCCTGGGAACGTGAAACAGAGCTTCAGCCATGGGCGGACCAAGAATGTCGTGGTGGAAACCAAGCGCAAGCGCGTTGTGGTTCCCAAGCCGGGTGCGGGTAAAGGGGGCAGCGGGTCCTCGCCTGCGACGGACGGCTCTCGTCGCCCTGCCGGTATTACCGATGCGGAAATGGCCCGCCGCCTGAAGGCGCTGCAGGCTGCCAAGGCACGCGAAGCCGAAGAGGCTGCGCAGCGTGAGGCCGAGGAAAAGGCCCGCGCCGAAGAGCGTGAGCGCCGCCGCGCCGAGCAGGAAGCCAAGGAACGCGAACAGCGGGAAGCTGAAGAAAAGGCCCGCCAAAAAGCCGAAGAAGAAGAGCGCAAGCGCCGCGAGGCCGAAGAGGCCGCGAAACGCGCAGCTGCAGCACCTGCTGCGGAACCGGCCAAGGCGAAACCTGCAGGCGCAGGCGCCGGTCGCGGTGCGCCCAAGGGTGGCGGCCAGCCGACCCCGCGCAAGGCCGACCGTGAGCGCGAGGAGCGCGGTCGCGGCAAGGGCCGCGACGAAGGTCGCCGTTCGGGCAAGCTGACCCTCGGCCAGGCAACAGGCGAAGGTGGGCGGCAACGCTCCATGGCGGCTATGAAGCGCAAGCAGGAACGCGCGCGTCAAAAGGCCATGGGTGGCTCAGTCGAGCGTGAAAAGGTAATCCGCGACGTGCAGCTGCCGGAAACCATCGTGGTTTCCGAACTGGCGAACCGTATGGCGGAACGTGTTGGTGATGTTGTGAAATCCCTCATGCAGATGGGCATGATGGTCACGCAGAACCAATCGATTGATGCCGATACAGCCGAGCTGATTATCGAAGAATTCGGCCACAAGGTTGTCCGTGTTTCCGACTCAGATGTCGAGGACGTCATCAAGGAAGTCGAAGACAAGGAAGAAGACCTGCAGCCGCGTCCGCCCGTCATCACCATCATGGGCCACGTCGACCACGGCAAGACATCGCTGCTGGACGCCATCCGCGATGCCCGCGTTGTGGCAGGTGAAGCCGGCGGCATCACCCAGCATATCGGCGCCTATCAGGTGCAGACCGAAGGAGGCGCAACGCTGAGCTTCCTTGATACCCCCGGCCATGCGGCCTTTACCTCGATGCGCTCGCGTGGTGCTCAGGTGACGGATATCGTTGTTCTGGTTGTCGCGGCAGATGACTCGGTCATGCCGCAGACCATCGAGGCGATCAACCACGCCAAGGCGGCCGAAGTTCCGATGATCGTTGCGATCAATAAGATCGACAAACCGGCTGCAGATCCGAACAAAGTGCGGGCAGAGCTGCTGCAGCACGAGGTGATCGTTGAAGCCATGTCCGGTGAAGTGCAGGACGTCGAAGTCTCGGCGCATACTGGTCAAGGTCTGGACGAACTGCTTGAAGCCATCGCGCTGCAGGCGGAAATTCTCGAACTGAAAGCAAACCCCAACCGCGCCGCGCAAGGTGCAGTCATTGAGGCGCAGCTGGATGTTGGGCGTGGCCCGGTAGCCACCGTGCTGGTTCAGAACGGTACCCTGCGTCAGGGCGATATCTTTGTGGTGGGTGAGCAATACGGCAAGGTCCGCGCGCTGATTAACGACAAGGGCGAGCGCGTCAAAGAAGCTGGGCCCTCGGTCCCGGTCGAGGTTCTGGGCCTCAACGGCACCCCCGAAGCGGGCGATGTGCTGAACGTGACCGAAACCGAAGCGCAGGCGCGCGAGATTGCGGAATACCGTGAGCAAGCCGCCAAGGACAAACGCGCTGCCGCCGGTGCTGCAACCACACTTGAACAGCTGATGCAGAAGGCCAAGGAAGACGAAAACGTCGCCGAGCTGCCAATTCTGGTCAAAGCTGACGTTCAGGGTTCTGCCGAGGCGATCGTTCAGGCGATGGAAAAGATTGGCAACGACGAGGTGCGCGTGCGCGTGCTGCACTCGGGCGTTGGTGCCATCACCGAGACCGATATCGGCCTGGCCGAAGCATCGGGCGCTCCGGTCTTTGGCTTCAACGTGCGTGCCAATGCCTCGGCCCGCAACACCGCCAACCA
Source organism: Phycobacter azelaicus (assembly GCF_014884385.1). Taxonomy (NCBI): domain Bacteria; kingdom Pseudomonadati; phylum Pseudomonadota; class Alphaproteobacteria; order Rhodobacterales; family Roseobacteraceae; genus Phycobacter; species Phycobacter azelaicus. Next base: position 986,848 of record NZ_WKFH01000003.1, on the reverse strand, counting down.
GAAGGGTGTGGAGATCCGCTATTATTCGGTGATCTATGACCTCGTGGATGATGTTAAAGCGGCTGCTTCGGGTCTGCTGTCGGCCGAAATCAAAGAAAACTTCATCGGTTACGCCGAGATCAAGGACGTCTTCAAGGTGTCTAACGTCGGCAAGGTTGCTGGCTGCTTGGTCACTGAAGGGGTGGCACGCCGCTCTGCCGGTGTACGCCTGCTGCGCGACAACGTGGTGATCCATGAAGGTACGCTGAAGACCCTCAAGCGCTTCAAGGACGAAGTGCCAGAGGTCCAGTCCGGTCAGGAATGCGGCATGGCCTTTGAAAACTACGAAGATATCCGCGCAGGTGATGTCATCGAGATCTTCGAGCGTCAGGAAGTCGAGCGCAAACTCGACTAACTCGCGTAGGCCACCAAGAATTGAAAAAGCCCTGGACTATCTGTCCGGGGCTTTTTCTTTGACGAACTGCTTTTGCAAGTGAAGTACGCAAACATGCCCACAAAAAAGGTCGAGGACAGCCGATAGGCTGCCCTCTGGAGGTGTGAGTGGTTGGTTTTGGTTCTGCTATAGACCTTGAGGGAAACGGGGCGTTTATGCGGAACGCCCACCAGTCTAAAGCGGGTTCTAGATATGTGCCTGTATGAATCAGCCTCGGACCAGGACAGCCCGTTCTAGTTCAACTTGGTGTATCCTGGTCCTTCTTCAGGGAGACTTTGGAGAGGTTCACTGCGTGATAGTGTGTCTATTTTTTGACAAAAAGGTTAACAAAGCCTTTCCAATTTTAATCAAACACCACAAAGGCTAGTGTTTTTATCGCAAAAACCCCCTAAATCGGCCAGAAAGCCGTGAAATGCTCCAACTGCGCATTTTTTGGGTGATCCCATTTCTTAAGATTTAACGGTTCTTGGGCTTAAAGCCAGTCACGCAGGATCGGGATCAAGGGAATGTCTGCAGGTGGCATCGGATAGTCGCGCAGGTCTTGCGGGCGCGCCCATTTCAGCACCTGACCTTCGCGTGCCTGAGGGATGCCTTCCCACTTGCGGCAGGCGAACAGCGGCATCAGCAAATGGAAATCGTCATAGCTGTGGCTGGCAAAGGTCAGAGGTGCCAGACAGGAGGACCAAGTGTTGATACCCAGCTCTTCTTCCAACTCCCGGATCAGGGCGGCCTCCGGGGTTTCCCCGACTTCAACCTTGCCGCCCGGAAATTCCCAAAGCCCGGCCATGGATTTGCCTTCAGGCCGCTGCGCAAGCAGGATCCGTCCTTCGACGTCGATCAGGGCGACGGCAGAGACGAGAACTGTCTTCATGATCGGTAGTCCGCGTTGATGCTGATGTATTGGTGAGTGAGATCACAGGTCCAGACGGTCGCGGCACCGTCGCCAAGACCCAAATCCACCTTAATGGTGATCTCGTCCTGCTTCATCTGTGCGGCGCCATCCTCTTCCTTGTATGTTGGTGAGACCCAACCGTTCTCTGCGACCAGAACATCTCCAAAAGAGATCGACAGGCGGTCCCGATCTGCCTCGGCGCCGGATTTGCCGATTGCCATCACCACCCGGCCCCAGTTGGGATCCTCGCCAGCAATCGCCGTCTTGACCAACGGTGAGTTGGCAATGGCCATGCCGTGAGTCTTTGCCTCGGCGTCGGACACGGCGCCGGTGATTTGGATCTCGACAAACTTGGTGGCGCCCTCGCCATCGCGCACAACCTGATGCGCCAGATCCATCATAACGCCTTCCAGCGCCTGCGCGAATTCCGCATTCGCCGTAGCATCCACCCCTGAAGCCCCGGTCGCGCACAGCATCAGACTGTCCGAGGTAGAGGTGTCGCTGTCCACAGTGATGCAGTTAAAGCTGCGATCGCAGATCTCTGCTAGCTGGCCTTGCAGGGCCGTTTGATCGAACTGTGCATCGGTGAAGATATAGACCAGCATCGTCGCCATATCCGGCGCGATCATGCCGGACCCTTTTGCGATCCCGGCTATATTCACAGTCTTGCCGCCGATCGTGACCGCGGCGCAGGCACCTTTGGCAAAGGTATCGGTGGTCATGATTGCTGCGGCTGCCGCTTCCAGCGCGTCTTCAGCCAGGCCCGCGTTCAGCTCTGCCAGCTTTGCCACGATCCGGTCGTGTGGCAGCGGCTCTCCGATCACACCGGTGGATGCGGTGTAGATGCGGGCCTCCGGGGCCCCTGTGGTTTCGCTGACCGAAGAGACAATCTCTGATACGGATGTTTGTCCGTAGTGCCCAGTGAAGGCGTTGGAGTTGCCAGAGTTGACCAGAATGGCTGCCGCTTGCGAGGGATCTGTGCCGAGTTTGGCCTGACAATCCCTGACCGGTGCCGACCGTGTTTTTGAGCGGGTAAAGACGCCGGCAACCGTAGTGCCCGGATCAAGGACCGCAAGCATCACATCGGTCCGGCCCTTGTACTTCACCCCGGCCGCAGCGGTAGCAAAGCGAACGCCCTTGATGACAGGAAGATTTGGGAAGTGCTCGGGGGCCAGTGGGGAGCGGGGAAGCGCGCCGGCCATCTGATCAGTTCCTCACCAGGCTGAGATCACGAATCACCGACGGTTCAAGGTCTTCGACTTCGGGCCGTTCGATGTCGGCAGCCGCTGTCAGTGCATTAACACGGTCCTCGACGGCGCGGGTGCGCAGCTCCTGCTCCAGCTCGCCGCGGACCTCGTCAAAGCTGGGCGCCTCGGACTTGCGCCGCTCTCGCAGCAGGATCACATGCCAGCCGAACTGGGTTTGGACCGGATCGGAAATGTCACCCGAACGCATGGCCAGAACGGCCTCTTCGAATTCGGGCACCATGCTGCCAAGGCCGAACCAGCCGAGATCGCCGCCGCTAGGTCCTGAAGGGCCGGTCGAGCGCGTCTTGGCCATGGTGGCAAAATCGGCGCCGTCTTCGAGCTCTTCCTTGATTTCTCGGGCTTCGTCCTCGGTTTCTACTAGAATGTGTGCGGCATGGAATTCATCACCGCCGTTGCCCGTGGAATACTTGCGATCATAGGCCGCGCGCAGCGCTTCTTCGCTTGCAGCACCGGCCATGACCGTTTCGATCACATCAGCTGCCAACAGTGCGCGGCTTTCGTTTTCGACAGACAGCTGGACGTAGTGCGGCACCTCGCCGTTGAGCTGTTGCTTTAGCGCAGTCTGCTGAATCAGCTGGTCCAGAATGGCGTTGTACAGCACTTCATCGGGCAGTTGCTTGTACTGTTGGGGCAGGCTTTCGCGTGCCATGATCATGTGGCCCAGAGTGATTTCTTCGCCGTTCACCGAGGCAACGACCGTATTGGCATGTGGCGCCGCCAGCGACGGAGTGGCGGCGAGCGCGATCAGGGCCGCTGCAGCGGAGCCTCGCAGAAAAGTGAGACCTTTCAGCATTGAATTCTTCCTATTCCCGGGCCGCAGCATGGCGCGGCGTTGACACTTATATAGCTGCCGCTTACATCGCCTAGGGGCTATTGGGCAGCACCGTCGTTTCCACCTTTGTTTATGGGTTGCGGGCAGGGCGGGCAAGCCTGCCTGAGAACGGAAGCCATGACAGGACTGTTGGAGAGCACATGCTGGGTATCGGAACACTCGCCAAAAAGATTTTCGGCACACCGAACGACCGGAAAGTCAAGGCGACGCGGCCGCTGATTGCAAAGATCAACGCGCTGGAGCCCGAGTTCGAGAAACTCAGCGATGAAGGCCTCATCGAGAAGACCGAAGAGCTGCGCAAACGCGCGCTGAACGGCGAAAGCCTAGATGATCTTCTGCCCGAGGCCTTTGCCAACGTTCGTGAAGGCGCGCGCCGTGCCTTGGGCTTGCGCGCCTTCGATACACAGCTCATGGGCGGGGTATTCCTGCATCAGGGCAATATCGCCGAAATGAAAACCGGCGAAGGCAAGACGTTGGTTGCGACATTCCCTGCCTATCTAAACGCGCTGACCGGCAAGGGTGTGCATGTTGTCACGGTGAACGAATATCTGGCCAAGCGTGACAGCGAATGGATGGGAAAGGTCTTCGAGCAGCTCGGCATGACCACCGGCGTGATCTGGTCCGGCCAGCCCGACGATCAGAAAATGGCCGCTTACCAGTCCGATGTGACCTATGCGACCAACAACGAACTGGGCTTTGACTACCTGCGCGACAACATGAAGCCGAGCCTCGATCAGGTGTTCCAGAAGCAGCACAACTTTGCCATCGTCGACGAGGTGGACTCGATCCTGATCGACGAGGCGCGCACGCCGCTGATCATTTCCGGCCCCGCCGAGGACCGCTCTGAGCTTTATGTGACCATCGACAAGGTGATCCCGCTGTTGAGCGAGGAGCATTACGAGGTCGACGAGAAAACCCGTGGCGTTACCTTCACCGAAGATGGCAACGAATACCTCGAGCAGATCCTTATCGAACATGGTTTGCTGGAAGAGGGCGCCTCGCTATATGATCCCGAAAGCACGACGGTTGTTCACCATGTCAACCAGGCTCTGCGTGCGCACAAGCTTTTCCAGCGGGACAAGGATTACATCGTTCGCGACGGCGAAGTCGTGCTGATCGACGAATTCACTGGCCGCATGATGGCGGGCCGCCGTCTGTCCGAAGGCCTGCACCAGGCCATTGAGGCCAAGGAAGAGGTCCAGATCCAGCCCGAGAACAGCACTCTGGCGTCGGTCACTTTTCAGAATTATTTCCGGCTTTACGATCGCCTGTCCGGTATGACCGGTACCGCCATGACCGAGGCCGAGGAATTCCGCGAGATTTACGGTCTGGGCGTGGTCGAGGTTCCCACCAACAAGCCGATTGCGCGTGTGGACGAGGACGATCAGGTCTACCGGACCGGTGCGGAAAAATACCGTGCCATGATCGAGGAGACGAAGACCGCCCACGCCAAGGGGCAGCCGGTTCTTCTGGGAACCACTTCGATCGAGAAATCGGAACTGCTGAGCCAGCTTCTGAAACAGGAAGGTATCGAGCACAATGTTCTCAATGCCCGCCACCATGAGCAGGAAGCGCAGATCGTCGCCGACGCAGGCCGCCTCGGCGCAGTGACCATCGCCACCAACATGGCCGGTCGCGGCACAGACATTCAACTGGGTGGCAACGTCGAGATGAAGGTCATGGAGGCCCTGGAGGCCAATCCGGATGCCGATCCCGTCGCTTTGCGCGCCGAGGAGGAAGCCAAACACGCGACCGAGAAACAGAAGGTTCTCGACGCGGGCGGTCTTTTCGTCATGGCCTCCGAGCGGCACGAAAGCCGCCGGATCGACAACCAGCTGCGTGGCCGTTCGGGTCGCCAGGGCGATCCCGGTCGGACCCGGTTCTATCTCAGCCTCGAAGACGATCTGATGCGCATCTTCGGCTCTGAGCGTCTGGACAAGGTTCTTTCCTCCCTCGGTATGAAGGAAGGCGAGGCGATCATTCACCCTTGGGTGAACAAGTCTCTTGAACGTGCCCAGGCCAAGGTAGAAGGCCGCAACTTCGATATGCGCAAGCAGGTGCTGAAGTTCGATGACGTGATGAACGACCAGCGTAAGGTTATCTTTGGTCAGCGCCGCGAGATCATGGCAGCCGAAGACCTGTCGGAGATCATCCAGGATATGCGCCACGAGGTGATCGATGATTTGATCGATACCTACATGCCGCCCAAGACATATGCTGATCAGTGGGATACCGAAGGTCTGCAGGCCGCCGTGCGTGAGGGGCTTTCCATTGACGCCCCAATCGTTGAATGGGCCGCTGAAGAGGGCGTGGACGACGAGCACATCCGCGAGCGCCTTGAGGCGGCGAGCGATGCGATGATGGCCGAAAAGACCGAGGCCTTTGGCCCGGAAAACATGCGCCAGATCGAAAAGCAGGTCCTGCTGCAGACCATCGACGCCAAGTGGCGTGAGCACCTTCTGACTCTGGAACATCTGCGCTCGGTTGTGGGCTTCCGCGGGTATGCGCAGCGTGATCCACTCAATGAATACAAGAACGAAAGCTTCCAACTCTTCGAAGGCATGCTGGATTCGCTGCGCGAAGATGTGACCAAACAGCTGAGCCGCGTGCGCCCCATGAATGAGGAAGAGCAGCGGCAGATGGTAATGGAGATGGCAGCCCGTCAGGCTGCGATGCAGCAAGCCGCGACGGCGGCAGCGGATGCCGCGTCGCAGGAGGCCGCCGGGGCAACACCCGAAGGCGCAGCGCCGGGGTTTGTCGAGAATGATCCGTCCACCTGGGGCAACCCGTCGCGAAACGACAAATGCCCCTGTGGGTCAGGCAAGAAATTCAAGCACTGCCACGGTCGCCTGTCCTAGGCAGAGCTGACGCGCTGACTCGCCTTGTCGCGTAAAAAACATGCACCCGCGCGGCCTGGCTGCGCGGGTGATTTTGTTAAAGTTTCGTATATTTTGCCAGAATCTCTCCCGCGTGGCGTCACAAACTGGCCGTCTTTGGCAGGCAACCATTCTTTAACCTATTGGTTGGCTGGAGCCTTTGATGATGGACAAGCGGATATTGGTGTTGAGTAGCGCAACTGTGGCCTGTGCCCTTGGTATTGGGTTCTTCATGCAGCAGTCGACCGCTCCGCGCGCGCTGGGAGCGCAAAGTGCCGACCAAGCTTTGATTGCAGAAGATGCTGGGCAAACGGTCCATATTCCATCGGAACCGGAAGCAGGTGAGTTCAGGATCGAGAACATCACCCTGACCTCTGTGACGCAGCCCGATGAAGAGAGCAGTCCAGAGATCGAACGCGCTTCCGTCGCGCCAGAGGCTGCTTGCAGCCTGTCAGTAACGGCGGTGGCCATGCCGGGAGCCATGGTGGACCTGTCCGCTTCAGCACCCTGTCAGGCGGGAAGACGTTTGACGGTGCACCACCATGGCATGATGTTTACTGCTCAACTGGATGCAGATGGCTGGTGGCACGAGCAAGTCCCAGCTTTGGCACCCACTGCTGTCTTCATCGTCGAGCCGGAGCAGGGGCTGGCGGAGGTGGCCGCTGTTCCCGTCCCAGATGTGTCAGACGTGGACCGTGTCGTCCTTCAATGGACCGGCAACAGCGGCTTTGAGATTCATGCACGGGAAAATGGCGCTGAATATGGCGCGCCGGGGCATGTTTGGCACGGCTCCGATCCGGCGCAGGGTGCAGGTGAAATGGTGCGCCTTGGAAACGATCAGTTGTTGGCCCCCCGTTTGGTCGAGGTCTACAGCCTGCCGCGCGGGAGCGCGGGGATTTCTGCAGTGGATATCAGCGTTGAAGCGGAGATCACCCAGACCAACTGCGGTCGCCAGATTGATGCGCAGACCCTCAGCCTTGGCCACGGCGGGGATGGCCGCAGCCTGAGCACCCGGGATCTGACGCTGTCCATGCCCGATTGCGATGCTGAGGGTGACTTTCTGGTGTTGAATAATCTGCTGGAAAACCTGAAAATCGCGGGAAACTGACCTGCGATCATTTCAGGACTAATCATGGCTTCTTTGCGTGCGGCGATCTGCGCCGCACTTTCTCTGTTCGCTGTCTCCTTGCCGCTTTCTGCGCAGGATGTGACGCTGTCTTCGCCCGATGGTGCGGTGGAAATCACCGGTAATCTTTTGGGTTTCGATGGTGAGTACTATCGTGTGGATACGAAATTTGGTGAACTCACCGTTGATGGTTCGGGCGTCACCTGCGACGGCCCGGGGTGCCCAAGCCTTTCAGATTTCATGGCGGAGATCACTCTTTCCGGATCGTCCAACATGGCAGAGGTTCTGTTGCCGGCGTTGATCGAAGGGTTTGCCCTGCGCAACGGCTATCAGACACGGCGCGAAGCGCTGCCAAATGGGAACTTCGAGTATATCCTTCTGCGAGATGGAAGCCGCCCGGCAGCTCGGTTCAGCTTTTTTGTCAGCAACACGGACGAAGGCTTTGCGGATCTTCTCGCGGATCAGGCGGATATTGTCATGGCGTTGCGGGAAATACGCCCTGCCGAACGGGAGCGTGCCCGGCAGGCAGGTATGGGCGATATGACGGCCGGGTCGCGCAGCCGGGTATTGGCACTTGACGCCATGGTGCCGCTGGTGTCGCCCGAAAATCCTGTGCGAAGCATTTCTTTGCCGCAATTGGTCGGTGTCTTTTCAGGAGAGATTTCCAACTGGTCCGAACTGGGCGGCGCTGACGCGCCAATTTCGCTGCACTTGCCGGTATCCGGATCAGGTCTCGCTCAGGCGGTGGAAGATAAGCTGATGAAACCCGCCGCGGCTGCCTTTGCCCCGAATCTGCGGCGTCATGACCGGCACAGCACTTTGGTAAGGGTGATTGCTACAGATCCTTTTGCGATCGGTATTGGCAGCTTTGCCAATACCGGCACAGCCCGCGCATTGACGCTGACAGGATCCTGTGGCTTCTCGCTTCGGGCCACGCGGCGAGCTATCAAGACGGAGGACTATCCCCTCAATGCGCCCATGTTCCTATATTTGCCTGAGCGGCGCCTCGCCAAGGTTGCGCGAGACTTCCTCAGCTACGTCCGTGGACCCGGCGCGCAGATCGTGATCCGCAGGGCGGGTTTCGTGGATCAGGCGCCTGAGCGGATTTCGCTGACGGCCCAGGGTGATCGGTTTGCCAATGCGATCGAGGCGGCAGGACCGGAAGTCGAACTGGAGGAGCTTCAACGTATGATTGCTGCGCTCAGGGGGCACCAGAGGCTAACGACCTCCTTTCGGTTTGAGCCGGGATCAACGCGACCGGATGCTCAGTCGCGCAGCAATATCGAGCAGTTGGGACGCGCGCTGGAAGCGGGAGTTTATGATGCCAGCCGCCTCTTGTTCGTTGGTTTTTCCGATGGGGACGGTCCTGCTTCTATGAACCGCCAAATTGCGCTCAGACGGGCTGAAGCGGTGCGCGATGCGGTGATAGATGCCGCACAGACGGCCAATATGGACCGCGTTGATATCAGTGTCGCAGCCTTTGGGGAGGCCCTTCCCATGGCCTGTGATGACAGCGCCTGGGGTCGCGAGGTTAACCGGCGCGTCGAGGTCTGGGTGAGGTAGTGCCCGCGCGGGATGATCGACCAGAAACGTGGTTCTCCCGTGCGCTTTTCGCTATCTCACAGATGAATTGCTAATCCCAAGGCGGCCAAGGGACTCCGGGCTAGGCCGTAGCACCTACAGGGGCCGGGAGAGCCATATTTCACGGCGCTATAGATAACCGTGGCTGCGAAAACTGAGTTCGCTGGCTTTGCCGATGATCAGATGATCGTGCAACGTAATCCCCAGTGCATCAAGTGCAGTACCTACCTGTGCCGTCATCGTGATATCGCTCTCTGAGGGCGTTGGATCTCCCGAAGGGTGATTGTGCGCCAGAATCACCGCGCTGGCGTTCAGCTCCAGCGCGCGTTTGGCCACTTCGCGCGGATAGACCGGGACATGGTCCACAGTTCCTCGCGCTTGCTCCTCGTCTGCGATCAGTACGTTCTTGCGATCGAGGAACAGCACGCGGAACTGCTCCACCTCGGAATGGGACATGGTCGTGTGGCAATAGTCCAGCAGCGCATTCCAGTCGGAGAGCACGTGACGCTGGATGATACGTGCACGCGCCATGCGGTGCGCTGCGGCCTCCAGCACCTTGAGGTCGGTAATCACCGCTTCGCCGATGCCCTTGACCTGCAACAGACGCTCTGCCGGCGCCGATATGACCCTGTTGAAGTCCCCAAAGGTGTCCAGAAGTCGGCGCGCAAGCGGCTTGACGTCCTGTCGTGGGATGGAGCGAAACAATACCAGTTCCAGCAGTTCATAGTCCGGCATGGCGGCCGCTCCGCCATCCATGAAGCGCCTGCGCAACCGCGCGCGGTGGTCCTTGATGTAGGAGGGAAGCCGACCCGCAGGCACCAAAGCAGCGCGCGCCTCGTCGCTGCAGTCAAACAGCGGCAGTGTTTCGTCTCGAAATGCGCCAGCTTTCCCCATGATCACCACGTCGGAGATATCAAGGTCACCCTTTGTCTGGAATCTTGGCAGTCAAAGTGGTGCAAAGAAAAGAAAAACGCCCCGGTCTGGGGCGTTTTTGCGCTGCTCTTCCGCAACTGCTGTTTCTGGCTGACGATATCAGCCTTTCATGCCGTCCCAGAAGCTTTTGACTGAGGAAAAGAAGCTCCGGGATTCCGGGTTGGTATTCTCTTCCGAGAGATCCTCGAACTCACGCAGCAGTTCCTTCTGACGGGCGGTCAGGTTGACGGGCGTTTCCACGGCCAGTTCAATGAACATGTCACCGGGGGCGCCACCCCGTAGGGCCGGCATGCCCTTGCCACGCAGGCGCATCTGGCGACCGGACTGGCTGCCTTCGGGGATCTGCACGCGGCCACGGCCCCCATCGATGGTGGGCACCTCAATGGCGCCGCCGAGGGCAGCATTGGCCATGGAGACGGGTACGCGGCAATAAAGGTTGTTGCCATCGCGTTCGAAGAGCTCGTGCGGTGCCACTTCCACAAAGATGTACAGATCGCCCGGAGGCCCGCCGCGCAGGCCTGCTTCACCTTCACCAGCCAGACGGATCCGGGTGCCGGTCTCAACCCCTGCCGGGATATTCACCGATAGCGAGCGGTCCTTCTCGACGCGGCCATGGCCGTGACAGGTCTTGCAGGGGTTCTTGATGATCTGGCCGAGGCCCGAACAGGTCGGGCAGCTGCGTTCCACCGTGAAAAAGCCCTGCTGCGCGCGCACTTTGCCCATGCCGGAACAGGTGGGGCAGGTGGTAGGTTCAACCCCGCCTTCGGCGCCGGTGCCTTCACAGGAGGTGCAGGAGACCGAAGTCGGCACCTTGATGGTCTTGTGTAGCCCGGAAAAGGCTTCTTCGAGAGTGACACGCAGGTTATAGCGCAGATCCGCCCCGCGCGAGGCGCGCTGACGCCCGCCTGCCTGGCCGCGCCCGCCCATGAAGTCGCCAAAGAGATCGTCGAAAACGTCCGAGAAAGCAGAGGAGAAATCACCACCGCCCGGATGGCCGCCGCGGGGGCCGCCGCCACCGCCCATGCCGTTTTCAAAGGCGGCATGACCATAGCGGTCATAGGCGGCCTTCTTTTCGGCGTCCTTCAGAACTTCATAGGCCTCGTTGGCCTCTTTGAACTGCGCCTCTGCGTCCGGATTGTCCGCATTGCGGTCCGGGTGCAATTCCTTGGCTTTCTTGCGATAGCCCTTCTTGATCTCATCAGCGCTGGCGCCTTTCGAGACGCCAAGAATGTCATAGTAGTCGCGTTTTGACATCGGTGTATTCCTTATGCCTCAACGAAAAACGGGCCAGTCCGGGGTGCGGACCGGCCCGTGGTCAAGCCTTTGGTCTAAGGCCTTAACGCTTGTCGTCGTCCAGGTCTTCGAACTCGGCGTCAACGATGTCATCATCACCAGAGGCGTTTGCCTCATCTGCGGCGGCGGGTTCATCGTCAGCCTCTTCAGCCTGCGCCTTGTAGATTGCTTCACCCAGTTTCATCGCCGCTTCGGTGACGTTCTGGATGCCAGCCTTGATCTTTTCGGCGTTGGCCTTGTCGCTTTCGAGGTCGTCCTTCAGCGCGGCAATGGCCAGTTCGATCGCTTCGATTGTGGAGGGATCGACCTTGTCGCCATGTTCTTCCATCGACTTCTCGGTCGAGTGGATGAGGCTTTCGGCCTGGTTCTTGGCTTCGATCAACTCGCGGCGTTCCTTGTCCGCCTCGGCGTTCTCCTCGGCGTCCTTGACCATCTTTTCGATGTCCTCGTCCGACAGACCGCCGGATGCCTGGATGGTAATGGTCTGCTCTTTGCCGGTCGCCTTATCCTTGGCGCCGACCGAGACGATGCCGTTGGCGTCGATGTCGAAGGTTACCTCGATCTGCGGCATGCCGCGCGGAGCGGGCGGGATGTCTTCGAGGTTGAACTGACCGAGCATCTTGTTGTCGGCCGCCATTTCACGTTCCCCCTGGAACACGCGAATGGTCACGGCGTTTTGGTTGTCCTCAGCGGTCGAGAACACCTGGGACTTCTTGGTGGGGATGGTGGTGTTGCGGTCGATAAGGCGGGTGAAGACACCGCCCAGGGTTTCGATGCCGAGCGACAGCGGGGTCACGTCCAGCAGAACAACGTCTTTCACGTCACCCTGCAGAACACCGGCCTGGATGGCGGCGCCCATGGCGACCACTTCGTCCGGGTTCACGCCCTTGTGGGGCTCTTTGCCGAAGAACTTGGTGACTTCTTCGATGACCTTGGGCATGCGGGTCATACCGCCGACCAGAACGACCTCGTCGATGTCGGACGCGGACAGACCTGCGTCTTTCAGAGCCGCCTGGCAGGGCTTCATCGAGGATTTGATCAGGTCACCCACCAGCGATTCCAGCTTGGCGCGGGTCAGCTTCATGACCATGTGCAGCGGCTGGCCCGAGGAGGGATCCATCGAGATGAACGGCTGGTTGATTTCGGTCTGCGAGCTGGAGGACAGTTCGATCTTCGCCTTTTCAGCGGCCTCTTTCAGGCGCTGCAGGGCCATCTTGTCCTTGGTCAGATCGACCTGGTGCTCTTTCTTGAACTCGTCGGCCAGGTAGTTGACGATGCGCATGTCGAAGTCTTCACCACCAAGGAAGGTATCACCGTTGGTGGACTTCACTTCGAACAGGCCGTCGTCGATTTCCAGGATGGTCACGTCGAAGGTACCGCCGCCAAGGTCGTAAACCGCGATGGTCTGGGTGTCTTCCTTGTCGAGACCATAGGCCAGAGCCGCAGCAGTCGGCTCGTTGATGATGCGTAGCACCTCAAGGCCAGCGATCTTGCCGGCGTCTTTGGTGGCCTGACGCTGGGCGTCGTTGAAATAGGCGGGTACGGTGATGACGGCCTGGGTCACTTCCTCACCGAGGTAGGACTCCGCGGTCTCTTTCATCTTGCCGAGGATAAAGGCCGAGATCTGGCTGGGGGAGTATTTTTCAGCCTTGGCTTCGACCCATGCATCGCCGTTGCCGCCGTTGATCACGGCAAAGGGGAGGTTTTTCTTGTCTTTTGCGAGGTCGGCATCGTCGAACCGGCGACCGATCAGGCGCTTGACGCCAAAGATGGTGTTGTCCGGGTTGGTGACGGCCTGACGTTTCGCGGGCTGGCCGACCAGACGTTCTTCGTCGGTGAAGGCCACGATGGATGGCGTGGTGCGCGCGCCTTCGGCGTTTTCGATGACGCGGGGCTGCGAGCCGTCCATGATGGCAACGCAGGAGTTGGTGGTCCCGAGGTCGATCCCGATAACTTTGCTCATTTTCGATCCCTTTTCTTTTCAAGGCGATTTCCCGAAGACCGGACCCGTTTTGGCATCCAGCCCCCGATTTCGGTGCCGAGAGGTCTGCATCTCCCGGCGTCACGGCGTATATAGGGAGCAGAAATAGCCCCTGCAACCGCCAGAACGCGTCGAGAAAGACGATTCAATGCGCTTTTTTGCAAGGGGTATGGTTAAGAATGAGATAACAGCGATGAGCAAGCTGCGCCTGCGCGGATTTGAGATTCACAAAAGCTATCTGTCTCGCGCGGGGCAGCGCGATCTGATCGATGCGCTGCGCCCGGTCTTGAAGGCCGCGCCGCTGTTTTCCCCAACCATTCCTGGTGGCAGCAAAATGTCGGTCCGGATGACGTCGGCGGGCGCATTTGGCTGGTACGCCGATACCGAAGGCTATCGCTATGTGGCGCAGCATCCGCGTGGGATGGGATGGCCCGAAATTCCGTCATCGATTCTTGCGATCTGGCACGATCTGACAGGGCTTGAGCGCCAACCAGATTGCTGCCTCATAAATTACTACGGGGAGGGAGCCAGGATGGGGCTTCATCAGGACAAGGACGAAGCGGACTTTTCCTACCCGGTGGTCTCCGTCTCGCTGGGGGATGATGGGCTTTTGCGGGTCGGCGGAAAAAACCGGAGCGGCAAGACGGATTCTGTGTGGCTCAGTTCAGGGGATGTCGTGGTCATGGCCGGAGAGGCGCGGCTGGCCTATCACGGGGTGGACCGCATCCGTTTTAAATCCTCGCGCCTGCTGCCCAAGGGAGGACGCCTAAACCTCACGCTGCGGGTCGTGACCTGATGCGTTTGTCAAAGTCGGCGAGGGCCAACAGTCAGGTTTGCGTTGGTCGTGCGTTGCTAGCGCCGTGCGTTCCAACTGATTGAGGCGCGGCGGCGGGTGTAGAAGTCACCCATCAAGCCCAGCATGACCAACACAACTCCCACCCAGACGGCATATTCCCAGCTGCTGTAATGCGGGTTGTAGTTGATAAAGACATAGCCGCGCGCTTGATCGATGCTGTGAAACAGCGGGTTCCAATCAAACATGGCGAGCATGAAACTGGGCAGGGTATTGGCGAGGAACATCTTGCCCGAAGCAATCATATTGGCCCGCTGATAAATGGTGCTGATGATTCCGACGATGCTGGGAGCCCAGGGCTTCAACACCAAAAACAGCAACCCAACTGCGGCACCGGTGAACCAGGCAATCAGCACCATGGCATAGGCTCCGACCGGATCCTCAATATGCACCGGGGTGAAGGCCACGTGATAGACAAACAGGATTAGCAACAGCGATAGCGTTTGGACATAAAGCGAGCCGATCGCCGCCGACAGAATCGCCACCATCGTGTTCATGGGCGCATGTTGCATCATTGGACTGCTGGGCCCTTCGGCACCGGCCACGGCCCCCACCGTTTTGGCGTGGGTCATGAAAAGAAAGATCCCTGACATCACATATAGCAGGAAATCACCGCGAATGGCTGATCCGCGCAAGCCCATGATCGCAAACATGAAATAGAAGGCTGCTACAAACAGAACCGACTGCAGGATATTCAGGCCGAGCGCGATGAAGGCATTATTGTGTTTTGAACGCACGCTGCGGACAGTGCAGTGAAACACTACCTCGCCGAGAGTGATGATGCCTGAAAACGGCGATCGCTGCGTTCGAAGCTGAAACATCTTGCCTATGGTTTTGCTGCGCCGGGAAGTTTGCGGTGGACTTCTTGCCGTTCTAGTCCTGTCGGAGCATAAGGGACGACAGGAAAATTTTCAATTAACCCCAGGTTCGGGAGACCCGGTTTGACCTATGAAGAGCTTGTTCCCGTGATCCGCCGTCTCGCAATCGAGGCTGGCAACAAGATCATGGAGATTTATAATTCCGACGATTTCGACGTTAAGGTGAAGTCCGATGACAGCCCGGTGACGGCTGCCGACGAGGCGGCGGATGCCCTCATCTCTGCCGGGCTGCGTGCGGCCTTTCCAGATGTTCTGCTGGTCACCGAAGAGCAAAGCGCCTCCCATTCCGAGCGTGGCGATACGTTTTTGATTGTTGATCCTCTCGATGGCACCAAAGAGTTCATCCACCGGCGTGGCGATTTTACCGTGAACATCGCGCTGGTGGAAAAGGGCGTGCCGACCCGTGGCGTCGTTTACGCCCCCGCCAAAGAGCGCATGTTCTTCACGCTCGCTGACGGATCGAGCGTAGAGGAAACAGGCCCCTTCGACCCCAAGCGCATTGGCGAGACCGCGCCGATCCGCGTGGCAGACAGTAACAATGACGCGCTCATGGTGGTCGCGTCCAAGTCCCATCGTGATCAGGCCACGGAAGACTACATCAACAAATACAACGTCAAGGACATGAAGAGTGCAGGCTCGTCGCTCAAGTTCTGTCTGGTGGCAACTGGTGAGGCCGACCTGTACCCGCGCGTCGGGCGCACCATGGAATGGGATACCGCCGCGGGCCATGCCGTTTTGGCTGGCGCTGGCGGCAAAGTGGTCCGTTTCGATGATCATTCCCCCCTTGTCTACGGCAAAGAAGGCTATGCCAACCCGTTCTTCATCGCCTACGCTGGTGGCGTTGAGCTGAAAGGAGCCTGATGTCTGTTCTGATCGTCATCCCTGCCCGGTATGCTTCGACCCGCTATCCCGGCAAGCCATTGGTGGAATTAAAAGGCGCCACGGGGGAAAAACGCACGTTGATCGAACGCTCGTGGCGTGCAGCATCTGCGGTGTCCGGTGTGGACCGGGTCGTGGTTGCCACGGATGACGATAGAATTCGCACGGCGGCCGAAGGATTTGGTGCCGAAGTGGTGATGACATCGGAAAGCTGTGCCAACGGAACCGAACGCTGCGCCGAAGCCCATGCGGCGCTGGGTGGTGGATACGACATCGTGGTGAACCTGCAGGGGGATGCCCCCCTCACGCCGCATTGGTTTGTTGAGGATCTGGTGGAGGGGCTGCGCGCGGCTCCGGATATGGGGCTGGCCACGCCGGTTCTGCGCTGTGATGGTGCGACGCTGAACAGCCTTCTGGCGGATCGTCGCGCTGGCCGAGTCGGCGGGACGACGGCAGTGTTCGCAGCTGATCGTAGTGCTTTGTATTTCTCCAAAGAGGTGCTACCTTTTTGTGCATCTGCCTTTGAAAGTGGCGAGGACACGCCTGTTTTCCATCATGTGGGAGTCTATGCCTACCGTCCTGACGCGCTTGCGGCCTATCCTGATTGGACAAGCGGCCCGCTTGAAACGCTCGAAGGCCTCGAACAGCTGCGTTTCCTGGAGAACGGCCGCAAGGTTCTGTGTGTGGAAGTCGAAGCAAAAGGACGCGAGTTTTGGGAATTGAACAATCCCGAAGACGTGCCGCGAATTGAAGAAATGATGTCCAGAATGGGCAAGGCGTAACCTGGTAGCTTGTTGCAAAAACAGCCTGCGCTGCTGGGCATTACGCTTAGGACATATTGTCATCATAATCTCGTGATTTGGTGTCAGCGAGTCCTCATGAATGGAGTCGTCTTGTGTTGGTTGCAGTAAGCGCCGATGAGTGTAGGTGAAATTTTCGGGTCAATAGACCAATAAAATACTGAGAGATGATCATGCGTAAGAAAGTAACGAAAGCGATTTTTCCGGTTGCAGGTTTGGGGACCCGGTTTCTGCCTGCAACCAAGTCTGTGCCCAAGGAAATCATGACATTGGTGGACCGGCCGCTGGTTCAATACGCCATCGACGAGGCGCGCGAAGCTGGCATCAAGGAATTCATCTTTGTTACCTCGCGCGGCAAAGGCGCGCTTGAGGATTACTTCGACCATTCACCGGTGCTTGAGCAGGAGCTGCGCAAGAAGGGCAAAAAAGACCTTCTTGAGATCCTCAAGCAGACCAATATGGACAGCGGTGCCATCGCGTACATCCGTCAGCATCAGGCGCTGGGTCTTGGCCACGCGGTCTGGTGCGCGCGCCGTCTGATCGCGAACGAGCCCTTTGCAGTCATTCTGCCGGATGACGTGATCGCGGCTGAAACCCCCTGCCTCAAGCAAATGGTTGATGCTTATGCCGAAACAGGCGGCAACATGGTTGCCGCGATGGAAGTCGCGCCGGAAAAGGCGAGCTCCTATGGTATTCTCGACGTGAAGGAAGACATGGGGCCTGTGGTGGAAGCGCGCAGCATGGTGGAAAAACCAGCCATGGGCGAGGCGCCGTCGAACCTTGCGGTGATCGGCCGATACATCCTGGAGCCCTCTGTGCTGCGCAATCTCAACAAGATGAAGCAGGGCGCGGGCGGTGAAATCCAGCTGACTGATGCGATCGCGCAGGATATTGCGCAGGACGTTCCGGTCTATGGTTACCGTTTCCGCGGCCAGCGGTTTGACTGCGGATCCAAGGCCGGCTTCCTGCAGGCGACGGTGTCATTCGCCCTCGCGCGCGAAGAATTGCGGGATGAGTTGATGCAGTATATCAACGAGATCGCTCAGGTCGGACAGGCTGCCGAATAAGTGCACGCCGATCCGCCGCAAAAGCAGAACGTGAGGGAGCTGTGGCTTTAGGAAATGTACTGGTGACTGGCGGCGCCGGTTACATCGGCTCGCATGCGTGCAAGGCTTTGCAAGCATCGGGCTACACGCCTGTGACGTTTGATAACCTGGTTACGGGGTGGCAGGATGCCGTAAAGTTCGGCCCCTTCGAAAAGGGGGATCTTGCGGACCGCGAGCGTCTTGATGCGGTTTTTGCAGAATATCAGCCTGTTGCTGTCATGCACTTTGCTGCGCTCAGCCAAGTTGGCGAAGCGATGAGCCAGCCGGGCCGGTACTGGGCCAACAACACCGGCGGGTCTTTGAACCTGATCGAGGCTGCCGTTGCTGCCGGGTGCCTCGATTTTGTCTTCTCCTCTACCTGTGCCACCTACGGCGAACATGACAACGTCGTGCTTGACGAGACTACGCCGCAACTGCCGCTGAACGCCTATGGCGCCAGCAAGCGCGCGGTTGAGGATATTGTCCGGGATTTTGGTGCTGCACACGGTCTGCGTTCCGTGATTTTCCGCTATTTCAACGTAGCCGGGGCGGATCCGGAGGCCGAGGTGGGCGAGTTCCACCGCCCCGAAACGCACCTTGTGCCACTGGTTCTGGATGCCATCGATGGAAAACGCGATGCTCTGACCATCTTCGGCACGGACTATGACACAGCGGACGGGACCTGTATCCGCGATTACGTGCATGTCTGTGATCTCGTGGATGCGCATGTTCTCGGCCTGAAATGGCTGAAGGATGGCAAAGGCAGCCAGATCTTCAATCTTGGCACCGGTACGGGTTTTTCGGTGCGTGAGGTGATGGACAAGGCCGAAGAGGTTACCGGTCGGAAGGTTCCCTGCAGCGAAGGGCCCCGCCGAGCGGGCGATTGCACCAAGCTTGTGTCAGGCTCTACTCGTGCAATGACTGATCTGGGCTGGAACCCGCAGCGCTCAACCCTCGAGACGATGATCGCCGATGCCTGGAAGTGGCACCAGACCGGCCATTACGAGTCCTGATATGGCGTATCAACCTGTCGCGGCCGAGATGCCAAGACTTGGTTGGCGCGAGGCGTATCGCATGCGATGGAAACGCAGGAGGCTGTTGTGGCAGTCTTGGCGATCGCGTCATCAGTTAAGGAGGCTTTCAAACAGAACGGCGAATATCTCGACAGAAGATATCCTGGCATTTGTGGTTCTGCGCAACGAAGCGAACCGCTTACCGTATTTCCTAGAATACTACAGGCGTCTTGGTATTGGCCATTTCCTTGTTGTCGACAACGGCAGCGACGATGGCTCCACGGAGTTCCTCTTGCAGCAACAGGACGTGTCCTTGTGGTGGACGGAGTCTGGCTACAGGGCGTCCCGGTTTGGTGTAGATTGGCTGACATATCTGCTGATGACATTTGGGCACAACCATTGGTGCCTTTCGGTGGATACGGATGAGCTCCTTACATATGGCGGCATAGAAACCCATGATCTGAGGGCGTTGACGGCACTGCTGGACCGACAGGGGCGTGCGGGCCTTGGGGCGATGATGCTCGATCTCTACCCGAACGGACCACTGAATCGGCAAAGCTACACGGCAGGGCAGAACCCGGTTGAGGTGCTGAAGTGGTTTGATCCGGGGCCTTATCGCGCGGTGCGCCAAATCCCGATGGGCAATCTCTGGCTGCAGGGCGGTGCGCGTGAGCGGGTATTTTTTGCTGAGGAGCCTCGCCGATCTCCGACGCTGAACAAGATCCCCTTGATACGCTGGCACCGCCGCTATGCCTATGCCAATTCCACCCACTCGGCCCTGCCGCCGCCACTGAACGCGCTTTACGATGGACCAGGTGGGGCGCAGCCGTCAGGGGTTTTATTGCATACCAAGTTCCTGCCCGAGATTGTTCAGAAATCGGCAACGGAAAAACAGCGGAGGCAGCATTTCCACACGCCTGCGGAGTTTGATGCCTATTACGATCAATTGACTGCATCGCCAGACTTGTGGCGCGAAAACTCCATAGAATTCACAGGCCCTGAGCAGTTGATCGATCTGGGGCTGATGCGTGCGCCGGACTGGTGAAAACGGGCGCTGCCCAAAATCTATGGCGGCTAGATGGTCGTAACTGTTTCTAAGTGCGTTGTTAATACGCTGTCCGCATGACATATTGTGCACATCCTGGCTGGGGCAGAACGTCAAGCCGGGAGTGATGAACGGCAAGGAGCAGACGTGAGCCTTTGGCAGTCTTACCGAATGCGTATTCGGCGCAAGTACAGGCTGGCCCGCGCATTTCGCAAATCGCGTGAACTGAGGCCTGTGCAGGACAATACCCGGCGGATTTCTCAGGAAGATATCCTCCTTGTTTGTACCATGCGCAACGAACAGATCCGCCTGCCCTATTTCCTTGAGTATTATAGGGGTCTTGGTGTCGATCATTTCCTGTTTGTGGACAACGGATCGAACGATGGTACGGTTGAATATCTGCAAGGCATGCCGGATGTTTCTCTGTGGCGGACGACGGCCAGTTACCGGCGTGCGGGGTTTGGCATCGATTGGATGAACTATCTCAAGCGGCGCTATGCGCACGGCCATTGGGTGCTGGTAGTCGATCCGGATGAGTTTTTCATCTATCCGTTTTGTGACACGCGCCCGATCCGGGCGTTGACGGACTGGTTGGACAATTCCTCGATCCGCAGTTTTTCTGCGATGTTGATTGATGTCTATCCAAAGGGGCGCCTTGATGAGGTCGCCTACCAGCCTGGACAGGACCCTTTGGAGATCGCGAACTGGTTCGATAGCGGCAATTACACCATCAGCCTGAACCCGACCTATGGAAACCTTTGGATACAAGGGGGGCCGCGGGCGCGGGTGTTCTTTGCGGACCGCCCCAAAAAGGCGCCAGCCCTGAACAAGATCCCACTCGTCAAATGGGATCGCAAATACGCCTACGTCAGCTCGACCCACGCCCTGTTGCCGCGCGGGCTGAACCGTGTCTATGAAACGGGCGGCGGGGAAAAGGCCAGCGGTGCGCTTCTGCACACAAAGTTTCTTGATACATTCGGGGCCAAAGCCCATGAGGAACTGGCCCGAAACCAGCACTATGCGCAGTCTGCCGAATACAAGGCTTATGCCGAGGCAATGGATCAGGAGCCTGAGCTGTGGTGCAAATGGAGTGAGCGATACATAAACTGGCGACAGCTTGAAATCCTGGGCCTCATGTCCAAGGGGAACTGGGCATGAGTATTGAGCCCGGCGGAAGAGCGGATCTGCAGCACAGCGGTACCGTGGGCATCGTCATGCTGGTGCACACGGCATTGGATCGCGCAGCGCAGGTTGCGCGGCATTGGGTGGCGGGCGGTTGTCCGGTGGTGATCCATGTGGATCGCAAGGTCCCTGCAGCCGAGTATGGACGGTTTCGCGATGCGCTTGCCGACGAAGCCGGTGTCCAGTTTTGCCGCCGTCATCGTTGCGAATGGGGCACCTGGGGTATCGTCAAGGCAGCGCAATCGGCGTCCGAGCGGATGCTGCGCCAGCACCCGGGGGTGCGGCATGTCTATCTTTCCTCAGGTTCTTGCCTGCCTCTGCGCCCGGTTCAGGACCTGGTCGATTACCTTGCAGCGCGCCCCGACACCGATTTCATCGAAAGTGCAACTACCGCAGATGTGCCCTGGATCGTAGGAGGGCTGGATGTCGAAAGGTTCACTCTGCGGTTTCCGTTTTCGTGGAAAAGGCAGCGATACTTTTTCGACCGCTACGTAGAGCTGCAGCGCAAGCTCAGGATCAAGCGACGTATCCCGGCCGGGCTTGTGCCCCACATGGGAAGCCAATGGTGGTGCCTGACCCGGAAAACGCTTTCGGCCATCCTCGAAGACCCGGACCGGGCCATCTATGATCGCTACTTTCGCAAGGTCTGGATCCCGGATGAAAGCTATTTTCAAACGCTTTCGCGCCAGCACTCGGCCAAGATCGAAAGTCGATCTCTGACGCTGTCCAAATTCGATTTCGAAGGCAAACCCCATATATTCTATGACGATCACCTACAGCTCTTGCGTCGATCTGATTGTTTCGTGGCGCGCAAGATCTGGCCGCGGGCTGACAGGTTGTATGACGTCTTTCTCGGGCAGGGTCGGGATGCCATGACTGGCGTCGAGCCAAACCCGGTCAAGATCGACCGGGTGTTTGCCAAGGCAGTTGAGCGCCGCACCCGCGGTCGGGCAGGCCTGTACATGCAGAGCCGATTTCCGCGAAAAGCGGCAGTGAACGCTGTCAGTGCGAACGCTTATTCGGTGTTTCAGGGATTTGCCGAACTCTTCAACGACTTTGATGCCTGGCTTGCGAAAAGTACGGGTGCAAAGGTCCATGGACATTTGTTCGCACCTGACAAGGTGGAATTCGCCGGAGACGAAACTGTCGTCAATGGCGCGCTTAGCGCAAATGCCAAGTGGCGCGATTACAGCCCCGAACGCTTTCTGACCAACCTGATCTGGAACACGCGCGGCGAACGCCAGTGTTTTCAGTTCGGCCCGCAGGACAATCAGGAGATCTCGCCTTTCATGGCCAATGATCCCAATGCGCAGATTTCGGTCATCAGCGGGGCCTGGGCCGTGCCTCTGTCGCGGGCCAAGGGCAGTTTCGCAGACGTGCGGCGGACCGCAGCGCGGCTCCAGCGCACCGAAGCAAAGCAGCTTCAGATTTTGCGCGATCATCACGCCAAGGCGCGCGTGCGGATCTGGACGATGGCCGAGTTTATCGAAGCGCCGATGGAGCCCTTGTAAAGCATCCTTGAAGAAATGGGCGTGCAGGGACCGCGTCACTTGAGCGAAGCCCCTCAAATGGTCGATCTGGAAGGCTTCGGCCAGTTCCTTCAAAATCTGAAAAATCAGGGGATGCATCCTTACCTGATGGGGGATTTCCCAGTGGAACCTGAGCCTTCAGTCATGCCAAAGTCGCAGCGAAAACCCTATTTGGTGCGATAGACGTGATGACTTCTCCCTTTGATTACTTCATTATCTTTGCGGAAATGCGCACAGGCTCCAATTTTCTGGAAACCAATCTCAACGCGCTAGAAGGGGTTGCCTGTTACGGAGAGGCCTTTAATCCCAGTTTTATCGGCTATCCCAATCGTACCGAGATCCTTGGCGTTTCACAGGATGAACGAGAGGCGGCCCCGGTAGAGTTGATTGACCGGATCCGGTCGCAGCCGGGTGTACTGGGGGGCTTTCGCTATTTTCATGATCACGATCCACGGGTTCTGGATCTTGTGCTTGATGATCCGCGTTGCGCCAAGATCGTTCTGACCCGCAACCCGCTGGAGAGCTATGTCTCGCTCAAGATTGCCAGACAGACAGGGCAATGGAAGCTGGCAAATGTCAAACGCAGACGAGAAGCGCAGGCGGAGTTTGACGCCGCTGAATTTGCAGAGCATGTGGAGGCCTTGCAGAGATTTCAGGTCACGCTTCTGAACCGGCTTCAGAAGAGCGGTCAGACGGCGTTCTATGTGGATTACGAGGACCTGCAAAGCGTTGATGTGATGAATGGTCTGGCGCAGTGGTTGGGCGTGCCTGCAAGGCTTGCGGAGTTGGATGACAGCTTGAAACGCCAGAACCCTGCACCGATACTTGCAAAGGTATCGAACCCGGATGATGTGGCCCTCGCGATTGCGGAGATGGACCCGTTCAATCTGACCCGTACACCAAATTTCGAGCCGCGCCGCGGCCCGGCGGTTCCAGGCTATATCGCCGCCGCCAAAGCACCGTTATTGTACTTGCCGGTTCGTGGCGGTCCGGAAGCGGAAGTCGCGGCCTGGATGGCTGCGCTTGATGGCGTGGCGCCGGACGAGTTGTTAGGCGGCATGAACCAAAAGCAGCTGCGCCAATGGAAGGCGGGCAACAAGGGATTTCGCAGTTTCACGGTGGTGCGCCATCCGGCTCAGCGTATTCACGAGGTCTTTTGCCGAAGGATCCTGAATGCGGCTGAGGGCAGTTACAGGGGCATCCGTGAAACCCTGCGCAGGCGTTTCAAGGTGCCTTTGCCAAAGGACGGGCCAGACGCGACCTACTCGCGAGAGGATCACCGCGCTGCTTTTGAGGCTTTTCTGGCCTTTGTAAAATCCAATCTGGCCGGTCAGACTTCGGTCAGGATGGACGCAGAATGGGGCAGTCAATCACAGGCGATTTCCGGTTTCGCCGAACTGGGGGCACCTGACCTGATCCTGCGGGAAGAGGACCTTGGGCAAGATCTGCCCGATCTTGCGCAGCGCGTTGGTCAGTCGTACTCCCCGATGTTCAGCGTCGCCGTGGATGCAGGCCCATATGGTCTGGCCGACATCCATGATGACACTCTCGAAAAGGCGATCGCCTCAATCTACCAACGCGACTATCTGATATTCGGTTTCGGACCCTGGCAAGGCGGGAACCGGTAAACGCCCGCGTGCCTGGTCACACTGCCTGAACCGGCTGGTCCTCGGTCAAAATGGTATAGAGCGTCGCGGGATCGGTGTTGGCGCGCAGCTTTGTGCAGAAGCTTTGTTCTCTGAGGGTTCGTGAAACGAGCGCCAGCGCTTTGAGATGCTCCACGCCGGCGTCCTCCGGCGCGAAAAGCGCAAAGGCAATATCGACCGGCTGACGATCTACTGCCGCAAAATCTAACGGTTTCTCAAGGGTTACGAAAACGCCGCAAACCTCTGACAGCCCATTTAGACGGGCGTGGGGCAGGGCAACACCATGTCCTACCCCAGTTGGGCCAAGGCTCTCACGATCCAGGAGAGCCTCGACCGTGGGCTGCGAAGCAAGATTGTAGGCAATCTGCCCGACCTCAGCGATTTCCTGAAACAGCCGCTTTTTGCTGGAGACACCGCCAATAACGCGAACGGCCTCCGGTTTGAGGATGTTGGAAATCTGCATCTCTGTCATCTGCTCCGCTCGGCCACCTCATCCGGCGTGCCGCAGGGGTCTCCATCAGGGATCGATCCAACCGATGTTTCCATCGTCCCTGCGATAAACCACGTTCAGTCCGTCTTTGCCTTCATTGCGGAACACCAGAACGGGGGCTCCTGCCAGTTCCATCTGCATGACTGCCTCGCCAACGGACAGGGATGGGATCTTGGTTTCCATCTCGGCCACGATGATCGGCTGCAGCGTGTCAGGTTCGTTTCCGGTCTCCGCTTCGTCAGAGGCGAGGATATAGGAGCTGGCGCCGAGAAGTTCAACCGGTTCGCTGCGCTCCCGGTGATGGTCCTTGAGACGCCGCTTGTAGCGCCGCAGTTGTTTTTCCATCTTGCCGCAGCATCCATCAAAAGCGGCATAGATTTCATTTGCATGCGCTTTGGCCTGTGCGGTCAGGCCGGTCGACAGGTGTACTGTGGCTTCGCAGACATACTCATGCGCCGAGCGTGAAAATACCACGGCAGCGTCAGTGGGGCGCTCTGCATACTTCGCGACCGCAGCGCCCAGCTCTTCCTTCACATGAGTTTGCAATGCTTCGCCGATATCGATCTGTTGACCGCTGATTTTGTAACGCATGTGATCTCCTTCACAAAAAAAACACCCGCAACGCCACCGGGGCCAAGCCCGGCGAAAAACATTCAGCTGCGGATGAGGGGATTAGGCAAAACGCCCGTAAGCAAACGATCGGACCTTGTCTCCAAGGCCTGATTGCGGACTGCATCGAACTGCACATTTGCCATAACACAATTCCATGACAACTGAGAGTCAGAGTCAATGAAGAAGCGCGCCAGATGGTGAAGGAATGTAAAACCGGCGGGAAAAGGCCGAATCACTCTCAGCCATCTGGCTTAGGAAATCCGGAAGTTCTCGCCCAGATATACACGGCGGACGTTTTCGTTCTCCACCACTTCTTCCGGTGTGCCGGACATCAGCACTTGCCCATCATGCAGGATATAGGCGCGGTCCACGATTTCGAGGGTTTCGCGGACGTTGTGATCGGTGATCAAAACGCCAATTCCACGCTTCTTGAGGTCGGCGACCAGGTGCCGGATATCTCCGACTGAAATTGGGTCAACCCCGGCAAAGGGTTCATCCAGAAGAAGGTATTTCGGATTGGCAGCCAGACAGCGGGCAATTTCCACCCGGCGCCGTTCCCCGCCTGACAGAGCCAGAGCAGGCGCGCGCCGCAGGTGTTCGATCGAAAAGTCCGATAGCAGCTCTTCCAGCCGCTCTCGACGCTTGTGCTCATGCTTTTCGGCGATATCCAGAACCGCCGATATGTTGTCTTCAACCGACAGCCCGCGGAAGATGGACATCTCCTGTGGCAGGTAGCCAATCCCAAGACGCGCTCGGCGATACATCGGCAGCGTGGTGACGTTCTGACCATCAATGTTGACAGTGCCCGCTTCAGGGAAGACCAAGCCTGCAATGGCGTAGAAACTGGTTGTTTTGCCTGATCCGTTCGGCCCGAGCAGGGCCACGACCTCGCCGCGATCCAGACGCATGGTGACATCACGGATCACCACTTTCTTGCGATAGCTTTTGCGAAGACGTTCAATCCGGAGGCCCGAGGATCCTTCGGTGACTGTGAGATCAGGTCTGGCAGCCATCAGTTGCCGCCATCGGGATTGAGGATCGTCTTGACCCGCCCGGCCATATTTGCGGTGCCCGTGGTCAGGTTCACTTCCAAATGGTTCGAGGTCAGCGTGCTGTCGCCCTGATTGAGAAGGACGTTACCGGTCATGATGATTATGCCGCTGTCGATCGTGTAATCCGCACGTTCCGCCTCGGCTGCATCGGGACCGCTGACCAGCAACACATTGCCTGTTGCGGTCAATTGGTCGATACCGCGTTTGCCTGCTTCGTCGGTCTTGTAGATGACCAGTACACGATCCGCAGAAAGGCGCATGACCCCTTGGATGATCAGAACGTTGCCCGTGAACTCTGCCGAGCCATCCGCCTGGTTCACCGCGAGGGCGTCGGCCGTCACTTCAACCGGTTGTTTGGGATCGGCCTTAACCTGACCAAAGGCAATGCCACCAGTCTGGGCCAGCGAAGCCTGCGTCTGAAACGCCAAGGCGCAGACCAGGCATATCATCAAGGCGGGCAGTCTCAACACGGTCTATCTTTCTGTTTTGCTGGGATCGTATACCAGCTTGACTCTGTTTTTAAATAGCAATTGCACAGGGGCGCCTTCGCTTTCAGCACGCACCAGCATTTGCCCGGCCGTCAGAACACCCAGTGGGCCAGTCGCGCGAACCGGGCCTGGACTCTCGGCGCTGACCGCGCTGAGCGCGCTTTCCAGTTCTTCCGTTTCAACAACCAGCCCGTCCGAAGAGGTCAGTATGACGTTGCCTTTGAACAAGGCCCGGTCTTGGTCCGGGTAGACGGAGCCACTTTCAGAGGCCAGCGTCATCTGCCCACCGGTTGCCATTCTTATTTCCGCCTGCAAGTCATTAGCCGTCGCTCCGCTGCCCGAGGAACTGCCGGGACGGGCAGTGCTGGCGGTCACCATGATCTGATCGCCTTGAGAGGTGGTTCCAGAAAAGAAGGGCGCCGTGACCTGCTGGCCGCGCATCCGCTCTTCGATTTCTTTCTGGGCAAAGGGGATGACCGCCTCTGTGTCGATCCCGCGAGAAATCAGGAACAGCGTGGACAGCAGCGCCAGCGCCGTCAGGGGCAAAAGCACCTTGAGGTAGGCAACCGTACGCGAATAGCGATCCATTTGCTGCACCCCGCCGACCAGTTTATCCAAGCCCGGCGCGCAGGCAGTCGTGGATATGGAGAAGGCCCAAAGCCTCGGGGCCGCTTTGAGGGTCGACGACGAAAAGACAGGTGATCTTGCGCGCGTTCATGACAGCAACGGCCTCTTCGGCAAGAGCATCCGGCGCGATTGTCGTGGGCGCCTTGGTCATCACGTCGGCTGCGCTGTGATCCAAAAGCCCCTCCATGTGACGTCGCAGGTCACCGTCGGTGATGATCCCGACAAGGGCGCCCTCGGCCCCCGTGACGCCGACAACACCAAACCCCTTTTGGCTGATTTCAATCAGCGCATCGGACATGGGCGTACTATCCTGAACCAAAGGCAGAGCGATGCCCTCATGCATCAGATCGCGGACCTTGGACAGGCGCGCGCCCAGTTTGCCGCCGGGGTGGAAGTCGCGGAAGTTTTCCGGGCGGAAATCGCGGTATTTCATGATCGCAATGGCCAGAGCATCGCCCATGGCCAGGGTCAGCGTCGTTGAGATCGACGGCACGATGCCATAGCCGCAGGCTTCGCCCATGGCAGGGATCTGCAGATGCACATCGGCCTGTGTCATCAGCGTGCTGCCGGGCCTGCTGGACAGGCCAATCAGCGGAATATCGAACCGGCGGGTGAACAGCAGAAGGTCCGCCAGTTCCGGCGCCTCGCCCGAGTTTGAAATCGCCAGCACCACATCGCCCTTGGAGAGCATGCCGAGATCACCATGGCTGGCTTCGGCGGGATGTACGAAATGGGCGGGCGTGCCCGTGCTGGCGAGGGTGGCCGCGATCTTGCGGCCGATATGGCCGGATTTGCCAATGCCGCTGACGATCACGCGGCCCTTGGCCTCAAGGATCAGGCGCACCGCATCGGCAAAGCGATTATCGAACCCTTCGGCCAGGGCGTCCAGCGCGCGGGCTTCATCGGTGGCCACCTGCCGTGCAGTGGCGAGGAGCTGTTCTGTCTCGGTCATGAGTGGGCAAAGATATCGGTTTCGGGCCAGCCTTCCAGATCCAGGCGCGCGCGCATCGGCAGGAAGTCGAAGCAGGCTTGAGCCATTTCGGTACGTCCCTCGCGAGCCAGACGTTTGTCCAGCTCTTCACGAAGGCGGTGAAGGTACAGAACGTCAGAGGCGGCATATTCCAGCTGCGCCTCGGTCAGGGTCTTGGCGCCCCAGTCGCTCATCTGCTGCTGTTTCGAGATGTCGACGCCGATCAGTTCCTGGCAGAGGTTCCGCAAACCATGACGGTCGGTGTAGGTGCGCACCATGCGGCTTGCGATCTTGGTGCAATAGACCGGCGCGGCCAGTGCGCCAAAGGCGTGGTACATGGCAGCGATGTCAAAACGGCCAAAGTGGAAGAGTTTCAGGACTTTGGGATCCTCGAGCATCCGGCACAGGTTCGGGGCTTCGCTCTGGCCCTTTTCGATCTGCACGATATGGGCGTTTCCATCTCCGCCCGACATCTGAATTACGCAAAGCCGATCCCGATGGGGATTAAGGCCCATGGTTTCACAATCGATGGCCACGATGGGGCCTAGATCCAGCCCGTCTGGCAGATCGTTTTTGTAAAGGTGGTTGGCCAATGGAAGTATCCTTTGTCTAGGCGGCCTCGTATGCGCTGCCTTTTTGCCGAGATAAGCGCTAAAGTCAGTGAACTCAACTGTGCGCGGTGACGTGTGCGCGCCGTCTCGCCTCGTCTCACTGGACCGTATGGATGCTAATATGCGGTTTAAGCATGCCCAATTGCCTGCAGAAGGGCGCGCTTCTAGTCTGGTTCCTGCGACATGCGTGCAAAACTCATCGAGATATGGGCCTGTTGCAGCATGGCGGCAGCGGGGAGATCTCCAACCTCCAGCGCGGCCAGAACGGTGTTTAGCTCGCCATCGAAAATACGCATCTCTTCGCCAAGGTCGATCACGCTATCCGACACCGATGTGAGCCAGATCCGCGAGGTCTGGTAGTAGAGCCGCTCAGCCGTGGCACGCAGTGGCATATTGTCGGTGAGTTTCAGCGTGGCGAGAAAGAAATCGGTGATCAGTCGGGCGAACTCGCGCGGGGCAGGGGCTTTGAGTAGCGATTTGGAGCGAGCCGACAGGGCGCGGAATCCGGACAGGAGTGCCTCATCCGGGGCCACGGGCATCACGCGCCCCATCATGCCTGCAAGCTCCATGCGAAGCTGGTAGGTCTGGGCCAGCTCATCCAGGTTCACATCCGTTACGAATGTGCCGACACCATGGACAGATTGCACCAACCCCTCGTCCTCTAGCCGGGCCAGAACGCGACGCAGGGGGGTTCGACTGACGCCGAACTCCTCGGCCAGTTCGGTTTCCGATAGGCGGGTGCCGGGGGTATAGTCCAGCAGGCAGATGCGATCCCGGATTTCCCGGTGCATCAACTCGAACCGGTCACGGGCGCTATAGTCGGCGTTGTCGAGGTCCAGCGCCGTGCTTGGCGAGGATGCGGTCATGTCAGGCTCCACTTGGCTGCGCGCCTGTTTACCTCTCCTCTCTCCATCGCGCAAATGCCGGATCAGGTCAGCTTGGCGCTGAGCCCTTCCAGCAGGCCGAGGCATTGGGACAACTGATCCAGCGAGACATACTCATCCGGCTTATGTGCCTGCTCGATAGATCCCGGTCCGCATACGGCGACGTTCATGCCCAGCCCCTGAAAGATCCCCGCCTCGGTGCCAAAGGCCACCAGATCGGCGCCATTGGCTCCGGTCAGCTCCTGCAGGATCTCGCGGGCTTCGTTGTCCGTGACCGGTTCCAGCCCGTCGACCTCTCCGATCACCTCGGTCACGATGTCGGCCTCGGGGCAGACGGTGCGCATTTGGGGGAGCAGGGAGTGGGTGCACAGGCGCTCAAGGTCTTCCTTGACGAAATCGGCATCTGATTTCTGCACCGGGCGCATTTCCCAATCCACACGCGCCTTGCCGGGGATCACGTTGTGGGCATGGCCGCCCACTACTGCGCCGGTGTTTATGGTGGTCCAAGGC
This sequence comes from Phycobacter azelaicus, assembly GCF_014884385.1. NCBI lineage: Bacteria > Pseudomonadati > Pseudomonadota > Alphaproteobacteria > Rhodobacterales > Roseobacteraceae > Phycobacter > Phycobacter azelaicus. The sequence continues at coordinate 956,479 of NZ_WKFH01000003.1, read as the reverse complement.
GGCTCAAATCGGCTGCCCTCGGGCGCGCGGGCGCGCAGGGCATCCTTCAGCTCCAACAGCCGCGCCACATAACGGGCGGCATATTCCACTGCGTTGACGCCAAGATCCGGCCCCGACCCGTGCCCCTCCAGTCCGGTGAAATGGGTGGAATATTCGTAGCATCCCTTGTGGCCTTCGATGATGCGCATCATCGTCGGTTCGCCCACGATGCAAACTGACGGGCGGATATCACGTTCTTTCAGTGACCGGGCTAGGGCTTGCGCGCCGAAACATCCGACCTCCTCATCATAGGTGAAGGCAAAGTGGATCGGGCGCGAGGGGTTCAGGGTCGCATAATGAGGTGCCATCGCCGTCGCCGCGGCGATGAAGCCTTTCATGTCGCAGGCGCCGCGTCCGAACAGCTTGCCGTCCCGCTCTACCATCTGAAAGGGATCGCTGGACCAGTCCTGATCTGTCACCGGCACCACGTCGGAATGGCCCGACAGCACGATGCCACCGTCCCGGTCCGGCCCGATAGTGGCGAACAGGTTCGCCTTGCTGCCAGTCTCATCCGTCCAGATATGAACCGTTGCGCCTGCGCTATCCAGCCGGTCCGCCAACAACGACATCAACGTCAGGTTGCTGCTCGCGGAGACGGTCGGTAACGCGATGAGTTCGCCCAGTAAATCCGTCGTTCGGGGCAGGAAGGTCATTCAGAACCTCGTCTTTCACAAAGAGTTTGCGCTCCACGTTGCACAGCGCCTCGGCGGGTCCGCTCTCGTGGATCAGGATCGTTTCAGTTGTCTCAAGGCCCCAGCTGTCCATCCAGAGGGCCGGCATGAAGTGGAAGGTCATGCCGGGCTCCAGAACGGTTTCATCGGTGTCGCGCAGGGAAATCGTCCGCTCGCCCCAGTCCGGCGGATAGCTGAGGCCGATCGGGTAGCCGCAGCGCCCGTTGCGATCGATCCCGGCCTTTTTCAGCGCGCCATTGAGGGCATTGGCAATGTCGCAGGCGCGGTTCCCCGCCTTCGCGGCTTCGATCCCCGCCTCGATCCCTTCGTTCAACGCTTCGGAGGCATCGAGCATTTCCTGCGGCGGCTTGCCCAAGTGCACGGTCCGGCAAAGCGGTGCGTGATAGCGACGGTAGCAGCCCGAGAGCTCAAAGAAGGTCGCCTCGCCCGTTTGCATCGGGCGCCCGTCCCATGTGAGGTGCGCTGCGGTTGCATCAAGTCCCGAAGGTGTCAGCGGCACGATGGCAGGATAATCGCCCCAGTCATCACCCACGCCATAGGTGCCGGCCTGCAGGATATCGCCCACCAGCTCGTTCTTGCGCAGGCCGGGGCGGGCGCGTTCGATTGCCAGATTGACGATGTGTTCGCTGATGCGGGCGGCGCGGCGGATGAACATCAGCTCTTCATCCGATTTCACCGTGCGCTGCCAATTCACCAGGGCAGTGGCATCCACAAGGGTTGCGTTCGGCAGGTTCCGCGCCAGTTCTGCGTGGGCCTTGGCCGAGTAGTAGTAATTCTCCATCTCTACACCGACCCGCGCGCTGCCGTAGCCCAGCCGGGTCAGATGGGCTGCCAGATCCTCCATCGGGTGGCATGTGGTAGACTGAATATAGCGGTCATCATAGCCGATGACGCTTTTCTCTTCCATCCAGACGGTGCGCAGGGCGCCAAAGGCATCCATTGTGCGCCCCCACCAGATCGGATCACCGTCCAGCCCCAGGATCACGCCCTGATGCACGTAGAAGGACCATCCGTCATACCCGGTCAGCCAGGCCTGGTTTGAGGGGTCTGTTACAAACAGAACTTCGATCCCGGCAGCCTCCATGGCCTTGCGGGTCTTGGTGATGCGGCGGACGTATTCGCCGTGCGAAAAAGGGGCGTGTTCCAGTGGCATGGCGACCTCGGTCAGATGTTGGGGGTGCGGGCGATAGAGCCTCTTCGTTCTGTGTAGTTGAGTACATCGTGCAGTTCAGGCCTGTTCGCGGCAAAGGAAATGTCAAAAAACGACACGAAATACCGAGTTTGATCGCAATTTCAGCAGGGCGCGCGATATTGTTGTGCACAACAGGTGGCATTTTGACGTGTTTGAAAATTGAGCGCATGTGTTTCGCTGGCGGCTTTTCCAATCTCGGGGGCCGTGCTACAGCCCTTTGTCATGTTACGTCTTGATGACCGGGATATCGCAATCCTGCGCGTGCTGACGCAGGAGGGGCGCATCACCAAAGCGGCTTTGGCCGACCGTATCGGCCTGTCCGCGACCCCCTGCTGGGACCGGCTGCGCAAGCTTGAAAAGGCAGGTCTGATCGAGGGGTACGGCGCGCGTATCAACCTGCGCAAAGTTGCCCCTCATATAATAGTGTTTGTTGCGGCGGAGATCGCGGATCACACGGCGGCCCGGTTTCAGGCATTTGAACAGGCCGTTCAGACTTATGATGAGGTCACTGCCTGCTGGGCGCTTGGGGGTGGGTTCGACTACCTTTTACAGATCGTGACATGTGACATCGACGCCTATCAGCGACTGATCGATTCCATGCTGGACGCTCGCATCGGGCTTTCGCGCTATTTCACCTATATCGTTACCAAACCGGTGAAGGGGCCGGGCGCGCCGCCGCTGGATCTTCTGCTTGGACAGGGAGAGAGCAGATGAATCCTCTGCGACTGAGGTGAAGTTCGGTCTCGAATTCTGATCGCGACAAGGGATTGTCCTTCTGACGTTCAATGGAGGATGTGCCATGGCCGAAACCGCCCTTTCCGCCCGCAGCGATATTGCAGACAAGAGACTGGTGCGCTCTTTCTCTTATGTGAATGGCCGCTGGACCGCTGCCGTAGATGGCAGCACATTTGCTGTCGCCGATCCGTCCAATGGCGCGGCGGTCGGTCATGTTGCCAGCCTGTCGGCAGAGGAATCCTCTGTTGCGGTGGATGCCGCACAGGCGGCGTTCGATGAATGGGCCGGATTGCTGCCGCAGGAGCGGGCGAGCATCCTGCGGCGCTGGGGCCAGCTGCAACTGGACCACAAGGAGGATCTTGCCCGCATCATGGTGCTGGAACAGGGCAAACCCCTGTCCGAAGCGCGCGGCGAGATCGAATACGGCACGGGCTTTGTGGAGTTCTATGCCGAAGAGGCCAAGCGCCCTAACATCGAAGGGGTGACCAGCCATCTGCCCGATGCCGAGGTTGAACTCTGGCGCGAACCCGTGGGCGTTGTGGCCCTCATCACTCCGTGGAACTTTCCTTCTGCGATGCTGACCCGCAAGGCAGCCGCGGCGCTGGCGGCGGGCTGCACCGTTGTTGCGCATCCTTCGGCTGAAACACCTTTTAGCGCTCTGGCGCTTGCTGAACTGGCCGAACGCGCCGGTGTACCTGCCGGGGTGTTCAACGTGGTGACGGGCGATGCGCCCACTGTCGTCAAGCCCTGGACCGAAGATACCCGCGTGCGCGCCCTGTCATTCACAGGCTCTACGGAGGTGGGCAAGCTTCTCTACCGGCAGAGTGCCGATACGGTGAAGCGTCTGGTGATGGAACTGGGCGGCCACGCGCCGGTGATCGTCTTTGATGATGCGGACCTGGATCAGGCGGTGGAAGAGACGATGAAGGCAAAATTCGCCACCTCCGGGCAGGATTGCCTTGGGGCAAACCGGATCTTCGTGCAGCGCGGCATCTATGACGCCTTCTGCGAGCGATTGACTGCGGCGACCAAGGCGCTGAGCGTCGGGGCGGGGATGGACGATCCTGACATCGGCCCCCTTATGCACGCGCGGGCGGTAGCAAAACAGGAAGAGCATGTTCAGGATGCAGTTGCAAAGGGTGCGAAACTGGCCTGTGGGGGCGCGGTTCATCCCATGGGGCCGCTATTCTACCAGCCGACAGTGCTAACCGATGTGCCAGCAAATGCCCGCATCATGTATGAAGAGACCTTTGGTCCGGTGGCGCCGATTACACCTTTTGATACGGAAGAGGAAATCACTGCCCGCGCCAACGAGACGGAATACGGCCTTGTTGCCTATATCCATACCCAGGATCCACGCCGCATCTACCGACTGTCGCGGGCCTTGCAATTTGGCATGGTGGCCGTGAACCGGACCAAGGTGACGGGCGCGCCAATCCCCTTTGGCGGGGCCAAGCAGTCTGGCCTCGGGCGTGAGGGGGCACGCCTCGGGATGGAGGAGTTCACGGAGGTCAAATACATCTGCCGCGACTGGGCCTGAGCTTTGCTGTCGCAGGCATTCGAAGCAAAATCGAATACATCCGGTCGCAGTATGCGCCGGAAACCAAAGAAGGACAAATCATGCTGAAGAACGATCAACTGGACCAGTGGGACCGTGACAATTTCTTTCACCCCTCCACGCATCTGGCACAGCATGCACGCGGAGAAAGCGCTACCCGCGTGATCAAGACCGCAAGCGGCGTTCACATCGAGGATCGCGACGGCACCAGGCTGCTGGATGCCTTTGCCGGGCTTTACTGCGTGAACGTGGGCTATGGCCGCCAGGAGATCGCCGAGGCGATTGCAGATCAGGCGCGGGAACTGGCCTATTACCACTCTTACGTTGGCCATGGCACCGAGGTCTCGATCACCCTGTCGAAGATGATCCTCGACCGGGCGCCGGCCAATATGTCCAAGGTCTATTTCGGCCTTGGTGGCTCGGACGCCAATGAAACCAACGTCAAGCTGATCTGGTATTACAACAACATCCTGGGACGACCCGAGAAGAAGAAGATCATCTCGCGCTGGCGCGGCTATCATGGCTCGGGGCTGGTGACGGGGTCGTTGACGGGTCTTGAGCTGTTTCACAAGAAGTTCGATCTGCCGTTGGCGCAGGTGGTGCACACAGATGCGCCCTATTACTTCCGCCGCGAAGACCAGAGCCAGACCGAAGAGCAGTTCGTGGCGCATTGTGTCGCCGAATTGGAGGCGCTGATCGAGCGTGAAGGTGCGGACACCATTGCAGCCTTTATCGGTGAGCCGGTTCTGGGAACGGGGGGCATTGTACCGCCTCCGGCAGGCTATTGGCGGGCGATCCAGGCCGTGCTGAAGAAACACGACATCCTGTTGGTGGCCGATGAGGTGGTCACGGGGTTTGGGCGCCTTGGCACCATGTTCGGCAGCGATCACTACGGGATCAAGGCGGATATCATCACCATCGCCAAGGGGTTGACCTCGGCTTATGCGCCGCTGTCCGGTTCGATCGTTTCCGACCAGGTTTGGAAGGTGCTCGAGCAGGGCACCGATGAGAACGGGCCTATCGGCCACGGGTGGACCTATTCGGCACACCCTATTGGTGCGGCTGCAGGTGTTGCCAACCTCAAGCTGATTGACGCGTTGAACCTTGTGGAGAACGCAGGCAGCGTGGGCGCCTATCTGAACCAGGCGATGAAGGATGCGCTGGGCGATCATCCCCATGTGGGTGACATCCGGGGCGAAGGCATGCTGTGTGCGGTGGAATTCGTGAAAGACCGCGATAGCCGCAGCTTCTATGACGCGACTGACAAGATAGGCCCACAGATCGCGGCCAAGCTTTTGGAGCAGGATAAGGTGATTGCCCGCGCCATGCCGCAGGGTGACATCTTAGGTTTTGCGCCGCCCTTCTGCCTGAGCCGCGACGAGGCCGACACCGTGGTTGCTGCGACGGCGCGCGCGGTAAGGGCTGTGTTGGGCTAAGAGCCAAGGGGGCTCTCCCGCCTGGATCGGACATCCGCCGGATGATCCTCTCCCGTTGGGCCAAACGCCGCGCCTTTGGCGCGGCGTTTGGCGACCTGCGGGCAGTTTGCCCTCACTTTTTGCCCGGATTCTGCTGTGAGAGCGGCGAGAGGAGGTTGAATTTCAAAATTTATTTCACTGGCCCCATTGTTCCAAATTATTGAATTTAATGCAAAATTGAGGGTTCGAATATCGCACCTAAAACGCTTACGCCATTTTCCTTGACCAAGGGTAAGCCCTTGATGGAACATCATTTTATTAAGGGAGGAAAATTCATGAAACTGACTTCGACGCTGACTGGCGCCGCCCTGGCGCTGTGCACTGCAATGCCCGCCTTTGCTGCCGATGTGACTGCGCGCATCTCTTTGCAACTGCCGCTTAAAAGCCACCTTGGGCAGAACCTTTTGATGTTCAAGGAAGAGGTGGAGAAAGCCTCGGGCGGGGACATCGCGGTTGAGATCTATGACTCGGCGCAGCTTTACAAGGATAAGGAAGTGCCCTCTGCCGTGGGATCCGGTGCAATCGAGATGGGCGTGGCCTCGTTGACCCGCTATGTGGGTGACATCCCGGCGGTGGATGTGTTCTACATGCCGTTCCTGTTCAACTCCGAAGACAAAGTGCGCAAGGCGGTCGAACCCGGCAGCCCGGTGCGCGGCCCCATCGATGCTGCGATTGCCGACACCGGGGCAACGGTGCTGTGGTGGCAGGCCTATGGCGGCGCGATCATGCTGTCGCAGGGCGGTCCGGTGAAGACACCCACCGATATGGAGGGCAAGAAGGCGCGTGTCTTCGGCAAGACGCTGGGCGATTTCGTGACCGCAACCGGCGGCGCGCCGACGCTGATCTCGGGGTCCGAGCAGTATCTGGCCTATCAGCGCGGCACCGTGGATATCGGTATGACCGGCGTTTCGGGCGTGAAATCGCGTAAACTGTGGGAAGTCATGGACACGATCACCGTCACCAACCACGCTGATATCGAATTCATCGTGGTGGCCAACACCGACTGGTGGAATGGTCTGTCGCCCGAACACCAAAAGATCATGGCGGATGCCGCGCGCAAGGCCGAGATCTCGGTGCGGGACGAGATGTCCGCGATCGAGGCTGCGGCCTATGCCGAGGCTGAAAAGGCGGGCATGACCATCTACATGCCCACGGATGAAGAAATCGCCGCTTGGAAGGCAGCCGCGGCCCCTGTTTATGACGGCTTCCGCGCCAAGGCCGGAGAGCTGGGTGCGCAGATCCTGTCTGCTGCCGAAAGCTTCTGAACCTGACCATCCCGGACCAGCCCTCGCCATCGTGGGCTGGTCCGCTTCTATTCTTCGGGACATTCCATGGACGTATTTGCCAGGTTCGTGACCGCGCTGGCCCTTGTGGCGGCGGTCCTATTCGTTCTTGCCGGGATCATGCTCACCTACGAGGTGCTGGCCCGCTATTTCTTTGTGCGGCCCACCATCTGGGCGGCAGAGCTGAGCCAGTTCTGCCTGATCTGGGGATCGCTCATTGCCGCGCCTTGGTGTCTGAGAGAGCGGCGCCATATCCGTATCACCGCCGTGATCGCAAACCTGCCAAGGGGGCCAAGGCTGGCGGCGGATGTCTTCGCCATGGCTGCGGTCGCGGTCTTCTCGGCCATCGTTCTGGTCTACGGCTATGAGATTTTCCATGACAGTTTTGTTCGAGGCCGCACCACAGGCACCATGCTGGATATGCCCATGTGGTACGTGGAACTGTCACTGCCCTTCGGGTTTGCAATCCTGCTGATCCAGGCGGTGATCGAAACAGTTCGCGCTTTGCAGGGGCAAATCGTGGCTGAAGGAGAGCACGACTGATGACTGTTTTCCTTATTCTTCTGGCGCTTTTCGGCCTTCTGCTGATCGGTGTCCCGGTGGCCTTTGCCCTTGGTGGGCTTGGCTTGTCGCTGCTGATCTTTGGCGGCTTCTCCCCGCTGATGGCGCCGCAGGCGGTGCTGTCCACCTTGGACGGGTTCATCCTTCTGGCGGTGCCACTGTTCCTTCTGATGTCGAATGTGCTGCTTAAAGGCGGCGTTGGCCGCGACCTATATGCCGCCGTGCAGGCCTGGGTGGGGCATTGGCCCGGCGGGCTTGCGGTGGCGACGGTAATTTCCTGCGGTCTGTTCGCGGCGATTTCCGGATCCTCTGTGGCGACGGCCGCCACCATTGGCACCGTCGCCATCCCGGAAATGATCAACCGCGGCTACGAGCGGCGCTTCGTTTACGGGCTGCTGGCGGCGGGCGGCACGCTGGGTATTCTGATCCCGCCCTCGATACCGATGATCGTCTACGGCTTTGTGACCGAGGAATCGGTGATTGCGCTGTTCCTTGCGGGGGTTGGCCCCGGTCTGGCGCTCTTGGTGCTCTTTTCCGGCTATTCGATGATCTATGCCTCGATGAAGGGCATGGGCCGAAGTGAAAAAGCCAGCGGCGCCGAGCGCCGCGCGGCTACCTTACGCGCACTGCCCTCAATGGCGCTTGCGGCTGTTGTGGTGGCCGGCATCTATTCCGGTGCCTTCACCCCGACCGAGGCCGCCGCCATCGGCTTTGCCTTTGCTGTTGTCATCACCGCGTTCATCCTGCGCACCCTGACCTGGAAGGCCTTCTGGGAGGCGGCGATGGACAGTATGGCCACCACCGTTGCCATCCTGCTGATCATCGCGGGCGCGAAGGTCTTTGGCAAGGCAATCACTCTTTACCGCATTCCGCAGGACATAAGCGCCTTTATCTCGGAGGCCGTTTCCAGCCCGGTGATGTTCGTTCTGCTGGTGGCTGCGATCCTCGTGGTCATGGGGCTTGTGCTTGAGGCGCTGTCGATGGTGCTGATCATGACACCGGTGCTGCTGCCTGCGGCCATGGGCCTTGGGTTCGATCCGATCTGGTTCGGTGTCTTCATGGTGATCATGGTCGAGGCGGCCCTGATCACCCCGCCCGTGGGGTTGAACCTCTACGTGATCCAGGCGGTGGCCCGCGCAACCCTCGGGGACGTGGCACGGGGAGCGATCCCTTTCCTTGTGCTGATGTTCCTCTGCGCAGCCCTTCTCTATCTCGTGCCTGACCTCGCCCTTTATATTCCCTTCAAACTGTGAGCGATATGACGACCCCTGCTGACACCCTCCGCGCCCTTCTGGCGCAGTCCCGCCTGCACACCATGCCCTGCGCCTATGATGCGCTCTCGGCCAAGCTGATTGAGCAGGCCGGGTTCGACCTGACCTTCATGACCGGTTTCGGCGCCTCTGCCTCGCGGATCGGAGCGCCCGATCTGGGCCTGATGAGCTATGGCGAGGTGCTGGATCAGGCCCGCAATATCGCGGGTGCCATCACCATGCCGCTGATTGCCGATGGCGACACCGGCTATGGCAATGCGATGAATGTGCGCCGCACGGTACAGGGCATGGCAAATGCTGGCTGCGCCGCCGTGATGATCGAGGACCAGCTGGCGCCCAAACGCTGCGGCCATACGCCGGGCAAGGCCGTGGTGGGCCGGGAGGAAGCCTACGACCGCATCCGCGCCGCCGTCGATGCCCGCAATGAAGGTCAGGACATTCTGATCCTGGCGCGCACCGATGCCCGCCACGATCACGGGCTGGGCGAGGCTTTGACCCGCGCACAGAAGTTCCGCGAGCTGGGCGCCGACATCATCTTTGTTGAGGCACCCCGCTCCGAGGCGGAGATGCGCGAGGTCTGCTCCGCGACGGATGCGCCAAATATGGCCAATATCGTCGAAGGTGGTGAAACCCCCGACCTGCCGCCCGAGGCGCTGGAGGAGATCGGCTATCGCATAGCCGCCTATCCGCTGTCGCTGATGGCCTCGGCCATGCAGGCGATGGTGCAGACGCTGGCCGAGATGAAAGCAGGCCAGCCGCGCAGCAACCTGATGGGATTCATGGATCTGCGTCGGCGCATCGGGTTTGACGACTACTATGAGGCCTCAGAGCGCTATGCCACCTCGGCGCGCCCTGTGACAGGGGCAAAGGAAGACGGCTAGGATCGTCCTTACGTAGAGAAAAGATGGACAGGCTGCCCCTTCCCGAGTTCACTTTGAATCAAATGCAACCTTGGGAGGGGAAGCGATGCAATTTGATTATGTGATTGTTGGGGGGGGATCTGGAGGCTCGACGCTGGCCTCAAGGCTCAGCGAGGATCCGAATATCAGCGTTTGCCTGCTGGAGGCCGGCGGACGCGGTGACAGCATCCTGGTGCGCGCGCCTGCGGCGGTGGTGGCGATGCTGCCGGGGCGGCCAAAGATCAACAACTGGGCCTTCGAGACTGTACCACAACCGGGCCTGAATGGGCGCAAAGGTTACCAGCCGCGCGGCAAGGCACTGGGCGGCTCCAGTGCGATCAATGCCATGCTCTATATACGCGGTCATGCAGGGGATTATGACGAATGGGCGTCGCTCGGCTGTCCCGGCTGGGGTTGGCAGGATGTGTTGCCCTATTTCCAGCGCGCCGAAAATAACGAGCGCGGCGAAGATGAGGCCCATGGGAGCGATGGCCCTTTGCAGGTCAGCAACCAGAAATCCCCGCGCCCGATCACACGCGCCTTTGTCGAGGCCGGGAAGGCGCTGCAGATCCGCGAGGTTGAGGATTTCAACGCGGGCGACAACGAGGGGATCGGCCTTTATCAGGTGACGCAGTTCCATGAGGAGGCCAAAAACGGGGAACGTTGCTCGGCCGCCGCCGCCTATCTGCATCCGGTGATGGAGCGCAGCAACCTCACCGTGATTACCGGCGCTCATGCCACCAAGGTTCTCTTTCAGGGCAAGCGGGCTACCGGCGTGGCCTATCGCAAGGGAAGCCAGAATGAGACGGTCAATGCGCGGCGTGAGGTGATCCTCTGCGGTGGCGCCTTCAACTCGCCGCAACTTTTGCAGCTGTCGGGTGTTGGAAGGCCCGAGGATATCACGCCGCATGGCATTGGCATGGTGCATGAGCTGCCGGGTGTCGGGCAGAACCTGCAGGACCACCTTGATTTCACCCTCGCCTACAAAAGCAAGGATCGGGACAATTTCGGGATCTCGCTGCCCGGCAGCGTCAATCTGCTGAAACACATCAATGACTGGCGCAAGAGAGGCGAGGGCATGCTGGCTACGCCGTTTGCGGAGGGGGCAGCGTTCCTAAAAACCGACCCGACGCTGGATCGCGCTGATGTGCAGCTGCATTTCGTTATCTCAATCGTCGACGATCACGCGCGCAAGCTGCATATGGGGCATGGGTTCAGCTGCCATGTCTGCGTGCTGCGCCCAAAATCACGTGGATCGGTGGGACTCACCTCCGCCGACCCGATGGCGCCGCCCCGGATCGATCCGCAATTCCTGTCGGATCCCGAGGATCTGGCGGTAATGATCAAGGGCATCCGCAAGACGCGGCAGATCATGGAGACGCCTCCCTTGCAGGGCTACATCCACAAAGAGCTGTTCATCGAAGGAGAACCGGATGACGCAGCGTTGGAGCAGCACATCCGCGCCCGGTCGGATACGATCTATCATCCGGTGGGAACCTGCAGGATGGGGCAGGACGAGATGGCGGTCGTCGATCCGGAACTGAAAGTACGCGGCATGGAGGGGCTGCGCGTTGTGGATGCTTCGATCATGCCTCGGCTGATCGGCGGCAATACCAACGCCCCGACCATCATGATCGCGGAAAAAGCCGCGGATATGATCCGCAACCGGGCGGCCCTGGCCGCCGAGTGAAATTTGGAGGAGCAAAGCGATATGCTTGGCAAGATGATGCACAAACCGCTGACGATCAGCTCACTGATCGAACATGCGGGCCGCTACCACGGCAACACCACCGTGACCTCGGTAGAGACCTCGGGCGAGGTGGTGCATTCCAACTGGGGTGAGATCGAGGCGAATGCCCGCAAACTCTCGGCCGCGCTGAAACGCCTTGGCATCAAGGAAGGGGAGCGCTGCGGCACCATAGCATGGAACAACCGCCGCCATCTTGAGATCTACTTTGGCGTCGCTGGTGGCGGCATGATCTGTCATACGATCAATCCGCGCCTGAAGCCGGAGCAGCTGATCTACATCATCAATCACGCTGACGATCAGGTGCTGTTCATCGATGCGACCTTCGTGCCTGCGGTGGGTAAGCTGAAAGAGCATCTGACCACGCTCAAGCACGTCATCCTGATGGGGCCCCGCGATGAGGCCGCCGCCGAGGCGGTGCCGGGCATCCTGTTCTACGATGAGCTGCTGGCTGCCGAAAGCGATGACAATACCTGGCCCGAGCTGGACGAAAACACGCCCTCCAGCCTGTGCTATACCTCTGGCACGACCGGAAATCCCAAGGGGGTGCAATACACGCACCGCACCACCGTGCTGCACTCGCTGGGTGGCAACCAGCCGGACGGGCTGGCGATCTCGGCCCGCGATACGGTGATGGCGGTGGTTCCGATGTTCCACGTCAATGCCTGGGGGGTTCCCTATATTACAGCGGCTGTGGGCGCGAAACTGGTGCTGCCGGGGCCGAACCTGGACGGCGAAAGCCTGGTCAAGCTGATCGACGGCGAGCGCGTCAGCCTGGCGTTGGGCGTGCCGACGATCTGGATGGGCCTGCTGCAAGCGCTTGAGAAAACCGGCAGCAAGGCCGAAAGCCTGAAGCGCACTGTTGTTGGCGGGTCTGCCCTACCGACGGTGATGATCCCCACCTTCCGCGACAAATATGGCGTCGAGCTGATCCACGCCTGGGGCATGACCGAAACCAGCCCGCTTGGCACCCTCAACAACCTGCTGCAAAAGCACGACGACCTGAGCGTCGAAGAGCAGGGGAAGATCCGCGAAGGGCAGGGGCGTCCGCCTTATGGCGTTGAGCTACGTATCGTGGATGACAAAGGCCAGCGCCTGCCGGAAGACGGCAAAACCCAGGGAGAGTTGCAGATCCGCGGGCACTGGATCATTGATACCTACTTTGGTCACGACACCAGCGCCCTGACCGAAGATGGCTGGTTCGACACCGGCGATGTCGCCACCATTGATGAAGATGGCTATATGATCATCCGTGATCGCTCCAAGGACATTATCAAATCTGGCGGGGAGTGGATCTCGACCGTGGAGCTGGAAGACATCGCCATGTCGCATCCCAAAATCGCCCAGGCCGCTGCCATAGCAGCGCGTCATCCGAAATGGGATGAGCGACCGGTGGTAATCGCGGTGCGTAGCGACGACAGCCTCAGCGAGGAAGAGCTGCTGGCCCATTATGATGGAAAGGTGGCCAGCTGGCAGATCCCCGACAAAGTGGTCTTCACGGATGACCTGCCCCTTGGCGGCACTGGAAAGGTTCTCAAGAACAAGCTGCGCGAATCGTTCGGCGATGTCCTTTTGAACGTTTGATGCAGCCTTTTGATCCCGCCATTTGTGTGGCGGGATCCCCTCTCTGCCACATTCGTGACACAGGGTTGACATCAGGTTGACGCATGGCCGACGCGATTTGCCTCTTAAGAACATATTTATGTCTATAAATCATTTGTTTAGAGGTCTTAACAGTCGCTAATTTTAGCTGTTAAGGCCCGCTTAACGAACCGCCTGATACCCCAGTTGTGGGTGAAAAAAGTGGTGGTTGATATGAGCGCTCAAGGCAACGCAGCTCCGATTATTATCAAGAAGAAAAAGTCTGGTGGTGGAGATGGCCACCATGGCGGCGCATGGAAAGTGGCCTATGCCGACTTCGTGACCGCGATGATGGCTTTCTTCCTTCTCATGTGGCTGCTGAACGCCACAACCGAAAAACAGCGAAAAGGTTTGGCGGATTACTTCTCGCCCTCCATCCCGCTGAGCCGTGTTTCGGGCGGTGGTAATGGCGCCTTCAGTGGCGACAGCATGTTCACCGAGGACATCAAACCGCAAAGCGGAACAGGTGCCACGGATCAGAATCCGATGAATGCAAGGCAGGCTCAAGGGGAAACCGGAGTCGTCAGCGAGGATGAGCGAGCAGCCCAGGAAGAGATTTTCCGCGTCATCGAAGAGGAACTGCGCGGTCGGGGCGGTGAAAGCATGGTGGCGACCGATCTGGCCCGCCACATCGTGACGCGTGTTTCTGACGAGGGTCTGATCATCGAGCTGTTCGATACCGAAGACGCGCCTCTTTTTGTCGATGGTACGGCAGAGCCGACCCCTTTGTTTCGTGATCTGACCCGCATGGTCGCGCGAGTAAGCGGCACAGTTTCCAATGGCATTGCAATCGGTGGCCACACCCGTTCGCAGCCGCTCGTCTTGGCCAAGAACCCTGTTTGGCAACTGTCCCATTCACGGGCGGATGCAACACTGTTGATTGTCACTGAGAACTGACCCGGTATTTTCACCGAGATTTGACCCACCCTCAGTTATGCGTCGTGGTTTATGACGCGGTCAATGTTTTGGCCTCCTTTCGTGTTTTTTTTGCAGCCTCAGCGCTGGCCTTGAAGCGGTAGCTGTCGTTTCCGGTTTCGAGGATGTGGCAGCGGTGAGTCAGCCTATCGAGGAGCGCGGTTGTCATCTTTGCATCCCCGAAGACCTGCGCCCATTCTGAGAAGCTGAGGTTTGTGGTGATGATGACGCTGGTGCGCTCGTAGAGCTTGCTGAGCAGATGGAAGAGCAGCGCCCCGCCAGATGAACTGAACGGCAGGTAGCCGAGTTCGTCCAAGATGACCAAGTCGACCTTCGTCAGCATCTCAGCCAGTTTCCCTGCCTTACCAAGCGCCTTCTCCTGCTCCAGCGCGTTGACCAATTCCACGGTCGAGAAGAAGCGCACCTTACGCCGGTGATGTTCGATGGCTTGGACGCCGATTGCTGTGGCTGTGTGGCTCTTGCCCGTTCCGGGACCGCCGATCAAAACGACATTCTCGGCCGCTTCGATAAACTCGCATCGGTGTAGCTGCCGCACTGTCGCTTCGTTGATCTCACTCGATGCAAAGTCGAAGCCCGTCAGATCCTTGTATGCGGGGAAGCGGGCGACCTTCGTGTGGTAGGCGATGGACCGTACCTCGCGTTCGGCGATCTCGGCCTTGAGCAGCTGTGACAGCATTGGTGTGGCAGCTTCGAACGCTGGCGCGCCCTGGGCGACCAAGTCTTCAATCGCATTTGCCATGCCATAGAGCTTAAGACTGCGCAGCATGATGACGATAGAGGCTCCTGCTGGGTCATGACGCATGGCGCTTCTCCTCAGTCTGTCGCAACCCGTCATAGCGACCGACGTTGGCCACTGGCGTTGTCTGCAATGCCAGTGCGTCCGGCGGATCGACCTCGGGGTGATCTGTCGGTCTGCGGTCGATCAATCGATGCAACAGGTTCAGGATGTGCGTCTTGGTGGGGACGCCTGCTTCAAGTGCCAGCTCCACTGCACACAAAACGTCCTCTTCGTTGTGCTGAAGGACCAAAGACAGAATGTCGACCATCTCTCGGTCACCGCCTTCTTTACGCAGCATGTGATCCTGCAATTGACGGAAGGCATCCGGCATCTCCGTGAACGGCGCACCATTCCGAAGTGCGCCCGGTTTGCGTTGGATAACAGCGAGATAGTGGCGCCAGTCATAGATGACCTTGCCGGGCTTGCGATGAGACCGCTCGATGATCCGCGCATGCTTGCAAACCGTTTGCCCTTCAGCGACCACGATCAGCCGTTCGGGATAGACATGCAAACTGACACGGCGGTTCGCAAAGCTGGCGGGAACGCTGTAGCGATTGCGTTCGAAAGTGATCAGGCATGTGGGTGACACACGCTTACTGTGTTCGATAAAGCCATCGAATGCCGGCGGCAGTGCCATCAGCGTAGGCTTCTCGGCCTCCCACACGTCAGCGATGGACCCCGGCAAAGCCTTGTGCGGCGTCTCTGTCCAAAGGGCGATACAGCGATCTTCAAGCCATTGGTTCAGCTCTGCCAGATCGGCGCAGACCGGCATGACCTGCCACATGCGGTTGCGCGCATCCTGCACGTTCTTCTCAACCTGGCCTTTCTCCCAACCGGCCGCCGGATTGCAGAACTCGGGCTCAAACACGTAGTGGCTGGCCATAGCCTTGAAGCGTGCATTGACGTCCCGCTGCTTGCCTTTGCCCACACGATCAACGGCGGTCTTCATATTGTCATAGATCCCGCGACCAGGCACACCGCCGAACACGCGGAATGCATGCCAGTGGGCGTCAAACAGCATCTCGTGCGTTTGCAGCGGGTAGGCCCGCACCAAGAAAGCGCGGCTGTGCGATAGCTTGATATGAGCGACCTGAAGTTTGACGCGCTCACCGCCGATGTTGGCCCAGTCCTCGCTCCAATCGAATTGGAAGGCTTCGCCGGGCGCGAACACCAAAGGCACGTAGGTGCCGCGCCCCGTCGTCTGTTCCGCTCGATGCCGATCTTCACGCCATGCCCGGGCGAAAGCTGCCACGCGTTCATAGGAACCATTATATCCCAGCTTCACAAGATCAGCATGCATTTGCTTCACTGTCCGCCGCTCTTTGCGTGACTTCCGCGTCTGGATTAAAAGCCAGGCTGACAGCCGATCCGCGTAGGGGTCCAGCTTGCTTGGACGCTTGGGCGTCTTGAACTGCGGTTCCACCGCACCTTCACGCAGATACTTCTTGATCGTGTTCCGAGACAAACCCGTCCGCCGGGCAATCTCCCTGATTGGCATTTTGTCACGCAATGCCCAGCGTCGAATGACACTCAAAAATCCCATGTCGATCACTCCTAATCCCCCCAACCAAAACCGTCGGGGAAGTGTGTTCACATGGGTCAATTCTCAGTGACAATTTATAGGGCTACCGGGTCAGTTCTCAGTGACAATCAACAGCCAGAGCATCATCAGCCGAAGAGCCGTCTTCGAGCACGCGCTGTACGAGTGCTTTCATCGGAAGTTGATCATCAAGGCCAAAGGCACCAAGAGCGATGCCCAGAAGCCGCGTGTCTTTGACCAGATCTGAAGCCGTTTTCACCTTACCGATATTCTCGAGAAAATAGTCGCTTTCCCGGGACAAAACAGGATCCTTCGAAAAGGTATCAAACTGCTTGTCGTAGGTGGATTGCAGGAATTTCCATCCTGCAATGCCATCGGTGGGTATGATCGGCTGATACAGTATCATGACGGACGAATGGCCATCAGGCGCTCTTCACGCGGCAATAGGGCGCGCAGTGCCTTGAGGCAGCGATAGTGGTTGTTGTTCAGCAGCGAATCCGTGGCCTCGGCCAGGGCTGCTCTGCTGTCGGAATCCGTGAAAACCTGGCTCAACTCTTCGATGCGGCGTAGCATCGGGAGCCGGTCCTCTTCGGGATCAACATCACCAGACAGTACAAGCTGTGCTGCATAGCAGACACGTCGTACCGGGGTATTGGCTTCTTCGGGATGAATCGCATCCCGCAAACGCAAGATGTTGGCATCAGGTGTGACGATGGAGAGACGGCTGCGTCGATCTCCGTTCTCGATAACCGCGCCGTTCACGAGGACGCGTTCTTTTGGGGCAAGTTTGAGGACCAGACCGCTCATATTCAGGATGCTCCGCTGCGCAGGCCACGCATGATGGCCGTATTGATTTCTACCAGGGGGCCGACTCCCGCTTTGCGGGCCAGGATCCGGCTGGTGTACTGAGTTGTGAACGCCGCGAGATAGAGGATCTGCTCTTTCAGGTCTTCGGGAAGTCCGTTGTCCGCGCTGGTGACATCTGTTTGAAAAATCTGCCACAGTTTGCGATTTTCAGTCAGCGCTTCGGCAAGTGCAGAAAATCCCTCTGGCCCCTGCTTTGATGCGCTAATCATGCGGTGCGTAATCCGAGCAATCGCCTCGAACTCCAGGTCTTTCGGTGTGCGTGTCGGGGCTTTTGCCGCCGAATAGGCGCGCTTCGCATTCAGAAGGGCATTCACGTGTTTTCCTAACGTACTGTTTCTTCAGGTTCTCTGAGAATAGAGGACCGGGGCGCGCCTGGCGCGCCCCGGATCAAGCCGTTTAACGGAACAGCTGCTGCAGGGTCTGCGGTGCCGAGTTGGCAATAGAGAGAGCCTGTACGCCAAGCTGCTGCTGCGTCTGCAGAGCTTTCAGTCGTGCGGAGGCTTCTTCCATGTCGGTATCCACAAGCGAGCCGATACCGCTCTTCATCGCGTCGGTCACTTTCGACACGAATTCGGACTGCTTTTCGATCCGGGCAGCGGATGCGCCCAGTGCGGCAGCGCCGTCAACTGCAGTCTGGATCAGTGCTTCGATCTCGCTGATCGATGCATCGGCAGCAGTCGAGGAAGACACATCAACGGTGGTCAGGTCCAGGTTGGACTCGAAATCAACTGACGAAACAGTTATGTTGGCCGAAGTAACGGCGCCAGTGGAGTCACGGTCGAGCGAGGACAGAACGGTGATGTCACCACCAGCGCTGTTCAGCAGGTTTGCACCATTGAACTGCGAAGCGGAGATGATCGAGGTGATCTGGTTCTTCAGCTCGTCAACGTCAGCAGTGATCTTGTCGTTGTCGACGTTTTCACCAGTTGCCGCAACCACCTTCTCCTTCATCTCTTTCAGGAGTTCGGTGATTTGCTCAGCACCGGCGGTTGCAACCGCCACAGTGGATTCACCCAGCGCCAGAGAGTCGGACACGGCGTTGAAGCCTGCAACGTCCGATTCCATAACTTTGGAGATCGCCCAGATGGCCGAGTTGTCCTTGGCGGAAGCAACCTCTTTACCGGTGGAGATAGCGTTCTGAGTGCTCTCCAGGTTGTTGTTGATGGTCTTCAGGGTCTGCAGCGCAACCATTGCGCCGTTGTTGGTCAGAATGCTGGTCATAGCTTATATTCCTTTAGCGAAGAGGCCTTTGGCCTCTGATTTTCCCTGCCCCGAAGGGCGCTCTCTGACGTCTTTCTGACAATGCGTTCAACCGACCGGTTTTCGCGCCACCCCGTTTGTCGAGGTGCAAGAGGACTTTGCCGCGATATTTGCTAAGGGAGTGCTAATGCGCCAAATTCCAATCCGTAGAATTTTTCCTAAATTGCACCGGCTTACGCACGCTTCTCCAACTTCTGGTCGAGGCGCGTACCGTAGCGTGTCTTGCGGCCTGTGCTGTCATAGACATCCAGTCCTTTACGTACGCGGCGCAGTTCGGCCATGCGGGCTGCGATGGACCGGATGCCTTCCATCGCGCTCTCCAGCATATCCTGATTGCGCATCACTTTGGTCTGCACCTTGGCAAGTGTATCTCGCTCCAGATCAGAGATGGTGTTCAGCTGGTCGATGGCGTCTTCCTTGCGGGCCAGGATTTTCTCCAGCTTTGTAAGATCGCCTTCCATGAGGGCTGCGCGTTCCTCATCCAGAATGCGGTCCAGCTCATCGATGTAGGTTTGGGGGTTATGGTTGGTCATTCTGAGCCTCCTTCAGGGCGTGGTACAGTGATTCGGCCAGGCCGATGCCGCCTGCCTTTGCGATTTGCTCGGCCTGGGCGCGAACCAAGAAACTAGAAAACTGATCTTCTCCGGCGCCGCCGCCAAAGCCTTCCCGTGATTCCCCAAGACCTGCAGACTTCAACATTTCCGCGAGAAATGAAGCCTCTAGGTCCATAGCGGCCTTGCGCAGAGGGTCTTCTTGGGCAGCATGCGACCTGGTGGTCGGCATTGACTTTGACGCGGGCGTCATTTGAGAGATTTGAATCGGATCCGGCATTTTGGCCTCGGTTTGAAAGAAGTTTCGAATTGCTTCGATTTTTCAGAGACTGCGATAGAACCGGTTAAAATTGCCGTAACCGCTTTGCTGTAGACCGTTTGCATCGAGATAGAACGTCTGGAAGCCCATGCACAGCACATCACTCATTGGCCAGGCCCTCGGCGGAGCCCAGGGGACCAAGGCACCACCGGCGCAGGATGCGTCCAAATCTTCGTCGAACACGCCAAAGGACCGATCTTTTGCGGATCACGTCGAAGACACCCGCCCCAGATCGCAAACGGAAGCGCAGTCGCGACTAAATCAAACGGAGCAAAACGCAGCAGCTGGCGCTTCAGAGGAGCACAGTAGTCAGACGGCGGGAGGCTCTGCGGACGCAAGCGAGGCCCAGACCGAGGGCGGAGGCGAGAAGGTCGCTGTTGAAGCGGCGGAACCCGTCGATCAAAAGCCTACGCTGTCCAAGTTTGGCACGCTTCATGGCGGTTCAGAGGGCAAATCGGACCCTGCAATTTCGACGTCAGTCGCACAAACTGCAGGTGATATGGAGACCTCTGCCAGTACGGCAGGGGACAAACGCAGTGCAGTGCGGGATGCCCTACCGGGGGTCAGTGGTTCTCAAAGAGTGGGCGCGGGTCCAACTGACGCAAAGCTCTCGCCGGAAAGCATGAGCGCTCAGAAGGCGAGTGTTGAGGTTACGGCTCCAGCAGATGCAGAGGCAGCCGAACGACGTGTACAGTCTGAGGCCTTGCAGGGTGAGGGCCGTCGGGCGGAGGTTGAAAAGTCTCAGCCAGCATCGGCCATTTCTCAGGCTCAGGGGCGCGCAGCAGCGGAAGCGTCGGCAGCGGCGCAGATCCGTGACCAAGCGAAGAGCGGCGATTCGGGGGGGGCGACCAACGGCGAGGTGCTGCGCGCCTCTTCTGAAAAAGCAGCCGAGGGCCGAGGCCAAGGCACCGCAATACCAGCGACCACGGCGGGTTCCACGAACGGTGCCGCGACACCGGCGTCTCAAACCGTATTCCAGATGCAGATGCAAAACGCAGAAGCCGGAGAAAAGCGCCAGTCCAGATATCGCGGGCGAGACGGAGAAACACAGGTCGCGGCCGCGGTCGCCAAAGCCAGCGCTGCGGCCACGGGCATCAACGCACCGAATGCCGTCATGGCGTCGGCTAACGCGGCGCTGTCTTTGGCTCAGACCCTGCAGGCAGACACTGCGAAGCTTTCCCAGTCTGCATCCCTTCTGGCCGATTCGCTGGCTGGCCAAACATCTTTGTCCGCAGAGTTACCTGGTCTGTCGCAGCTTCTGACCGAGGCTGTAATCCAGCCTGGCGCGACACACCGGGTGGAGACTCCACGCATGATCGCGACGCAATTGGCTGAAGCTTTTGCCGCCAAGGGTGAGCGCAACATGGAAGTGTCTCTGAACCCCGAGGAGCTGGGCCGCGTGAAAATGCGCGTTTCGACCAGTGAGGCCGGAATTGTCATGACCATCCAGACAGAGCGTCCGGAAACCGGGGATCTCATGCGACGCCATATCAATGAATTGGCGGAAGAGTTCCGTCGGATGGGCTTCCAAGACATCTCTTTCGAATTCAGCAGCGGTGATTCGGGCTTTGGCGGCCAGGCGGAGCAGAGCCTGGCCGACGGCTCCGGCTCTTCTGTAGGTATTCGTGGGGCAGAAACTGAGATGGCACCCGCTGAAGAGGTTGCCGATAAACAAATGCAAGACCTTCGCCTGGGGACGACCGGCGTGGATATGAGGGTATAATCAATGACTGATGCAGTAAGCGCGGCAAGTACCGCGGCAACCACTCAAGCCAGCCGCAGCCAGAGCCAGGGCTCTGGCGCTACGGGTTTGACGTCGGATTTCGAAACCTTTCTCAAGATGCTGACAGCCCAGGCGCGCTATCAGGATCCGCTGGAGCCGCTTGATTCGACCGAATACGCCTCGCAGTTGGCGCAGTTCTCGATGGTGGAACAGCAGGTTCAGGGCAATGAGACGCTGGTTGCCATGCAAAACCAGCTGGGCCTGTCCAACATGGCCGCGATGTCCGGCTGGGTTGGCATGGAGGCGCGCGTTTCCGCACCGGGTTATTTTAACGGCACCTCGCCTGTGGTTGTTTCGCCCAACCCTGCTGCTACGGCTGATGCGGTGACGATGATCGTGCGGAATTCCAACGGAGCAGAGGTCAACCGGATCGCATTGCCCGTTTCGGCAGAACCTTATTCCTGGGATGGCACCGACAAGGACGGTAACACGGTTGAGGAAGGCAGCTATACCTTCACCATCGAAAGCCGCAGAGGCGATGATGTGCTGCTGACCGATTTGGCCGAGGTGTATACCGAGGTGAAGGAAACCCAGATGGTGGGCAATGATGTGGTCTTGATAACCGAGGGCGGCTCGGCGATCTTGGCCTCCTCTGTGACGGCCTTGCGCAACCGGTCCACGGACGCCTGATCTTTTCTGCCAGGGTCCGTGCGATCAGCGGCAAGGCGCCTTTGTGACCTCCCACATCTCGTGGGCCTTTGCCAATTGGAGCGGACCCTGTCAGCCTTGACTTGCGACTTTCACTCCAGGTTCTTTGCCCACCTTACGGGGCAGGGACTAAAGGTGGATGCGCCCCGGATCCTGACCGGTGGGCGCTCTAACTATGTGTGGCGCACGGGGCGCATTGTGGTGAAGCTCTATGATCAAAGCAGTGCCAATCCGCTTTTTGCCAATGACCCTGCCTGTGAGGTGGCTGCGTTGCGGGCGCTTTCGGGCACCGGGATGGTGCCCCATCTGGTGCGGTTCGGCGGTTTTGAAGGGCATCACTGGCTGGCATATGCGCATCTGAAAGGAGCGCCATGGCAGCATGACCCGGACCCGGTCGCCCGCCTCTTGGGACGCCTGCACGATCAACCTGCCTTTGAGGGGCTGTCCAAGGGTGCAAACGGCAGTGCCCTGATCGAAGCGCAGACAGAGGCAATTCTGGCCGAATGCGCCGCCGCAAAGGCCTTGCGTGACCTGCGTCCTGGCCACAAGGTGCCTCCCGCCAAGCGCCAGACGCTCATCCATGGCGACCCGGTGCCGGGTAACTTGGTAGCGCATGATGGCACGCTTACCCTTATTGACTGGCAATGCCCCAAACTGGGGGATCCGGCAGAGGATCTGGCCCTGTTCCTCTCGCCGGCCATGCAGCTTTTGTATCGTGGTGAGCCGTTGAGCGCTGAAGAGGCGGATGCATTTGTTGCGGCCTACCCGGATTCACAGGTCACGGCGCGTCTTCGCACCTTGCTGCCGTGGTTTCATTGGCGCATGGCGGCCTATTGCCTCTGGAAAGCCGAAAGGGGTGGGGCTAGGGACCGGCAGGCGATGGAGCTGGAGATTGCAGCGCTTCAGTCCATCAGCCCAAGCATGGCATAGGCGGGCGGGACAAGAATCCGGCGTGCGGGACCGAAGGGAAACTTGCCCATGCTCTGAATCACTGGGGAGTAGGGCAGGTTCGGCTTCCTCCCTTGCACCAAGTCAGACAAAAGCCGCCCCGCATAGCTGCCCATCGCAACGCCATTGCCGTGATAGCAAAGCCCGGCAAACATCCCCTGCGCTCCGGGAACCGGGCCGACAAAGGGCACAAGGTTGCGCGCCATGGAGACCATGCCGGACCAGAAATGGGTGCCTTCCACATCACGCCAAGCGGGGAAGAGCTTTTCGAAATGTGTACGCAGAAGCCTCCGGATCGAGGCTTCGGCACGGGGTGAGGCAAAGATCCCGCCGCGCATGCCGAACAGGAAACGCCGGTCCGGCATTAGGCGGAAATAGTGCAAGAGATTGCGGGTATCATAGGCCATCTGATCGCTGAACCAGCCCTGCGCCTGCAATTCTGGATCTGTCAGCGGGCGGGTCACCATGACGGTGGATTGCGCCGGGATGTAGCGACCCGATAGCCATTTGGGCAGTCCGTCCCAAGAATAGCCATTGGTGGCGACGATCACTTTTTTGGCACGCAGGCTCCCGCGCTGGGTCGTCAGGATATGACCGCCTGAATCCTGCGATAGTGCGGTAACGGGGGTGTTCTGGCAAAGCTTTGCACCAGCAGCTTCTGCAACGCGTGCCAGCCCGAAGAGATACTTGCGCGGGTTAAGACCAAACCCTGCGGGCGTGGTCAGCGCCCCGAAGAATTGCCCATTCAGGCCGTGCTCTGCGAGATCCCGTTGTTCCAACAACTGAGGCGTGCCGCCGTTTGCTGCGATCTCATCCGCCTCGCGGCGCAGGGCCTTCATGGCGCGGGGGCTGTGCGCCATGCGAGTTTCGCCCTTGGAATGGGTGTCCGCGTCGATCTCGTGCCGGTCCAGCAGATCGCGCACCAGGTCGATGGCGGCCAGCTCTCCGGCTGCATAGGTTTCGGTGGCCTCAGCCCCGAATTTGCGCTGCATAGCGTCCGCTGGCAGCATTGCTCCTCCGAGGCAGCAAAAGCCGCCATTGCGCCCAGAGGCGCCCCAGCCGGGTGTTTCGGCTTCAAGGACGGTAACCTTTGCTCCGGCCTCTGCGAGATGGAGCGCGGCAGAGATGCCGGTAAAGCCGCCACCGATAATGGCGACTTCTGTACGGGTGTCGCCGTTCAACGCGGGCCAGTTGGGGGCTGCAATGGTTTCATCCCACCAGCAGCCTGTGCGGGGGGCCGGCCCGTAGGCATAGTCCGAAAAGATCCGCCGCATCAGGTGCGCGCCGCAGCTTGTTCGTCCCGCTTCTGACGCACCATTTGGTGTTTCGTGACGAGAGAGGCGGTGATCACACCCACGGTTACGATGGCGATCATAATGGTCGAGAGCGCGTTGATCTCAGGGGAGACGCCCAGCCGCACCGCCGAGAAGATCTTGATCGGCAGGGTGGTCGCCGCAGGCCCGGAGGTGAAGGAGGCGATGACCAGATCATCCAGTGACAGGGTAAAGGCCAGAAGCCAGCCCGAGATCACCGCAGGAGCGATGATCGGCAGTGTCACAAGGCGAAACGCTTCCGACGGGGAACAGCCAAGGTCAAGCGCAGCTTCTTCCAGAGACCTGTCAAAAGTCACCAACCGCGATGAGACCACCACCGAGACATAGCACATGGCAAAGGTTGTATGAGCCAGAACGATGGTCAGGACGCCGCGATCAAGGCCGATTCCGATAAATAGCAAGAGAAGCGACAAACCGGTGATGACTTCGGGCATCACCAGCGGCGCGTAGATCATGCCGGAGAACAGGGTCCGTCCAAAGAACCGCCCACCGCGCACCATGACATAAGCGGCCATGGTTCCAAGCACGGTCGCGATGGTCGAAGAGAAAACCGCTACCTTGATCGTGACCCATGCGGCATTGAGGAAGGCCTCATTCTGCAGCAGTTCCCCGTACCATTTGGTCGAAAAGCCTGCCCAGACTGTGACCAGCTTGCTTTCGTTGAAGCTGAAGATCACCAGGATCACCATAGGGATATAAAGAAAAGCGAACCCCAGCGTCAGCGAGACGGTGTTGAACCAGCTCATCCTGTTCATTGGTCGGCCTCCTGTTGCTTTTGCTGGTTGCGCTGGAACAGTACGATGGGCACGATCAGGATCAGTAGAAGCACCACGGCCACGGCCGAGGCCACTGGCCAGTCGCGGTTGGAGAAGAACTCTTCCCACAGGACCTTGCCGATCATCAGCGTATCAGAGCCGCCCAAGAGCGACGGGATTACGAACTCTCCCAAGGTCGGAATGAACACCAGGAAACAACCCGCGATAATGCCGGGTTTTGACAGCGGAACGGTAACAAGCCAGAAAGCCGACAGGCGCGAGCACCCCAGATCCTCGGCTGCCTCAATGAGGGAAGCGTCCATCCGTTCAAGCGCTGCATAGATTGGCAGGATCATGAAGGGCAGGTAGGTGTAGACGACGCCGATATAGACGGCGGTGTTGGTGTTGAGAATCGTCAGCGGCTCGTTGATCAGGCCGAGCCAGAGCAAAGCCTGATTGAGGAAGCCCTCGTTCGACAGGATTCCCATCCACGCATAGACCCGGATCAGGAAGCTGGTCCAGAAGGGCAGGATTACAAGCATCATCAGCGTGGCGCGCCATTCTTCGGGGGCGCGGGCCATGCCATAGGCCATGGGATAGCCCACCAGAAGGGTCAGCAGTGTCGAGAAGAAGGCAATCTGGAGCGAGCTGAGATAAGCTTTCCAATAAAGATCGTCTTGCGTCAGCCAAACGAAGTTCTCAAAGTCCAGCTCGGACAGGAAGGCCCAAATACCCGTCGCCCAGTCGAATTGTGGCATATAGGGTGGGCGCGCCAGCGCCACATCGGACAGTGAAATCTTAAGGACGATGGCAAAGGGCACCAGGAACAGCGCCAGAAGCCACAGATAGGGAATGGCGATCAGGGCAAAGCGGCGCATCAGTCAGCCAAGAGAACGCCTGCCGTGGCCGTCCAGGACAGCCAGACAGTGTCTTCCCATGTGTAGGAGCGGCGGGCAATGCGGCGCGTGTTGGCGGCCTGTGCCTTGATCACGGCGCCTGAGGGCAGCTCTACGTGATACGTGGAAATATTGCCGAGGTAGGCGATGTCGAGGATTTTGCCCTGAACCGTATTGTCGGCGCTTTCAGGGCGCTCGGCAGAGATGGTGACCTTCTCGGGGCGGATCGCCAAGTGTGCGGTTTGCCCATCCGAGAACTTGGTTGTGGTCTTGACCGTAAGCGGCTCCGCGCCCTCGCGCCAGTGCAGAGCATAGGTGTCTTCGCTGGTGGGTTTCGCGGCGCCTTGGATCAGGTTCACATCGCCAATGAAATCAGCCACGTAGGTTGAATTTGGCGCTTCGTAGATGTCGGCAGGGGTGGCGACTTGAATGATCTTGCCGTTGTCCATTACGGCAACCCGGCTGGCGACTGTCATCGCCTCTTCCTGATCGTGGGTGACGATCACAAAGGTGGTTCCGGTCTTTTCCTGGATGTCCATCAGTTCGAACTGTGTGTCCTGACGGAGCTTTTTATCAAGTGCGCCAAGAGGTTCATCCAGCAAGAGAAGCTTTGGCGCCTTGGCAAGGCTGCGGGCCAGCGCAACCCGCTGACGTTGACCGCCCGAGATCTGATGCGGTTTGCGGCGGGCGAATTTCTCCAGCCGCGTGAGGCGCAGCATGTCGCTGACGCGGGTCTCTATCTCGCTTTTTGACTGTCCCTCGCGTTTCAGACCAAAGGCTATGTTATCCCAGATACTGAGGTGCGGAAACAGTGCGTAGGACTGGAACATCATGTTCACGGCGCGCTTGTTCGGAGGCACCGGCGCCATGTCCTGACCGGACAGGAAGATCTTGCCTTCTGTCGGGGTTTCAAACCCTGCCAGCATGCGCATCAGCGTGGTCTTGCCACAGCCCGACGGTCCAAGTAGCGCGAAGAACTCCCGCTCGTAGATGCCGATGGTCAGATCGTCGATTGCGGTAAAGTCGCCAAAGCGCTTGGTGACATTCTGGAATTCGATCAAGGGTTTTTCCTTTGGATCGTTCCAGGGTTCGAATACGGGAAGTGTCAAGCCGGCCCCCTGCGCGGTCGTTTTCAAAGCGGCGCTGGGCCTCTTTGAAGGGTTTTGATCATTGAAGTGCAGGGCGCACGGAGGCGCCCTGCCGGATCAGTTTCTCGGGATCAGGTGCCCGATTTGATCTTGGTCCACAGGCGGGTCACGACGCGCTGCACCTTGGGGGCGTAGGGCGTGGTGGTGAACAGGTTGGCAAGCGTGGCTTCATCCGGGTAGATCGCCGGATCGCCGATCACGTCCTCGACCAGGAACTCTTGCGACGCCTTGTTGCCGTTGGCGTAGTAGACGTAGTTCGATGCATCCGCCATGTTCTGCGGATCCATGATGAAGTTCAGGAACTTATGCGCTGCATCTGGGTTCGGCGCATCCACCGGAATCGCCATCTGGTCGAACCACATCTGCGCCCCTTCGACGGCCGCGTTATAGGCGATTTCAACGCCATTGTCGGCTTCGGCCGCGCGATCACGGGCCTGCAGCACGTCGCCAGACCAGCCCACAGCGACGCAGATGTCACCATTTGCCAGGGCGTTGATGTACTCGGAAGAGTGGAACTTCTGGATGTAGGGGCGGACGCCCATGAATACGTCCTCGGCCTTGGCGATCACATCCGGGTCATGGCTGTCCGGGTCTTCACCGATGTACTTGAGCGCGGCCGGGATCATCTCTGCCGGAGCATCCAGGAAATGCACACCGCATTCCGCCAGTTTTTCCATGTTGGCCGGGTTGAAGACAAGTTCAAGCGAGTTGATTGGGGCGTCTTCGCCCAGCAGCTCCTTGACCTTGCCAACGTTCACACCGATCCCGGTGGTGCCCCACATGTAGTTAATGGAGTAGGCGTTGTCCGGATCGTACTGTTCGGTGCGGGCCTCGACCACGTCCCACATGTTCTTGTGGTTGGGCAGTTTGGACATGTCGAGCTTTTGGAATGCGCCCGCCATGATCTGGCGCTGAAGGAAGGTGCCGCTGGGCACCACCACATCATAGCCTGAGCCACCCGCCAGCATTTTGGTCTCCAAGAGCTCGTTGCTGTCGAAGACGTCATAAACCAGCTTAATGCCAGTTTCGGCTTCGAACTTTTCGAGAAGCGCTTCATCGATGTAGTCGGACCAGTTGTAAACGCGCACCTCTTCCGCGACGGCGGCGGCGCTGCTAAGGGCAACGACGGCGGTCAGTGTCATCGTCTTGAAAGTCATGAGTATCTCCCTGTGCCTGCCGGTTTCCGTGCCCGGCTCGGGTGGATTTGATCAAGTTTTGCCTCTTGGGGCAATACTGTTTATGTTTTCACTGAGGCGAGTTTGGTGCAAGCTGCCCAAAATTTAGGAGGACCCACAAAGGTGACAGAGACCAGTTCTTCGGCGCAAACAGCAGATGAAGGCGCGGCAAAAAGGCCCGCTCATGAGGCCGTCTATCAGCAGCTGCGGGCGCAGATCCTGTTTGGCGAATTGGCACCGGGTCAGGCGGTGACAATCCAAGGTTTGACGGCTGCCCTTGATGCCGGGATGACACCGGTTCGTGAAGCGATCCGCAGGTTGATCTCCGACGGCGCGCTGGTGTTTCAGGGCAATCGTCGCGTATCGGTTCCGCAGATCACCCCCGCTGACGTCAATGAATTAATTTTTGCAAGAAAAACAATAGAGTGTGAGCTTGCAAGGCTGGCGACGGTCAATATTTCAGATGATGACATTGCTGAATTGGAGCGGATCGATACCGATCTGGACCGTGCGATTTCCACCGGAGATGTGCCGGGCTACCTGGCGCAGAACTACAGCTTTCACACGGCGCTTTACGGTCATGCGGCGGCGCCGATATTGACTGATCTGGCTGACAGGCTTTGGCTGCGGTTCGGTCCCTCGCTGCGGGTGGTATGCGGCCGCTTTGGAACGCAGAGCTTTCCGGACCGTCACAAGGACATCCTTGAAGCCTTGCGCCGCAGGGATCCTGAAATGGCTGCCCTGGCGATGGAGCGGGACGTTTGTCAGGGGATGGAGCAGGTCAGCATGGGGCTGGCCGAGGGCAACTGATTCGATTGACACTGTGAAATTTGATCATATTCTGGGCCCAATCTCTTATTTTGGAGCGACTCCCATGAATGCGATCACCAATCACATGCCGACGGCCGAACTGCAGGCTCTGGACGCTGCACACCACATGCACCCGTTTACCGCAAACGGTGAACTGGCTGAAAAGGGCGCCCGCATCATCACGCGCGCGTCGGGCGTTACGCTGACAGATAGCGAGGGTAACCAGATCCTGGATGCCATGGCGGGACTGTGGTGCGTCAATATCGGCTACGGCCGGGATGAGCTGGCCGAGGTGGCCGCCCGTCAGATGCGCGAGCTGCCCTATTACAATACGTTCTTTCAAACGACTCATGTGCCGGCCATCGCATTGGCCAACAAGATCGCCGAACTGGCGCCGGGCGATCTGAACCACGTGTTCTTTGCTGGATCCGGTTCGGAGGCCAATGACACCAACATCCGCATGGTCCGGCATTATTGGGCGCGCAAGGACAAGCCGACCAAATCGATCATCATCAGTCGCAAGAACGCCTATCATGGCTCGTCCGTGGGTAGTGGCAGTCTTGGCGGGATGAGCGCCATGCACGAGCAGGGCGGCCTGCCAATCCCCGATATCCATCACATCAACCAGCCCAACTGGTGGGGCGAGGGCGGTGATATGACCCCCGAAGATTTTGGCCTTCAGCGTGCGCAGGAGCTGGAGCAGGCCATTCTTGAGCTGGGCGAAGATCGTGTCGCAGCCTTTATTGCCGAGCCGGTACAGGGGGCGGGCGGAGTGATCGTGCCCCCGGCAACCTATTGGCCTGAGATCCAGCGCATCTGCGACAAATACGAGATCCTTCTGATCGCTGACGAGGTGATCTGCGGTTTTGGTCGCACCGGCAACTGGTTCGGCAGTCAGACCATGGGCATCCGACCGGACATCATGACCATCGCCAAGGGGCTCAGCTCCGGCTATGCGCCGATCGGCGGCTCGATCGTATCGGATGAGGTCGCTGCCGTGATCGGCGGAGATGAGTTCAACCACGGCTACACTTATTCTGGGCATCCGGTTTCCTCGGCGGTCGCTCTTGAGAACCTGCGCATCCTGGAAGAAGAGAAGGTGATCGATCATGTAAGTGATGTCGCGGCACCTTACCTGAAGGAAAAATGGGAAGCCCTTACAGACCATCCGCTGGTGGGAGAGGCCAAGATTGTTGGGATGATGGGCTCGATCGCACTGACGCCCAACAAAGAGAAACGCGCAGCTTTTGCGGCGCCTGCAGGCACCGTGGGCTACATCTGCCGCGAGCGCTGCTTCGCCAATAATCTGGTTATGCGCCACGTAGGTGACCGGATGATCATCTCTCCACCGCTGGTGATCACTCCGGAAGAGATCGAAACGCTGATCGCGCGAGCGCGCTTGTCGCTGGATGAATGCTATGCCGCCCTTCAGGAAAAGGACCTGCTGAAAAGCGCCTGATTCCCACTTCGAGGGGCAAAATCGGCACGAAAAAACCTACTAATCCTGCAATTCGCCAAAAATATGGGCCTCGCAATCGGTGCAACTGCGCGCGAATGCGAGGCTTTTTTTGTTTGGTGTGCGAAATATTCTTCTAATTCACCAGCTGGCAGCGCAGTTATCGTGAACATGTCGTAAATTTTGCTTCATATGTCGCAAATGATCCGGTTTGTCGGTGGGTGAAGCATAAGCTGAAGCTCAACACTGATAGGACGATCCGGTTGCATCCCCCTTGGTGGGTATGTTTACATCAGTGAAAGAAGTGCAGAACAAACTGCCAAATCAACACGGGGAGCCTGTTTTGGCTGATGCGTCAAACAGTGATGCGTTCGTAGAGTTCGAGCGCGTCCAAAAGAGTTATGACGGCGAAACGCTAGTCGTAAAAGACCTGAACCTTGTCATGCCAAAAGGTGAGTTTCTGACCATGCTGGGGCCGTCAGGTTCTGGCAAGACCACTTGCCTGATGATGCTGGCTGGATTTGAAACCGCCACCCATGGTGATATCCGTCTGGGCGGGGTTTCCATCAATAATATTCCGCCGCACAAGCGGGGCATCGGCATGGTTTTCCAGAACTATGCCCTGTTCCCGCACATGACCATTGCTGAGAACCTCAGCTTCCCACTGGAAGTGCGCAAGATTGGCAAGTCCGAGCGGGAAGAGAAGGTAAAGCGCGCGCTGGACATGGTTGAGATGGGTGCCTTCGGCGGGCGCCGCCCGTCGCAGTTGTCCGGTGGTCAGCAACAGCGTGTCGCTCTTGCACGGGCGCTGGTGTTCGAGCCGGAGCTTGTTCTGATGGACGAACCGCTCGGCGCGCTCGACAAGCAGCTGCGCGAAAAAATGCAGTTTGAAATCACCGACCTGGCCCACCGTCTTGGCATCACAGTGGTCTATGTGACACACGACCAAACCGAGGCGCTGACCATGTCGGACCGGGTTGCCGTATTCAACGACGGTCGCATCCAGCAGCTGGCGCCGCCGGATCTTCTGTATGAAGAGCCTGAGAACAGCTTCGTGGCCCAGTTCATCGGGGAAAACAACACCCTCGAAGGCACCGTCAAGGAGATCAACAACGGTCTTGCGTTGGTGCAGCTCGATGGTGGGGAACTGATCGACTGCAAGCCGGTCAATGTCTCGCAGCCCGGCGAACGCACCCGCGTTTCCATCCGCCCTGAGCGGGTCGAATACAACAAGGAGCGTCTCCAGGAAGGTGCGCATACCCTGAAAGCGGAGGTGCTGGAGTTCATCTACATGGGTGACATTTTCCGTACACGCCTGCGGGTGGCTGGCAATGATGAGTTCATCATCAAGACGCGCAACGCGCCTGACCAGGTGCGCCTGAAGCCGGGTCAGCAGATCGAAATCGGCTGGTTGCCCGAAGATTGCCGCGCGCTGGACGCCTGACGGCCACGCGCAGCGAAGTAACCCCCGGCGTGAAAGTGACCGGGGGAAATGACGTAAATTCAAGATCAACAAGGAGAGAGTGTTTATGAAACTCACCAAACTGACTGCCCTGGCCGCGTCTACGGCGCTGTGCGCGCCGATGGCGTTTGCTGAAATGGCTGACGAGATGACCATCGTATCCTGGGGTGGTGCCTACTCGCATTCCCAGCTGAAGGCTTACCACGAGCCCTATTCTGAAAAGACCGGCGTCAAGATCATCAACGATGAATCCTCTGCCGAAGCCGTGGCCAAACTGCGTGCGATGAACGAAGCGGGCAACGTGACTTGGGACGTCGTGGACGTGGTTGCCGCTGACGCGATGCGCCTGTGCGACGAAGGTCTGGCGATGGAAATCGACGCGGACGAGCAACTGGCGCCCGCGCCCGATGGCACCCCGGCCTCCGAAGACTTTGGCGAACTGCTGGTCTCTGACTGCTTCATCCCGCAGATCGTCTACTCGACCACCTTCGGCTACCGCACCGACATGGTTGGCGACACCCCGCCGGATGACATCTGCGACGTCTTCGATCTCGAAGCCTATCCCGGCAAGCGCGCGCTGGAAAAGCGTCCGATCAACAACATGGAATGGGCGCTGCTCTGTGACGGCGTTGCCAAGGAAGACGTCTATGACGTTCTGGAAACCGAAGAAGGTCAAGAGCAGGCCCTGGCCAAGCTCGACACCATCAAGGACAGCGTGATCTGGTGGTCCGCCGGTGCCGACACTCCGCAGCTGCTGGCTGACGGCGAAGTCGTGATGGGCTCCACCTACAACGGTCGCCTGTTCTCGGTCATCGAAGAGCAGAAGCAGCCGGTTGGCATGCTCTGGGACGCACAGGTGTTTGACCTCGACGGCTGGATCATCCCGGCAGGTCTGTCCGAAGAGCGTAAAGCACGTGCGCTGGACTACATCATGTTTGCAACCGACACCCAGCGTCTGGCTGATCAGGCCAAGTACATCTCCTATGGTCCGGCCCGTGCCTCCTCGGCTCCGCTGGTTGGCAAGCACGCCGAACTGGGTATCGACATGGCGCCCCACATGCCGACCGATCCTGAAAACGCTAAGAACACGTTCCTCTACAACTACGAGTTCTGGGCTGACTACCGCGACGATATCGACGCGAAATTCCAGGCGTGGCTGGCCAAGTAAGCCGACCTGAGACCTTTGCCAGAGAGCGCCTGCCGCTCTCTGGCCCTTCACTCTTCACACCAAGCCGCGTTTGAACGGCCAGAAGAGCAAAACCCGCGAGGGACACAGCGGGCAAAACACAGGGATAGATATGAGCGACACCACCCAATCCGGCCCGGTTCTGGCGGCTGACGGCACGCCATTGAAGCGCAGCCTGGCCCGCGCCCTGAGAATGCAAAAGCTGCGTGCGCTGATGTTGATTGCGCCCCTTTTGCTGTTCATCCTTTTGACCTTTATCCTCCCGATTGCGGACATGCTGTTCCGCTCGGTTGAGAACCGGATCGTTTCCGATACCCTTCCCAAGACTGTCGTCGCCTTGCAGGACTGGGATGCCAAAGGCGACGAAGCGCCCGGTGAAGTTGTTTACGAGAACCTTTACTACGATCTTTTTGTGGCGGCGGAAGCCAAGGAGCATACCAAGCTCGGTACCCGCCTGAACTATGAACAGACCGGTATTTCCTCACTGTTCCGCAGCAGCGGTCGAAAGGTCGATGACATCGGCAAAGACCATGTGAAAGCCATTGAACGCGCTGGTGGCGGCGCCCTCAAGGACGAGGCGCTCTGGTTCGAAATCATGACTGGTGGCAGCGGCGCTGCGTCCAACTCGGATCTTCTGGATGCGCAACGCACCAAGATGCGTCATCTCACAAGTGAGGACTTCCCGGCGGACATCGGTTTTGTGCCTGGGGCCGATTTCTCGGCACTCTTTCCGCGCACGGCCCGCGCCTATACGGACTTTGCCCTTTTCACAGCCGTCATGGACGAAGACGTGGTTGCCGAGGAGGACCCTTGGGAAAGCGTCATGGTGGCCTTTGCCAGTGAAGTGCAGGCAGACGGCGGCGCAGAGAAACTGGCCGGATACTCTGGTCCCGGTGCAGCAGAGCTGAAAACCGCAGCAGAGGCATTGGCCGACCTTGAGCCGATTTCCTTCAAGGCTTCTTTCCTCGACATTGATGAAGACTGGGGGGATGTTGCGAACTGGCGCACGATCCAGACTTACAGCCCCAAGTATACCAGCGGCTATTTCCTGAACTCCATCGACATGCAGAAAGGTCCCGACGGGGCCGAGGCACGCCCCGAGAACCAGCAAATCTACATCACGCTGTTCCAGCGTACGATGTTCATGTCTCTGGTGATCACGGCGTCGTGCATCGTGTTGGCCTATCCCATTGCATGGATCCTAGCGAACCTGCCAGCGCGATCCGCCAACCTGCTGATGATCCTTGTTCTGTTGCCGTTCTGGACCTCGCTTCTGGTGCGGACCTCGGCATGGAAGGTGATGCTGCAACAGCAGGGCGTCATCAACGACGTTCTGGTCTGGCTGGGACTGGTGGCGGATGACGCCCGCCTTGTGATGATCAACAACCAGTTCGGCACCATCGTGGCGATGACCCACATCCTGCTGCCGTTCATGATCCTGCCGATGTATTCGGTGATGCAGACGATCAATCCATCCTACCTGCGCGCGGCAAAATCCTTGGGTGCGACCAACTGGACGGCTTTCTGGCGGGTCTATTTCCCGCAGTCAGTACCGGGTATCGGGGCTGGGTCGATCCTCGTCTTTATCCTCGCCATCGGCTACTACATCACACCCGAGATTGTCGGCGGCACCAAGGGTGTCTTCATCTCCAACCGGATCGCCTATCACATCTCGTCCTCGCTCAACTGGGGTCTGGCCGCCGCGCTGGGCGCGATCCTTCTGGTGGTCGTCCTGATCCTCTATTGGGCCTATGACAAGATCGTCGGCATCGACAACGTGAAGCTGGGATAAGACACATGGCACTGACACCTGTTACACCTCAAACTCCCGGTTTCACCGCTGCCGTTGCGGCTGGTGCCGGGGCCTTCTTTGGCCTCTTCCACCTGTTACACCTCAAACTCCCGGTTTCACCGCTGCCGTTGCGGCTGGTGCCGGGGCCTTCTTTGGCCTCTTCGTCGGCACTGCGCAGGCCACCGGGCTGATCGGTATCCTGATTGGCGCGGCATTGCTGGGCGTACTTGGTTTTGTCTTTGCGGGCATGACCGACAAGGAAAAGCCGCTGCGCTGGGCGACCTTTGTGCTCTTCGTGGTGCTTGGGTATGTCCTGGGCGGTTTGCCGGCCGCGGTGATCGGCGGTCTGTTCGGCTGGTTCGCGGGCTGGTTCATCTTCTGGCTTGCGACGTCGCGCTACCGCCAGCACCTTGCGCCCTACCTCACACCGGGACAGGTGCTGTGGCACTACACATTTCGCGTGATCTGCGGTGTGATCTTCGTCTTCCTGATCACGCCCATCCTGGTGGTTATGCCGCTTAGCTTTAACGCTGAAGATTTCTTCACCTTCACGCCCGAGATGCTGCGGTTTGATCCGGCCGGCTACTCCCTGAAGCATTACGAGGATTTCTTCACCAATTCCGACTGGCAACAGGCGCTTTGGAATTCGATCAAGATCGCGCCCATGGCGACGCTTCTGTCGGTAACCTTCGGCACGCTCGCCGCCATCGGTCTTAGCCAGCCGCATGTGCCGTTCCGCCGGGCCATCATGGCGATCCTGATTTCGCCCATGATCGTGCCGCTGATCATCTCGGCTGCGGGCATGTACTTCTTCTATAGCCGGATCGGGATGCAAGGCACCTATTTTGGTGTTGTCCTTGCGCACGCAGCCCTGGGTATTCCGTTTGTGATCATCACGGTGACCGCGACCTTGGTGGGCTTTGACCGGTCGCTGACACGAGCGGCCGCCAATATGGGCGCCGACCCTGTGACGACCTTCTTCAGGGTGCAGATGCCGCTGATCCTGCCGGGTGTGATCTCGGGCGGTCTTTTTGCCTTCATCACATCGTTTGACGAGGTGGTCGTGGTGCTCTTCGTTGGCTCAGCGGGGCAGAAGACGCTGCCATGGCAGATGTTTACTGGCCTGCGGGAGCAGATTTCTCCGACCATCCTCGCGGTGGCAACGATTCTCGTCGCGATCTCGATCTGCCTGCTGACCGTTCTGGAACTGCTCCGTCGCCGGTCCGAGCGCCTGCGCGGCATGAGCCCCGGCTGATCGCTCTAGGTATGAGAATAAGAAAGGCCCCGAAGCAGAACGCTCGGGGCCTTTTCTTGTTGTGGGTAAGGCGCCGACCTAACGGAGGTGCTTTAGCAGGCTGAGCGAGGCAAAGCCGTCGGGCACCAGCCCTTTGGCGCTTTGATAGGCTCGGATCGCGCCCAGCGTCTTTGGGCCGATCTTGCCGTCCACCCCGCCGGTGCTAAAGCCCGCACGGGTCAACCTGCGCTGCAATTCCTTGCGTTCGCGGAAGGTGAGGGCGCGGTCTCCGCCCGGCCATTTCGCCTGAAACTCACCGCCACCCTTGATCCGGTCTGACAGGTGGCCGACGCCGATCACATAGGCATCGGCAGCGTTGTAGCGTTCGATCACCGAGAAGTTCTTGAACACCATAAAGGCCGGACCGTTGCCGCCCGCAGGCAGCAATAGCGCGCCGGAGCCATGGTTTGGCACCGCCCGGCCATCTACGCCGGTCACGCCAAGCCGAGCCCATTCCGCCGGCGACTTCTTAATAGACCGTCCAACCAGCGCGTAATTGAAGCCGCGTGGCAGTTTGACCTCAACCCCCCAGGGCTGCCCTTTCACCCAGCCAAACCGTTTCAGATAGGCCGCTGTCGAGGCAAGCGCATCAGAAGGGTTGTCCGACCAGATGTCGCGCTTGCCGTCACCGGTGAAATCCACCGCATAGGCCAGGTAGGATGTGGGAATGAACTGGGTATGCCCCATGGCGCCGGCCCAGCTTCCAGTCATCTTGCGCGGCGGAACGTCGCCCGACTGCAGGATCTTCAGCGCGGCAACAAGTTGTTTTTCAAAGAACTTTCCGCGCCGCCCGTCATAAGCCAGCGTGGCCAGAGACTGAATGACATCCATATTGCCGCGGTTGTTGCCATAGTTGCTTTCCATGCCCCAAACGGCGACCACGATTTCCTTGTCGACGCCATAAGTGGCCTCGATCTGGTTGAGGCGGCGGCGTTGCTCGCGCAGGGCCTTCTTGCCGTTCTTGACCCGGGTGTCCGAGACTGCCGTGCTCAGATAATCCTGCAGTGTCTTGGTGAATTCGGATTGGTTGC
This sequence comes from Phycobacter azelaicus, assembly GCF_014884385.1. Lineage (NCBI taxonomy): Bacteria > Pseudomonadati > Pseudomonadota > Alphaproteobacteria > Rhodobacterales > Roseobacteraceae > Phycobacter > Phycobacter azelaicus. The sequence continues at coordinate 919,417 of NZ_WKFH01000003.1, read as the reverse complement.
GATCCCGGCGAATGACGTCATTGTCGTATTCAACGCCCCGAAAGGCCCGGTTGAAGGTCGCGGTCGTGATCCCTTGCGCCAGTGCGCGTTTGCGAAAGCTGTTGATCCAGGCTTGAAAGGCGCTGTTGGAGGCCACTGGCTGAGCCTCCTCCGGTGTATCGACGACCGAGGCAAGATCTCCGGGCCGCGCCGGGGGCCGCAGGGAGGTCGCCGCTGCTAGTTGAACCCCGTTCTGCTCCTGCGCCATAGGCCTGCCAGCAGGCCGCAGGGAAATATCGGGCGCGGTGGCCCCAGCGAGTGTTCCGGTTGCAGCAAAGGCTGCCGCCGTCATCCAGATTCGCATGTGACTGTTACCTTATGTGTTGTCTGCTCACGCAGAATGTAGCCTTTGGCGTGCTTTCGCAAAAGGGCGCAGTCGCAAAACAGGCCTACGGCAGGCAAAGTGCCGCCGCTATTTGCGGGGCAATCATGCGAGCTATTTGCGGCGTTTACGTTCCACTTTGCGTTTGGTCTTGGCTGCCTTGTGGCGCGATTTGGCCGCCTTGCGTTTGACGCTGCGCCCAGCCGGGCTGCGCCGTCCGCGCCCGCCGCCGCCTGTGGGAACCGTTGCATCCTCGACCGATAAGAGCTCCAGTTCCAGCCCGCCGGTGACCGGCGCGGCCTGGGTCAGGCGTACGGTGACGCGCTGCCCGATGGCCAGGGTAAAGCCGGTGTCGGCCCCCATCAGGGTTCCGGCCTCAGCATCAAAGTGGAAGAACTCGCGGCCGATGGTGCGCACCGGCACCAGCCCGTCGGCGCCGGTCTCATCCAGTTTCACGAAAGCGCCAAAGCGCGCCATGCCACTGATCCGCCCGGTGAATTCATTGCCCACGCGTTCTGACAGATAGGCGGCCAGGTAGCGGTCAGTGGTGTCGCGCTCGGCAATCATTGAGCGCCGCTCGGTTTCCGAGATATGGGTGGCGGTATCATCGAGCCGCTCGATCTCATCGGGGCTGAGACCATCCTTGCCCTCGTCCGGCCCCCAGCCATGGGCGGTGATCAGCGCTCGGTGCACGATCAGATCCGCATAGCGGCGGATCGGAGAGGTGAAATGCGCGTAGTTGCGCAGGGCGAGGCCGAAATGGCCAAAGTTTTCCGGGTTGTAATAAGCCTGCTGCATCGACCGCAGGGTGGAGATGTTGATCAGTTCGGCATCGTCCGTTCCGGCGGCGGCATTCAGCAGTGCATTGAGGTGCCGGGTCTGCAGAACCTGCCCTTTGGCAAGGGTCAATCCTGCTGCCTGGGCGGTGTCACGCAAGGAGTCCAGCTTGTCCGGCGCCGGCTCCTCGTGCACGCGAAAGACCAGCGGCGTGCGCTTCTGGATCAGGGTTTCGGCGGCTGCGACATTGGCCAACACCATGAATTCCTCGATCAGGCGGTGCGCATCCAGCCGGTCGCGGAAGTTGACCGAGGCCACATGGCCGTCTTCGTCCAGCACGATCCGTCGCTCAGGCAGATCCAGATCAAGCGGTTGCCGGGCTGCACGGGCCTTGGTCAGGGCGCGATAGGCGGCGTAGAGCGGCTTGATCACATCCTCCAAAAGGGGCACGGTCTTTTCATTCGGGCGCCCATCCATGGCGTCCTGCACTTCCTGATAGCTGAGCGCCGCGCTGGAGTTGATCAGCGCCCGCATGAAGCGATGGCCGATCTTGTTGCCCTCCGCATCCACCTGCATGCGCACCACGACGCTGGCGCGCGGGACGTTTTCATGCAAAGAGCAGAGATCCCCCGACAGACGGTCCGGCAGCATCGGTACAACGCGGTCCGGGAAATAGCTGGAGTTGCCACGCTTGCGCGCTTCGCGATCCAGCGGCGAGCCGGGGCGCACGTAGGCTGCTACATCTGCGATGGCGACCCAGATCACATGGCCGCCGGGATTGTTCGGATCGGTGTCCGCCTCGGCATAACAAGCATCGTCGCGGTCGCGGGCATCAACGGGGTCGATGGTGATCAGAGGCAGATCGCGCAGATCTTCGCGCCCCTTGAGGCCAATGGGTTTGGCGGCGTCCGCCTCGGCCACGACCTGATCGGGGAATTGATCGGGAATGCCGTGCTGGTGGATGGAAATCAGCGACACGGCCTTGGGCGCGGAAGGATCGCCCAGACGTTCGACAATGCGGGCGCGGGGCAGGCCCATGCGTCCCTTTGGTCCGGCCTGCTCGGCTTCGACCAGCTCGCCGTCCCTCGCGCCATTGGTGGCATCCGTCGGCACCATCCATTCGGTCGAGGCGCTTTTATCGATGGGAACGATGCGCCCGCCCTCGGCTCCGGTGCGAAAGACACCAAGGACGCGTTTCGGGTTGGTGCCGATGCGGCGGATCAGGCGGGCCTCATAGTTGTGATCCTCACCCTTCACGGCTGTCAGCCGCGCAAGGATTCTGTCGCCTTCACCAAGGGCGGGGTCCGAGGCGCGCAGCACCAAAAGGACGATCGGCTCCACTCCTTCGCCGTGCCACTCCAGCGGGCGGCCATAAAGATCGCCGTCCCGGTCCGGGCGTTTCACCGTGAGGATGGTGACGGGCGGCAGTTGGTCCGGGTCGCTGTAGGTCTTTTTGCGCTTTTGCAGGTGCCCTTCGTTCTCCAGCTCTTTCAGGACGCGCTTGAGATCGATCCGGTCGGCCCCCTTGATGCCAAAGGCCTTGGCGATGTCGCGTTTCGATGTCTGGGTCGGGTGGGCGGAAATCCAGTCGAGGATTTCGGCCTTGGAAGGGATACGGGTCATAAATCCCGCGTATCACGGTGCGCGGGGAAGGTCATGGTGAAAAGACGCGCTCAGGAGCTGGTTTGGCGCAGATCTGCTGCTGTATCCACGTCGCGGAGAGTTTCGGTGAGCACGATGCGCCATCCGGGCAGGGTCGCGACAGAATCAGGCAGGGCGTGCTCGCTGGACCAGCGCACCCCGTGAAAGAGGCCATGTGGCAGGCGGGCTGGGTGCCGTGCGCCCACCAGCCAATAGCCACCATCAGTGGCAGGGCCGAAAGCCACGTCATGTGATCCCAGCGCGGCAAAGGCGCGGGCGATATGGGCGCGGTTGATGCCGGGGATATCTGCGCCGATCAGGCAGACCGGTCCAAAGGGTGCAGCGCTTTGCAGCATCCGTTTCATGCGCTGCCCGAGGTCTCCGCCCCCCTGTGGTAAGCGCGCCAGATCTGCGGGAAACATTCTGGAAGTGATGGCCTGATCGGGGGCAACAGCCAGAACGATCTGCCAACGCGGATCGCGCAGGCTGCGGATGAGCCGGGCGGATTGATGGCGAAACCACCAGGTTGCGGGGATGGTGCCGATGCCTTGGGCAAGCCGCGTCTTGACCCGTCCGGGGCGTGGTTCCTTGATCATGATGATGAGGGTGGGGCGCGGCCTCACAACTCAAGTACCATGTCGCGGTGATCGATCCCGGCATCGTCATAGACGGGACCAAAGGCCGCAAAACCCAGCTTTTCATAAAAGCCAAGCGCTTGAACCTGCGCGCCAAGCTTGGCGCGGGTGACGCCGGGTGTGTCTTCGGCAATCTCAACCGCTTTTTCGATCAGCGCCTTGCCAAGCCCCGTGCCGCGCCCCGCTTTGGCGACACAGACGCGGCCGATCTTTGCCGTCTCCCCGTCAAAAACAATGCGCGCGGTGCCGATGGGCTGGCCATTTTGCGTGGCCAGAAGATGCGTTGCCGCATCGTCAAGAGCGTCGATCTCTTCCTCGACCGGAACGTTCTGCTCGTCAACGAAGACTTCGAAGCGCAGGCGAAAGCAGATCTCGCGATCCTCGGTGACCGTGATCTCCACGCTCATGCAAAATAGTCTTTCAGGATGCGGGAATAGATCGCTTTCAGCTGGTGGATTTGTTGGATCTCGACGCATTCATCCACCTGATGCATTGTTCTCCCGACAAGGCCGAACTCGACCACAGGGCAATGACTTTTGACGAACCGCGCATCCGAGGTGCCGCCGGTGGTGGAGAGTTCTGGTTTGATGCCTGTTTCCGCCTTCACGGCGTTTGAGACCAGATCCGACAAGGCGCCGGGTGGCGTGATGAAGCTCTCGCCGGAGATCTTCACCTTCATTTCAACAGTGGTCCCGAATTCTGCTTCTATTTTGTCGGCCTCATTGCGCAGCCATTCAGTCAGGCTTGCACCGCTATGGGTGTCGTTGAAGCGGATGTTTACGGTGGCGCGGCTTTGCGCCGGGATCACGTTGGTGGCGGGGTTGCCGGTGTCGATGGTGACCACGGCCAGGGTGGAGGCATCAAAGTGTTCGGTGCCCTGGTCCAGCTCATGACTGGCGAGGCGATCCATCAGCCGAGCCATGGCGTTCAAAGGGTTGTTGGCCCGGTGCGGATAGGCCGAGTGTCCCTGTGTGCCGGTCACGGTGAACCAAGCGGACAGCGAGCCGCGACGGCCGATCTTAATCATCTCGCCCATGGTGTTGGGGCAGGTGGGTTCCCCCACAAGGCAGACAGACATGGCTTCGCCTTCGGCGTCCATGTAATCGAGCAGAGCCGTGGTTCCGTCTACCGCATCGCCCTCTTCATCGCCGGTGATGGTCAGGATCACTGCGCCATCCGGCGGGGTGTCCTGCACAAAGTCGATGGCGGCGGCGGCAAAAGCGGCAACGCCCGATTTCATATCCGTAGCGCCTCTGCCATAAAGAATCCCGTCCTTCTCCTCGGCGCCGAAGGGATCGACGGTCCAGGCACCTGTGTCGCCGACCGGTACTACGTCGGTATGCCCGTTGAAGCCGAATGTGCGGGCGTGCCCCTTGGCGCCCCATCGGGCAAAAAGATTGCTGATCCCTTTGCGGTCGGCCCGTGCGCAGTCAAAGCCTGCCTGGCTCAGCACCTGTTCCAGAAGCACCAGCGCACCGCCTTCCTCGGGTGTGACCGACGGGCAGCGGATCAGATCTGCGGTAAGGCGTGCGGGATCGGTCGGGGTCATCTGGCAGGCTCCTGAACTTCGAGGTGCCCATGGCGTAGCGCGGATCTCGGTATGGTGCAAACCGGTGCGTGGCAAAAATCGGGCAGGTGTGTTTCCAATTGCGGCGCGGTCAAGGTCATTTCGTGATCTGGACCCGCCGCCGAGGACTCGGCAAAAGAATCATGTTAACACATCGTTAACTATGATGACCGCAAGGCAGGCCAACCGTAACTGAGCAGTGCGGCAACGGCCTTTTCCTGAACGCTTGTACCCTTTGGAATGAAAGGGGAGCCTCTGTCAGACCCCGCGTGCTGACTGGGATGGAACGGCTTTGCCTTGCCAGTAAAGGGGTGGGACAGTCTTGGTTACGGCGTCTGATCTGAACTACAATTTGAGCGCATCGGCCGAAGAGATGGCTGAGGAGATCTTCGGCCCCGGTGTCACGGTGCTGAGTGCCAGCTACACGGGCGACAGCAGCGCGTCGGGCATCTTTTCCGGCGGGGATACGATCGCACCGGGCGCCACGCCCGCAGATACCGGCGTGATCCTGTCCACGGGGCGGGCAGATGATTACACCAATGCCAGCGGCGAGGCGAACCAGTCCACCAGCCGCTCGACCGACACCAGCGGCCAGGATGGCACCCCCGATTTCGATGCGGCTGCGGGCGCCAGCACCTTTGATGCCTCCTATTTGGATGTCAGCTTCATCCCGGATGCCGAGGTGATGACCATGCAGTTCATCTTTTCCTCGGAAGAGTTTCCTGAATACCAAAGCTCGGTCTACCAGGATGTCGTGTCTGTCTGGGTCAATGGCGAGCAGGTGCAGCTGGAACTGGGCAGCGGAACTGCGACACCGGACAATGTGAGTTCGACGACCAACCAGAACTTCTACCTCGACAATGCGACGGATGCGTACAACACCGAGATGGACGGGCTGACAGTCACCATGACCCTGACGATGAACGTCAACCCGGACGAGGTTAACACGCTCAGGATTGGCATCGCGGACGTTGGCGACAGTGTGTATGACAGCAACCTTTTGATTGCCGGAGACTCCGTTCAAACCAACCTTGTGGCGCAGACGGATATGGTCCACGTGCGACCAACCGGTAGCAAGACAATCGATGTTCTGGAAAACGACCTAAGTGCGACGGGAGAGACTTTGTCGATCACGCATCTCAACGGTCTTGAGGTCGTGCCCGGATCAATGCTGACGCTTGATACCGGGCAAGAAGTCACCCTGAACGCCGATGGCACGCTGACCCTTACAGGGGATGGCGATTTGGAGGATTTTGCCTTCACCTATACGGTGAGCGATGGGAAAATCTCGGATACGGGGCTGGTCAACGCCACATCGATCCCCTGTTTTGTGGCCGGAACGATGATCCGTACGCCACACGGTGATGTTCCGGTGGAGACGCTTCAGCCGGGCGATCTGGTGGTGACACGCGATGAGGGGCCGCAACCCGTGCGTTGGATCGGGTCGCGCTCTGTCGCAGGCCAGGGAAACCTGGCGCCCATTCATCTTGCAGCCGGCACATTTGGGGCGCATGGAGATCTGAAGGTTTCGCCGCAACATCGTGTGCTGGTGCGCGGCGCGATGGCTGAGCTGTTGTTTGGCGAGGCGGAGGTTCTGGTTGCCGCGCGTGATCTGATCAACGATTGCTCGGTCCGGCGGCACCCATGCGCTGAGGTCTGCTATGTACATCTGATGTTTGATCGTCATCAGATCGTCTATTCGCAAGACCTGCCAAGCGAGAGTTTCCTGCCGGGTCCGAAAATCAAGGATCTGTTCGAACGGCAGGTACTTGAGGAAATCTGCGCGCTTTTCCCGGACCTAGATCCCGAAACTGGTGAGGGCTACGGGGCTGCTGCCCGGCCCACGCTCTCGAGCAGAGAGGCTCGGCTGCTTGCGCAGGCGCATGCGATCTGAGCAAAGCGATTTTTTAAAGTCTGCTTGGACAGGTTTTTCTTTGAGATCGTCCGCAAAACCCTTGTGGATGGGATCAAGCTTGCGTGAAATCATCTGAGCGCCTAAGACAATTTTGATCTCCGAAATAAACGGGTCCGGGTCGAACGTGCGCTTTATTCGCTTTCCTATGTCAATCGTGCTCATCCTGTGGGCGCAAGCGATCACAGCGCAGACGCTGACGGTCAACACGGTGACACGCCCGCCGTTTTCGATGGTTGAAAACGGTGAAGATACCGGTTTTTCGATCGAGCTTGTTGATGCGCTGGCAGAGCGTCTGGGCTGGACCTATCAGATCAACCGCACCAACACTTTCGGCGAGATGCTGGAGGGCGTGCGCAGCGGTGAGGCTGATATGGCTGCGGCGAATATCTCGATCACGGCGTCCCGTGAAACCGAGATGGACTTCAGCCAGCCGGTATTCGAAAGCGGTCTGCAGATCATGGTTCATGCCGAGGATGTCCGCCCTCCATCCTTGTTGCGGGCCATGCTCTCCTGGGATCTGGCCGCTGCCGTTGGTCTTGCTTTTTTGGTACTCTTTGGCGGCGGCATGCTGATGTGGGTGTTCGAGCGCCGTGCCCAGCCCTATTTCGACCGTCCCCTGAACGAGGCCTGGTTTCCGTCCTTCTGGTGGGCCCTGAACCTTGTTGTGAATGGCGGCTTTGAAGAGCGCGTACCGCGTACCCCCATCGGTCGGATGTTTGGGGTGCTATTGGTGATTTCTTCGCTGTTTGTCGTTTCGGTCTTTGTTGCCAAGATCACCACCGCAATGACGGTGGAGGCGATCACCGGAAAGGTGAATTCCGTCAACGATCTTTACGGGCAACGTGTTGGCACGATTACGGGCTCGACCGCAGCCGGTTTCCTGCAGCGACGGGATATCGACTATTATGATTTCACCGGACTATCGGAACTCATTGAGGCCTTTGAGGTGCGGGATATCGATGCGGTCGTCTTTGATGCGCCGGTTTTGAACTACTATGTCAACCATCAGGGAGAGGCGCATGGGCGCACCATTGGCGCTTCGTTCCTGCGTGAGAACTATGGTCTGTTGTTCCCGCAAGGCTCTCCGCATACCGAAGAGGTAAACCGCGTGCTGCTCGCGCTCCAGGAAGATGGAACCTACGATCAGATCTACAAGCGCTGGTTCGGCAACACCAAGTAGATCCTTGGGTTCAGTACAGGCTAGTGAATCGTGGCTTCATCGCCGTCAAAGAATGGCGTCATCTGTGCAACGATCACAGCGTTTTCCTCCAAGGCACGCTGCATGAGGTCGCGTTCTTCGTCTCCGATCTCATGTCCTTCGGCCTCTCGTTCTGCGAGCGTGCCATAGCCGGTCACATCTAGAGGGGCTGTATCTGCCTGTTTCAGTATCGCGACGGTTTCGCGCACGGCCTCTGCCTCGTCCACGCCAGAGGCATAGACCATCAACGCCGCACCTGTGGCGCCATCGGGCAGCCCGTCACCCTCTTTGCGTCCGATCTGAACCAAAAGCGTGTAGACTTGCTGGCGTGAGGGTTTCTTCTTTTCCATGGCGCCGGACCTACGCCGGTGCGGCCTTGCGGTCAATCCGTTTGTCCGAGGTTTGACCTGTGGGTGGCTCGCGAACAGCTTTACTGCAATTGGCCTAAAATTTTTACCAATTCGCAACGGGTCACGGTGCAGCCTACCGCAAAACGGTCTCTTACGCAGTGGGCCGTTCCTGAATACGCATTTCGGCTCAGGATGGACGTCATGCCAGTCGCTTCTGAATTGTCGATCGAAACCGCCGCTTCGGCCATGCAAATGGCGGATGCCATGTTTGGCAGCGGCATTACGATCACCGGCGCCAGCCATACCGGCGTTCAGGGTGCCTCGGGTATCTATTCAAACGGCGACACGGTAGCACCTGGTCTAACCCCGTCTGACAGCGGTGTGATACTGTCAACGGGCAACGCTCAGGATGTGACCAACAGTAGTGGAGACGTGAACACGAGTGCGCGCACCACAACCCGTCTCGGCTCAGCTGGAGATGACGATCTCACAGCCTTGGCGGGCGCGCAAACCTTTGTCGCAGCAGTTTTCGAAGCCGAGTTCATACCCGCCGGTTCTACCCAGACCATGCAGTTCGTCTTCTCCTCGGAGGAGTATCTTGAATGGGTCGGCACGGGGGGCAACGATGTTGTTGGCGTCTGGGTCAACGGTGAACAGGCCGACATGACCATTGGGACGGGTGATATTTCGATCGACAACATCAACGATGAAGCGAACAAGAACCTCTATGTCGACAACCACCAGAACTATGACGTCTACAATACCGAAATGGACGGGTTCACCATCACGCTGATCCTGACAGCCCCTGTGAATCCTGGTGAGGCCAACACGATCAAGATTGGGATCGCCGACGCTGGAGATGACAGATACGATTCCAACCTGCTGATTGCGGGAGACTCAATCCAGACGGCGTTGGTTGCCGGGGATGATGCGGTCACCGTGACAGAGGGTGAAACCGAAACGCTGGATGTGTTAAGCAATGATACGCGGATGCCTGGGGCCACGCTGACCGTCACCCACATCAATGGCCAACCCGTAGCGCTGGGCAGTACCGTGACTCTTGCGAACGGAGAGCAGGTAACGCTTAACACGGATGGCACCTTCACGGTCGCGAGGCAGGCGGATGTGGACGGCCCTGAGACGACCACTTTTACCTATACCGTGGCGGAAAATCTGGGAGATACGGACACCGGCGTCGTGGAAATGACCACTGTGCCCCGTTTCGTCGCGGGAACACTCATCGATACTCTTGGGGGACCGATCCCTGTAGAGAGCCTCAAGCTGGGCGCGCAAGTGCGCACTCGCGACCACGGATTCCAGCCGCTGGGCTGGACCGATCGTAGTGCGCGCGTCGCCGAGGGAGGGGATGCGCCAGCAGTGTTCGCGGTCGGTGCCTTGGGCGCGCATGACGAAATAGAGCTTTCGCCGTGTCATCGCGTCCTTGTGGCATCGAACCTAGCTGATTTAATCTTTGGATCAGCACAGGTTCTGATAAAGGCCAAGGATCTGAACAACGGTACGGCCATTCGCAGACACGCTGACGGGAATGCGGTGACCTATGTCCACCTGCTTTTTGACCAACATGAGATTGTATGTGGCAATGGGCTGTTCAGCGAAAGCTATCACCCCGGGTGCGAAACCTTGGAGGGTTTTGACGCCGACGCGCGGGCGGAAATCCTGCAGGTGATCGGGGGGGACCTAGTCGCCTTTGGTCCCGCAGCGCGTCCCGCGTTGAGAGCATATGAGGCGGAGTTGCTGTTCCGGGCCGCCTGATCTCCCGACGCTCAATCAATAGCGAGTCCGCATCCGGTATCCTTCATGAAAATGCAGACGCACAAAGGTCACAGGCTGACCCTGAAACCAGGTGCTTCGCTCCATTAGAAACAGGGGCGTGCCCTCCTTGGCGCCCAGAAATGAAGCGATATCGGCCGTTGCGGCGACCGAGGATAAGGCAATCTCCGCATCGGAAAATGGCACCCGTGCCAGCAGCCACTCATTCGGCCCGGTCGCGCTGAAATCTGCCGTGTCAACGTCCGGAACGGCGTCGATATTTATCCAGCGGGTTTCATACTGAAAGGGGCGGTTGTCTGCATAATGCATACAAGTCAGATGCAGTACCCGCGCCTGCGCGGGCAGCCCCATTTGCGCGGCAAGCCAATCGGGAGCTTGCACGATTTCGCGGCTCACCAGCCTGTAGCGATAGCTGGCGTTTGTCTCTTCAACCTGATGCCGGGTGACGCTGATTTCCAGCCGCGCCTGTTTCACTGGCGCTGTTGTAACACGGGTGCCGCTTTTGCGTTTGCGGTCGATGATCCCGCGCTCGGCCAGCTCCCGCAAGGCCCGGTTGACGGTTGCACGGGCGCAGCCGAACTCTACTGACAGCTCCTGCTCAGTCGGCAGAAGGCTGCCCTGATCCCAGATCCGGCCCTGAATGCGACGCAGGACCTCGTCCCTTACATCCTGGTATGTGGTCTTTTTTTCGGATTGCAACGGCTGTCCTGTCACTTGCGTCGATGAGCTGGTCAATGTCTTTGTCGGTTTCTGGGCGCGATTTGTAAAGTTCGCGGGCTAAAGTGCAGCGCAGAGATCCGATATGCAGTGCTTATACGTTGCCACGATGCTGTCGCGGGAAGCATGTCTGCCCTGTCGCACCTTGTGGCGCCCGGCGCTCCAGACATCGGTGACCGCATCGTCCCCGGCCGCAAAGCAGAAACCGTCCAGAAGCTGAGAGGGTGGAAGCGCACATAGTGATGGCCGGTCGCTGTCAATGGCGATGAGATCAGCCAGGCCGCCAACTTCGATCTGCCCGCTGTCGCGGCCCAAAGCCAGTGCCCCACCTTGAGCCCCGCCAAGAAAAAGCGATGCGCCAACAGATCCGGCCTCATGGATCATCACGTTGCGGGCCATGTGGCGCAAACGTTGGGAATACTCCAACATGCGCAGCTCTTCAGGTAGTGAGATACGCACATTCGAATCCGAACCAATGCCAAAGCGTCCGTCATTGCCCAGAAAATCCGGCCCATTGAAGGGGCCATCCCCGAGATTGGCCTCGGTGATGGGGCACAGGCCCGCGACGGCTCCAGACTGTGCCATTTGCTGCGTTTCTTTGCCCGTCATATGGGTGGCATGGATCAGGCACCAACTGCTGTCGACCGGTGTATTTTCCAGCAGCCATTCAACCGGGCGCCCCCCGAGCCAATCCTGGATAGCGCGCACTTCAGCGGGTTGCTCGGCTATGTGGATGTGAAGGGGGGCGCCCTCTTGCAGCGAGATCGCCTTGATCAACTCTTCCGGGCAGGTTGCCCGCAGGGAGTGGGGCGCGAGGCCGACAACCGTATCAGCGGGCATGTTGCGTCGGGCGGCTGCGCGTGTGTTCTCCAGTAGGGCTACGAAACTATCCACGGAATTGCCGAACCGAAGCTGCCCGCCGGACAGTGGCTGTTGCCCTGCGCCGCCATAGGAGTAGAGCACCGGCAGATGGGTCAGGCCAATGCCGGTTTCCATGGCTGCCGCAAAGACACGTTGGCTCAACTCGGTAGGGTCCGCATAGCGTGCTCCCCCTGGTCGATGATGCAGGTAGTGGAATTCCCCCACCGAAGTAAAACCGGCCTCCAGCATCTCCATGAAGGTTAGGGCTGCAATCGCCTCGATATGGTCGGGGGTGAGTTTTTCGACAAAGCGATACATCAGATCACGCCAGGTCCAGAAGCTGTCTTTTCCTGGGGCGCGATGTTCGGTCATTCCGGCCATGGCGCGTTGAAAGCTGTGTGAATGCAGGTTTGCCATCCCCGGCAACAGCGTGTCGACCCGGGTATCGCCGTCCTGCGATGTGCTGTCCGGCTGCAGCGCCGCAATGGCGCCGTTCTCAATCCTCAGGCGTAGGTCTTGTACCCATCCGCCAGGAAGGCGGGCCTGCCGCGCAAAAATTGTTTGCATGATATCACCATATGTATAGACATAATATAGGTATGCGCATAGTAATTCGCCATCAAGCTGTTTCTGAGGGGCCAATGAGCGATCCAACCCAATATGTGCTGAGCGGCTGCAATGCCGCGATGATGCAAGGAAGGTCTGACCCATATGGGCTGATCCCGGACGCGACTGTTGCCGTTGAGAACGGACGGATCGCCTGGACCGGATGCGCGGCCGATCTGCCTTCGCATTTCCGCACGTGGGAGACTATTGACCTTGAGGGGCGCCTGCTGACGCCGGGTTTAATCGATTGTCACACACACTTGGTCTTTGGCGGCGACCGCGCGCATGAGTTTGAGCTGCGGTTGAACGGTGCGTCTTATGAAGAGGTTGCAAGGGCCGGGGGCGGGATTGCGTCTACCGTTGCTGCGACCCGCGCCGCCTCGGAAGGGGATCTTATTTCCAGTGCCCTGCCGCGGCTTGATGCTCTCATCCGCGAAGGCATCACCACGGTGGAGATCAAATCCGGCTATGGCCTGGATCGCGATACCGAGTTGACCATGCTGCGTGCGGCCCGGCAATTGGGTCATTTGCGCCCGGTGACCATTACTACCACCTTTCTCGGCGCCCACGCGGTGCCGCCGGAATACGATGGGCGGGCGGAGGCCTACCTGACTGAGATCTGCTTGCCTGCACTACGCGCGGCACATGCCGAGGGATTGGTCGACGCGGTGGATGGGTTCTGCGAAAACATCGCCTTTTCCGCCTCTCAAATCGACGAGGTGTTTCAATGCGCGTCTGAGCTGGGCCTGCCGGTTAAACTCCATGCTGAGCAGCTTAGCCATCAGGGCGGAACCGCCTTGGCTGCCACGCGCCGCGCCCTGTCTGTCGACCACCTGGAATACGCAACCGAAGCAGATGCCTTAGCCATGGCCAAGGCAGGCTCTGTTGCGGTGATCCTGCCGGGAGCTTTCTATACGCTTCGTGAAACCCAGGCGCCGCCGATAGATCTATTCCGCAAGCATGGCGTGCCCATGGCGCTCGCCACCGATTGCAATCCCGGCTCTTCTCCGATGACCTCGCTTTTGATGGCTATGAACATGGGCTGCACGCTGTTCCGCATGACCCCGCAGGAGGCTTTGGCCGGGGTGACCGCCCATGCGGCCCGTGCGCTGGGGCTGCGCGACCGGGGCCGGATCGCATCGGGGCTGCGGGCTGATCTGGCGATCTGGGATGTCACGCGCCCTGCCGAGCTGTCCTATCGCATCGGGTTCAACCCGCTTCACGAAACGATTGTTGAGGGCAAGAGATGCTCCAGATAACACCCGGTGCTGTAACGCTGCACACGCTCGAAACCATCTATCGCGGTACGGATCCCCTGTGCCTTGATCCATCTGCTCGCGCAGGGGTCGAAGAGGCGGCCCATATGGTCGCCGCCGCTGCCGCTGGTGATGAGCCAGTCTACGGCGTCAACACCGGCTTTGGAAAACTCGCCTCCACGCGGATCGCCCCTGCGGATACCGCACAACTGCAGCGCAACCTCATCCTCAGCCATTGCTGCGGGGTGGGAGAGCCGCTTGCGGCAGACAAGGTCCGGCTGATGATGGCGCTCAAACTGGTGTCGCTGGGGCGCGGTGCATCTGGCGTGCGCTGGACCGTCATAGAACAGATCGAGCGCATGCTCGCGCTTGGCGTGACGCCCGTTGTGCCCTCGCAAGGCTCTGTCGGTGCTTCGGGCGATCTGGCGCCGCTTGCTCATATGGCGGCTGTGATGATCGGAGAGGGGGAGGCGATTGTTGCAGGAGTGCGCATGTCCGGCGCCACGGCCCTGAAACAGTCTGGATTAGAGCCTATTGTCCTCGGGCCGAAAGAGGGGCTTGCCCTTATAAACGGAACCCAGTTTTCAACCGCCTGCGCCCTTGCCGGGCTGTTCGATGCCTGGCGGCTTGCCGAAGCCTCCATCGTGGTTGCGGCCCTCACCACGGATGCGATCATGGGCTCTACCGCGCCGCTATTGGCTGAGGTCCACGATCTGCGCGGCCACGCAGGGCAGATCGACGTGGCCGGTGAAATGCGTCACCTGATGCAGGGCAGCGAGATTCGTGACAGCCACCGTGAGGGAGACAGCCGGGTGCAGGATCCCTATTGCATCCGCTGCCAGCCGCAGGTTCTGGGCGCGGCGCTAGACGTTCTGCGCATGGCTGCCCGTACGCTTGAGGTGGAGGCAAACGCCGTCACAGACAATCCGTTGGTGCTGACTGAGGCTGGTCGCATCGTTTCGGGCGGGAATTTCCATGCCGAATATGTGGGATTTGCCGCCGATCAGATTGCGCTGGCCATCGCCGAAATCGGCGCCATCGCGCAGCGCCGCGTTGCACTGATGGTGGACCCGACCTTGTCCCATAACCTGCCGCCCTTCCTGACGCCCGATCCGGGGCTCAATTCTGGCTTCATGATCGCCGAGGTGACGACGGCCGCCCTGATGAGCGAGAACAAACACCTTGCAAACCCGTGTGTGACCGATTCAACGCCCACCTCAGCCAACCAGGAGGATCACGTCTCCATGGCGGCCCATGGCGCGCTGCGGCTGGGGCGAATGGGGAAGAACCTGTCGGTGATCCTCGGGGTCGAATTGCTTTGTGCTGCTCAAGGGGTCGAGGCGCGCGCGCCACTGGCGACCTCCTTGCGTTTGCAGGATGTAATGCGGAGTTTGCGTTCCGAGATCCCTCCGCTTGCCGAGGATCGCTACCTTGCGCCCGAAATCGAAACGGCCAGCGCCATGATCCGCCAAGGCCGCGTCGCGGCAGCGGCGGGCATCGAGGTTGCAAAATGATCGAGGTCACGCGCGGCGCATCGCCCCTTATGCTGGGGCTACCCCATACCGGCACCGATGTCCCGGTCGAGGTCTGGGACAGACTCAACGATACAGGCCGCGCGCTGGCGGATACGGATTGGCATGTGCACGATCTTTACACCGGTCTGGTCGATGGGGTCACCACGGTGCGCACCCCTATCCATCGCTACGTGATCGACGTGAACCGCGATCCCGAAGGGCAGAGCCTTTATCCCGGTCAGAACACGACAACACTTGTGCCGCTGACCGATTTTGACGGGCACCCGATCTGGCAGGAGGGGGCGGAACCGGACGCGGAGGAAATCGCGCGGCTTGGGGATCTTTATCATGCGCCCTATCACGCTGCGTTAGAGGTCGAGCTACGCCGGGTCCGCGATTTGCATGGCTTTGCCATCCTCTATGACTGCCATTCGATCCGTAGCCAGATCCCGTTTCTGTTCGATGGACGGCTGCCGGATTTCAACATTGGCACCAATCGCGGAGTAACCTGCGATCCCGATATCGAGGCGCAGGTGCAGCAGCGGTGCGAGGCTGCCAGGGGCTATTCCTCCATCCTCAATGGCCGCTTCCTTGGTGGCTGGACCACCCGCCACTATGGCCACCCCGCGCAAGGCGTTCACGCGATCCAGATGGAACTGGCGCAGGCCAGCTACTGCGAAGAGGTCCCGCCTTGGACCTATGACCGCATCCGCGCCGACCGGCTGCGCGAACATCTTCGCCACATCCTGACAGATCTTATTTCCTGGAGGCCGACATGACCGATCCCCGCAAGAACAACCGCGACATCTATCCGCCCACGGGACCCGAGATCAGCGCCAAGTCCTGGTTGACCGAGGCGCCCTTGCGGATGCTGATGAACAACCTGCACCCCGATGTGGCCGAGAACCCGCATGAATTGGTGGTCTATGGCGGCATCGGGCGGGCGGCGCGAACCTGGAAGGATTTTGACCTCATCGTCGACAGCCTGCGGAACCTGGAAGACGATCAGACCCTTCTGGTGCAATCGGGCAAACCCGTCGGCATCTTCCAAACCCACAGGGAGGCGCCGCGCGTGTTGATTGCCAATTCGAACCTGGTGCCGCGCTGGGCGACCTGGGACCATTTCAACGAACTCGATCGCAAGGGGCTCATGATGTACGGTCAAATGACCGCCGGGTCCTGGATCTACATCGGCACGCAAGGCATCGTGCAGGGCACCTATGAGACCTTTGCCGAGGCCGGGCGCCAGCACTATGGCGGAGACCTCGGCGGCAAATGGATCCTGACCGGTGGCCTCGGCGGCATGGGCGGCGCGCAGCCGCTTGCGGCGGTGATGGCCGGGGCCTGCTGTCTTGCGGTGGAATGCAACCCGGACAGCATCGATTTCCGCCTGCGCACGCGCTACCTCGATGAGCAGACCGACAGCCTGGACGAGGCGCTGGCGATGATCGCCCGCTGGACCGCTGCGGGAGAGGCGAAATCGGTGGGCCTCTTGGGCAATGCCGCCGAGGTCTTTCCCGAACTGGTGCGGCGTGGCATACGTCCCGATCTGGTCACGGATCAGACTTCGGCCCATGATCCGGTCAATGGCTACCTGCCGCTGGGCTGGACCATGGGGGAGTGGATCGAGAAACGCGAAACCGACCCTAAAGCGGTGGAAAAGGCCGCCCGCGCCAGCATGAAAGTGCAGGTCGAGGCCATGTGCCAGTTCCACGCGATGGGCATTCCCACCGTTGACTATGGCAACAACATCCGCCAGATGGCGTTGGAGGAAGGGCTCACGAACGCCTTCGATTTCCCCGGTTTCGTTCCTGCCTATATCCGCCCGCTGTTCTGCCGGGGCATTGGCCCCTTCCGCTGGTGTGCCCTGTCGGGCGATCCCGAGGATATCCGCAAGACCGACGCCAAGATGAAAGAGCTGTTCCCCGAAAACGAAGGTTTGCACCGCTGGCTGGATATGGCAGAGGAGCGGATCGCGTTTCAGGGTCTGCCCGCACGGATCTGCTGGATTGGGCTAGGCGATCGCCACCGGGCCGGGCTGGCCTTCAACGAGATGGTCCGCAATGGCGAGCTGTCCGCGCCGGTGGTCATTGGCCGCGACCATCTGGACAGTGGCTCTGTCGCCTCTCCCAATCGCGAGACAGAGGCTATGCTGGATGGCTCGGATGCGGTGTCGGATTGGCCGCTCTTGAATGCGCTGCTCAATACAGCCTCGGGTGCGACCTGGGTGTCGCTGCACCATGGAGGCGGGGTTGGTATGGGCTTTTCTCAGCACTCCGGCGTAGTGATCTGCTGTGATGGCAGTGAAGACGCCGACCGCCGCATCGAGCGGGTGCTTTGGAACGATCCGGCCACCGGGGTCATGCGACATGCGGATGCAGGATACGAGATCGCAAAGGACTGTGCGCGTCAGCATCAACTGACCCTTCCGGGGATCCTCTAACGAAAACGCGCCCCGGATTGGGGCGCGTTTCCATGGTTGCCAGTTAAGGCCGGGATCAGTCGCGCAGCAGCTCGTTGATGCCGGTCTTGGAGCGGGTCTGCGCATCCACGCGCTTCACGATCACCGCGCAGTAAAGGTTGATGCCGTTCTTCGACGGCATGGAACCGGAGACCACCACCGAATAGGGCGGCACTTCGCCGTACATGACCTCACCGGTTTCGCGGTCGACGATCTTGGTCGATTTGCCAATGTAAACGCCCATGCCCAGAACCGAGCCTTCGCGCACGATGCAGCCTTCGACCACTTCCGAACGCGCACCAATGAAGCAGTTGTCTTCGATGATGGTGGGGCCGGCCTGCATCGGTTCCAGCACGCCGCCAATGCCGACGCCGCCCGACAGGTGCACGTTCTTGCCGATCTGCGCACAAGAGCCGACGGTGGCCCAGGTATCGACCATGGTGCCTTCATCCACATAGGCGCCGAGGTTCACGAAGGAGGGCATCAGCACCACGCCCGGCGCGATAAAGGCGGATTTGCGCACGACGCAGTTCGGCACGGCCCGGAAACCGGCGGCCTTCCACTGGTTTTCGCCCCAGCCCTTGAACTTGCTGTCGACCTTGTCCCACCAGCCAGAGTCCTGCGGACCACCGGTCTGGATCTCCATGTCCTTGATGCGGAAGCCCAAGAGAACGGCTTTTTTTGCCCATTGGTTCACGTGCCAGTCGCCATTCTCCAGCTTTTCGGCGACGCGCAGGCTGCCGGAATCCAGAGCGTTCAGAGTATCCTCGATCGCTTCCCGCGTTTCGCCCGAAGTTGCGGGGGTGATGGTATCACGCGCCTCCCAGGCGGCTTCGATTGCGGCTTCCAGCTGTGCGTTGGACATGAGTGTATCTCCGGCAAGAATATGGTTTCGCGCCTACATAGCGGCATTTGCGGGCAAGGTCATGTGCCGATTGCGGTGTGTGGCGGCCTTTTGGTGGTCCCCGGACGATCTATCGCACCCGGCGCAGGTGGCGGCGCAGAATCTCGCATCCCGCCGCCGCATCCCGCCGCAGCATGGCCTGAACGATGGCGGCGTGATCCTTATCGGCGCGCGGGCGCCACTGGTGTTTCCAGTTCGCAAACAGATGCCGGGCCGAAGCGATGTGCAGATCGTCGATGGCCGCCAGAAGGCGCGGCATGCCGCATGGCGACAGGATGGTGCGATGAAACTGGCGGTTCAGCCGCTCCCAGGAGGCCATATCGGTTGCCTCATCGCAGGCGATGCGTGCGGCGTCTGCCGCTTTGGTGTCTGTATCGCTCAGCCGGGCAAAAGCGTGTGTGAGCGCCAGCACCTCAAGCGCCACGCGCATCTCTATCACTTCGCGGATCTCGGCCGGGTCAAGGGCGGTCACGCGGGTGCCACGGCGCGGCTGCGAATAGGCAAGACCGTGGGCTTCAAGCCGCAACAGGGCCTCGCGCACGGGCACATGACTGGTTTCGAACTCGCGCGCGATATGGTCCTGGCGCAGCTTTTCGCCCGCAGGCAGCTGCCCGGTGACGATACGCTCGCTGAGCTCCAGATAGATCCTGTCTGCAATCGTGGCGGTCATGACCCTGCGATAGGGTGCCTTTTGTGCTGTCGCAAGCCTTAGCCTTGCGATGCCAGCGGATCTGGGGCGATATTGCCACCACAGACCAACACAGCGACGCGCTCACCGGGTTCGGGCTTGTAGGCGCCAGACATCAGGGCCGCCAGCGTGGTGGCGCCTGCGGGTTCGGTCAGGATGCGCCGCTCGCGCCAGAGCGCTGATTGCGCCGCAGTGATAGCATCGTCCGATACTGTGACGGAGGTCACACCCTTTTCCTTTGCCTGATCAAAGCAGATCGAGCCGATGCGTTTGGCGCCAAGGGCATTGGCGGCAACGCCCGAAACTTCCACATCCACCGGAGCATCTGCTTGCAGCGCCGCATGGAGCGCGCAGGAGGTATGAGGTTCGACCGCAACTATCTTTTTCCTGCCGTCAAACCAGGCGAGCGCACCGGCAATCAGGCCGCCGCCGCCGACCGCGATCACCACGGTATCCGCTTCAAGCCCTTGCTCTTCCCATTCTGAAAAGCAGGTGCCCTGACCGGCGACGGTGCCGGGGGCATCATAGGCGTGGACCTGCATGGCGCCGGTCTCGGCCTCGTAGGCTTGTGCCAGCTCCAGGGCATTGGCATAGGCGCCGGGCACCACCTGCAGATCCGCACCTGCATCTCGGATCAGGGAAATCTTGGCGGGGCCGGCCATCTCGGGCACATAGATCCGCGCCTTGTGGCCCAGCTTGCTGGCCGCATAGGCGACGGCCGCTCCGTGGTTGCCCCCCGAAGCCGCGACGAGGCCCGCCTCGGGTACTTCGCTGCTCAGGAGGGTGTTGAAAGCACCGCGGGCCTTGAAGCTGCCAGTATGCTGCATGTGCTCCAGCTTCATCTCAATCGGGAAGGTCAGCCCAAATCCCTGTGTGAGCAGAACAGGCGTGATCTGCACATGGCCGTTGATACGCTCTGCTGCCTTGGTGATTTCGCCTGTCCAATTCATCCGGTCCGCCTGTTGCTTGCTTGTTCCGGGGGAGACTACGCCACTGCGCAGCGGGCGCAAGAGGCCAGGCGCCGCGTTGGACTGGCGCCTGCCGCATGGTGCGGATAGACAGGGTGGCAAGTGACCAAAATCCGCAGGCAGTCCCCATGAGTGATGATCGCAAAAGCCCCTTTCCCGACGCCCTGTCCGACCGCAGCCGCGCCGAGCATATTCCGCTGACACCGCAAACGCGTTCCCCGTCGTACAAGCTGGCCTTTGCCGATAACGATTTCATGCTGCGGGACGAGCTGCGCCCGGTGCGGTTGCAGTTGGAATTACTGAAACCTCAGCTTTTGCTGGATGAAAAGGGAATCGAAAGCACCATCGTCATGTTTGGTGGTGCGCGCATTCCGAGCCCGGAGAACAGAGACCAGGCGCGTACCCAGACTCTCGCGGATCTGTCGCATTTCTATGACGAGGCGCGCGAGTTCGCGCGGCTAATGACGGTGGAGTCTCTGAAATCTTCTGGTCATCACAACGTGGTGGTGACGGGTGGCGGTCCCGGCGTCATGGAGGCGGGCAACCTTGGCGCCGTGGATGCAGGTGGGCATTCCATCGGATTGGGGATCGTTCTGCCGCACGAACAGGCGCCAAACGAGTACGTGACGCCAGAGCTAAGTTTCAATTTCCACTATTTTGCAGTGCGCAAGATGCACTTCCTGATGCGCGCGCGGGCGATCACCGTGTTCCCGGGCGGTTTTGGGACGCTGGATGAGCTGTTCGAGAGCCTCACCCTCATTCAGACCGGGCGGATGGAGCGGGTGCCCTTCATCCTGTTTGGTCGTGCCTTCTGGGAGAAGATCATCAATTGGGAGGCCCTTGCCGATGCCGGGACCATCTCAGACCGTGATCTTGACCTGTTCCGGTTTGTCGAAACGGCTCAGGAGGCTGCGGACATCATCGAAAACTGGGAGCCGGCGCCAGCGCGAGACACGCTGCCAGACCGCAATCGCTGAACCTCGCCAGATCGCTCGACCTTGAAGTGGGCCGACCGTTTTCAGCAGAACTCTGGCGGCAGCACACCAATGGGGACGTTCTTGGGCAGTCTTGTCAGGACCTGTTCCCCTTCGACGGTCTTGATGCCATAGCCATAGCCGCGCAGGCGGAATTTCCATTCGCGCGGGCTGAGTGCCTTTTCGCGCTCATCGCGGATCATGGTCAGAACCCCGGGTTCGATCTCATTGATGTTGGCCGCTTCGCCGATGCTGTCTGGCATTTCGATTCCTTTCTGGACCTCATTGTCTCTGGATTCGAAACTGTTCTGCCTGAATGGCAAAATTTCACCCGAATAAGGGAAAGATTACGGCAGCGATGCGCAATCATGGCGAAAAGCGGCCACGCCAATATTGTCGGTACCAGGGTACGGCGACCGGAGCCGGGTGTCTGTGCGTCCGGTCAGATGATCAGGACGATAGTCCGGCCTCTGCTTCAATCTGCTTGCGGTTCTTTCTGGCGCGCTCGGTCGCGGACTTGAGCTGACCACAGGCGGCCAGGATATCCTCGCCGCGTGGCGTACGGATGGGCGACGCATAGCCGGCCTGATAGATGATGTTGGCAAAGGCGTGGATGCGGTTGTTCGACGAACGTTTGTAAGGTGCGCCAGGCCATTCGTTGAATGGAATGAGGTTCACCTTGGCCGGAATGCCCTTGATCAGTTCCACCAGCCGGTGGGCATCTTCGTCGCTGTCGTTCACGTCCTTCAGCATCACGTATTCAAAGGTGATACGTTCGGAGTTGGTCAGGCGCGGATAGTCGCGCAGCGCGTTAAGAAGCGCCTCAATGTTCCAGCGTTTGTTGATCGGCACCAGTTTGTTGCGCACCTCGTCCGTGGTAGCATGGAAGGATACCGCCAGAAGACAGCCGATTTCCTCGGCGGTGCGGGCTATTTCCGGCACTACGCCCGACGTGGACAGGGTGATGCGGCGGCGCGAGAGGGAAATCCCCTCGGGATCCATGGCGATTTTCATCGCATCGCGCACGTTGTCAAAGTTATAAAGCGGCTCGCCCATGCCCATCAGAACGATATTGGACAGAAGGCGGGTCTCGTCCTTGGGTTCGCCCGGAACCGGCCATTCCTCCAAATCGTCGCGCGCCATCATCACCTGGCCGACAATTTCGGCGGCTGTCAGGTTGCGTACCAGTTTCTGGGTGCCAGTGTGGCAGAAGGAGCAGGTCAGGGTGCACCCTACCTGGCTGGAGATACAGAGCGTGCCGCGCCCCTCTTCGGGGATGTAGACCACCTCGACCTCATGCCCGCCTGCAATGCGCACCAGATACTTGCGGGTGCCGTCGTTTGAGACCTGCTTGCTCACCACCTCGGGGATGGCGATCTCGAAGCGTTCGGCCAGCTGTGCGCGATAAGCCTTGGCGAGATTTGTCATCTCGGCAAAGTCGCGTTTGCCCCATTGATAGATCCATTGCCAGATCTGTCCGACCCGCATCTTGGCCTGCTTTTCTGGCGTGCCATTTTCGATGAGTACTGCGCGCATCTGCTCGCGGGTGAGGCCCACAAGGTTGATCTTGCCGCCCTCGGGCAGTTTGCGGGGCAGGGTCAGAACGTCTTGGGTGATCGGCGCATTGGCGGACATTGGGCGACTCAAGGTTTATGGGCTGGATGCGGCTCTATATAGGAGTTTGCCCAAAGATCAAAAGATTTCCTGTGAGATCTGTTGCGTTAGAGCGTGCGTGCCGCGAAAAGAAGGCCCCGATACCTTATGAAGGCGGGGCCGATTCTATCGCCTGATTGGGCTGTCCGACTTACTGCGTGCAGCGCTTTTCGGCGTCCTCGAATGCGGCGGTGAAGCCCAACAGCGAGAAGCGATCCTTGGTCTGGGTGCCTCGGGCCGAGCGCGCAGTCAGCACGGCATCGGCGCCCCGTTTCATCGCGGTGATGATCTTGGCGTCATCCGCAGGCGTTGCGGGCCAAGCCCATTCGCCCTCGGTGAAGAGTTCGAACTCAGAGTCGCCAATGACCATGTTCACAGTGGATCCCGGTGCAAAAGGATAGCCGCCGGTAAAGCTGACCTGACCCTTGTCGCTGTCATCGGGGCGGAACAGGACGAAAAGCTGGATGTCACTGCGACGCACTGCAACGACGCGGCCATCGCGTGTGTTGACCGTTTCCTTCGGGGCAGAAACGCCCCAGCATTCCTTGGGGTTGTCGGCCTGGAAGACGCTCCAATCCACGTTTGCGCCAACGCGGTTGTCTGTCGTTGCCTGCTGTGCTTGCGTGGTGGTGGCCATTGCGGCCATACACAGGCCCGCGGCCAAGCGGACGAGTTTCGATGCCATTTGTCCCGACTCCAAGACTGTCATAACCTCAATTTCCGGGGGCAGCTTTGGGTCTGGCAGCGTTAAACCGCCGTCTTTGCCCGCATTCCCCCGCTTGCCATACACAAGCACAGTAACGTAACAAGCACCACGGGCGAAAGTGCGTTTTGGCAGGAATTCGCCAAGAACCGAGGCTTATATCATGACAAATCCCGTTCCCATGGCCGAAGTCTGGCGCGGACCACTGCTGGAAAGCCTGCATCTGGGTCACGCGGTGGTCTGTGATGCGAGTGGCCAGATCGTGCGTAGCTGGGGAGATCCGGATGCGGTGATCTATCCGCGCAGTTCAGCAAAGATGATCCAGGCGTTGCCGCTGATGAGTTCGGGTGCGGCTGCCAAATATGGGCTGACGTCCGAGCAGCTGGCGCTTGCCTGCGCATCGCACAACGGCGCGCATATTCATACGGATCGGGTCAATGCCTGGCTTGCTCAACTTGGACTGTCGGACAGCGATTTCCGCTGTGGCCCGCAGGAGCCTGCCGATATCCCGGCCCGGAACGAGCTGATCAAGACGGATCAGTCTCCGTGTCAGGTGCATAACAACTGTTCGGGTAAGCATGCGGGTTTCCTGACGCTCAGTCAGCATCTGGGAACAGGGCCGGAATATGTCGAAATGGATCATCCCGTGCAGCAAGCCTGTCTTGCGGCTTTCGAAGAGGTAACGGGGATGGACAGTCCCGGCCATGGCATTGACGGTTGCTCGGCGCCGAACTTCGCCACCTCTGTGCATGGGCTGGCGCGGGCGATGGGGTGGTTTGCCTCTGCGCATACCCGCTCCGATCGAGCCTCGGAGGGCGCCGCGCATCTGGTCGCGGCGATGGCCAAGCACCCTGAGCTGGTTGCTGGCGAAACACGCGCCTGTACGAACCTGATGCGCGCCATGGGCGGGCGCGTTGCAATCAAGACCGGCGCCGAGGCGGTGTTTGTGGCGATCCTGCCCGAACAGCAGCTGGGCGTCGCGCTCAAGATCGTGGATGGTGCAACCCGCGCAAGCGAATGCGCCATCGCAACCATTCTTGTCGGTCTTGGCGTATTGGAAGCGGACCATCCCGAGACCCGCAAATACATGAACGCACCGCTCTTGAACCGCCGTAACATTGACTGCGGTGCAATCCGGCCATCTGCAGAACTCAGTTTCTGAAGCGTCAACGCGCAAACAGGGTGCTCACGCTCGGCGTGAGGGGGTGACGGCTTACAGGACCGGTAGCACCCGCAGGCGCGGGAGGCCGCTCCCTGCGTCTCAGCGGTTGCTACACCATGTCGAAAATGAGCTTTGCAGCCAGCGCGACAGAAGTAAGGACCAACAGCGGCTTGATCAGGCGGGCGCCGATTTTTTGCGCCATTATGGCGCCCAGTCTGGCTCCTGCTATCTGTGCCGCACCCATGGCGAGTCCCGTGATCCACCATGGCGTTGCGACGAAGGCAAAGGCGGCCAGTGCACCTGCGTTGGAGGCGAGGTTCAGCAGTTTTGTATGGGCGGTGGCCTTGAGGATTCCGTATCCGGCCAGTGAAACGAAGGCGAGCATGTAGAAACTTCCGGCGCCCGGTCCCAGAAGCCCGTCGTATGCAGCACAGAGCGGCACCATGGTGCCCGCAAAGAGTGCCGGAGACAGGCGACGCGCGCGGTCCAGATCTCCAAGCCCCTTCTTGAAAGCAAAAAACAGTGCAATGCCGATGAGCAAAACCGGCAGGATCATTCGGATCCATTCGACCGGCAGGATCGAGACCAGCAAAGCGCCCATGATAGAGGCGCCAAAGGCGATCAGCGCAGATCCCCACTGGCTGCGCAGGTCCACATGGCCGCCGCGTGCATAGGACAGCGCTGCTGTGGCGGCACCGAACAGTCCTTGAATCTTGTTGGTCGCAAGGGCGGTCACCGGATTGGCGCCCGCAATGAGCAGCACGGGCACGGTAATCAGCCCGCCGCCGCCCGCGATGGCATCAATGAAACCGGCGACAAATCCCGCAGCCATCAGGAGCAGCAGTATGTCCGGGGCAACCTCTGCCACGAGCAGGAATTCTGGCACTGAGGTTAGCCTTTGAAGTCGTCCTGGGCATAGCCCTGAATATAGAGCAGCGCGGTCAGATCGCCGTGGTTGATGCGGATGTCGCACTGGGCAGCGACCGACGGCTTGGCGTGAAGAGCAACGCCTGCGCCCGCACGCTTGAGCATGCCAAGGTCGTTCGCTCCATCGCCGACGGCGATCACATCAGCTTCGGAAATGCCCAGCTGTGCGGTGATCTCCTCCAGCGCGTTGACTTTTGCCTCGCGCCCCAGAATTGGGCGGGCCACGTCTCCGCTCAGCGATTTCCCTGTCGTCAGTAGCGTGTTGGCGCGGTTCTCATCAAAACCCAGTTCGGCGGCGACCTTGGCGGTGAAGGCGGTGAAGCCCCCAGAGACCAGCGCCGCATAGGCGCCGTTTGCCTTCATCGTCGCGACCAATTGCTTGCCGCCTGGCATCAAGGAGATGCGGGTGTTCAGCACCTCTGTGATCATGCTTTCCGGCAGGCCTTTAAGAAGAGCCACGCGTTCGGTGAGGGCGCCTTCAAAGTCCAACTCGCCGTTCATGGCGCGGGCTGTGATGTCCTTGACGCGCTCGCCAACACCTGCGACCTCGGCCAGCTCATCAATGCATTCCTGCTGGATCATGGTCGAGTCCATATCCGCAAGAAGCATTTTCTTTTGGCGAGCTTCGCAGGGTTGGATCACCAGATCGACTGAAATTTCTTGCAGATCTTCCCAGACCGTCCACTGGTTGTCAGGCACTGCTTCAATCGAGAACTCTGCCGCAACATCGGGGGACAGCCAGCGGGCTTCGCCGCCGCCCCATGCATTGCGCAGGGACTCGACCAGCGCCGACTCAAGGCAGCGTGCCGCAGGATTGCAAAGCAGGGTGACGGTGTGCATGGGCAGGCTCCAAGATGCGAGAGGGCGAGTTCGTCGCCTCTCATAGCGGCATGGCGGCAAAGGGACCAGTCCCCGCTGTAGCTGTCATCTTAAAACCGATACATTCAGATCTGACCGTTTTCCGACATCATGACCGCCAGCCAGCGCGTGTTGGGAATCTCTGCGAGGATAATCATGACCATGGCGGTGAGGGGCACGGCCAGGATCGCGCCGGTCATTCCCCAAAGCTCGGTCCAGAGTGCAAGGGCCAGAAGCACCGAAAAGGGGCTGAGGTTGACAGATTGGCCGAGATACTTTGGCTCAATGT
Organism: Phycobacter azelaicus; assembly: GCF_014884385.1. Classification (NCBI taxonomy): domain Bacteria; kingdom Pseudomonadati; phylum Pseudomonadota; class Alphaproteobacteria; order Rhodobacterales; family Roseobacteraceae; genus Phycobacter; species Phycobacter azelaicus. The sequence continues at coordinate 892,641 of NZ_WKFH01000003.1, read as the reverse complement.
AGTAGGCGATGATCATCTGCGGAGTCATCAGCGTTATCAGCGCCAGCGCCGCATGGCCAAAAGATCCGAACTGGATCAGGCTGATGGTGACCGGAAAGAACACCGCTATGATCGAGCCGATGTAAGGAATGTAATTAAGCAGTCCGATCAGGATCGCCCAGAAGGCCGGATGTGCGATCCCCAGCATCAGCAGGATGGCATAGGAGATGAGGCCCAAGACCACGTTCACCAGTGTCTTGGCTGCAAGATACCCGCCGATCTTGTCGTTGATCTTGCGCGCCAGCTCCAGGGTGCGCGCAGCGTCTTCGGGATCATTCATGGCTTTTAGGGTCTTTTCCGGCAGCCGGTCCAGCTCGGTCAGGATAAAAACCGCGTAGAGCGCGGCGCCCACGATCAGGGTGCCGCCATTGCTGATGGTGGCGAGCATGGCGGGCATCAGAGTGGTTGCGTCAATGAGGTCTAGCAGGCTCTCACCAATGTTGGCCCAGCTCGGAACCTCATCCACGCCAAGATAGGTCAACAACTCATGCTGAAGTTTGTCCAGGTTCGCCGCATATTGCGGCAGGGCCGCCGAAATCGCGGTGGCGCTCGCCGTAATGAAAGAGGCCAGCACCATGAAAGTGGCAAGGATTCCCAGAAGAACCAGAAGGCGCCGGATGGTGCGGGGAAGGCTGCCAACAATGGGCACTCGTTCCAGTACCTCAGCGGCGGTGGTCAAAATATAGACTGCTATAATGGCGATGAGGATCGGCAGGAGGATAGTCTGTCCGGCGGTCAACAACCAGCCCACCATCAGCAACAGGGCCAGGGAATAGGTGACGAGGGCCAGTCTGCTCATCTGAATTATCCGATTCGATTCTTGTCCTGAAACAGACAACAGCATTGCTCCCATGGCTGCAATGAAACAGCCGGTTCAGCAAGATTCTATTCACGAAGTTTCCGAAAGGCGTCAGGACAGGTCGCAATTGCGCGCCAGATCGCCGCAATCTGTCGCTTTTCATATTGCGCGACGCGATGGCAGGCCTTAGCTCCGTTGGTGGGACACCCCTCCCCAACGAGGGGCATTTATCTGGAAGGATAGCATAGATGGCTAACCAGCAACCGGCTACGCGGCCGGCCAATCCGCGTTTTTCCTCTGGCCCCTGCGCCAAACCCCCCACATTCGATCTGACCAAACTCGCAGACGCGCCTCTGGGCCGCTCGCACCGCGCCGCTGTCGGTAAGGACAAGCTGAAGGCCGCCATCGAAGGCACCCGCGAGGTTCTGGGGATCCCCGCTGACTACAAGATCGGCATCGTGCCCGCATCGGACACCGGTGCCATGGAAATGGCCATGTGGAGCCTTCTGGGCGCCCGCGGCGTTGAGATGCTGGCTTGGGAAAGCTTTGGCGCGGGCTGGGTCACCGATGTCGTAAAGCAGCTAAAACTGGATGCCGTTTCCAAGACGGCTGAATACGGCGAGATCGTTGATCTGGCTTCGGTCGATTTCAACAATGACGTTGTCTTCACTTGGAACGGAACCACCTCGGGCGTACGCGTCCCGAATGGCGATTGGATCCCGGCAGACCGCGAAGGTCTGACCCTCTGCGATGCCACCTCGGCGGCCTTCGCGCAGGATCTGCCCTGGGACAAGCTGGATGTGACCACCTTCTCCTGGCAAAAAGTGCTGGGCGGTGAAGCGGCTCACGGCATGCTGATCCTCTCGCCGCGCGCGGTGGAGCGTCTGGAAAGCTACACCCCCGCGTGGCCGCTGCCCAAGATCTTCCGTCTGACCAAGGGCGGCAAGCTGATCGACGGCATCTTCTCGGGTGCGACCATCAACACGCCGTCCATGCTGGCGGTTGAGGACTATCTGTTCGCGTTGGACTGGGCGCGCTCGGTAGGGGGCCTTGAAGGTTTGCAGGCCCGCGCCAACGCCAACGCCCAGGCAGTATTTGATTTCTGCGATGCCAACGACTGGATTGCCAACTTGGCGGTGGATGCGGCGACGCGGTCTAACACCTCGGTTTGCCTGAAGTTCACGGACGCGCGCATCAAGGACGGAGCAGCCTTTGCCAAGGCCGTGGCCCAGCGTCTTGAGGCAGAGAACATCGCGCTTGATATCGGTGCCTATCGCGATGCACCTGCCGGTCTGCGGATCTGGTGCGGCGGTACGGTCGAGACCTCGGACATCGAAGCAATGTTGCCGTGGCTCGCGTGGGCCTTTGAAGCCGAGATCGCCGCGCAAGGTTGATTGAGACGTGACCCCGCCCGGCGTGATTGCCGGGCGCCTTCCCCTTTCAAAAATGATGGCCTTTCCGAAGGCCCCCGCACAAAGGACCACCAGACATGGCCCCCAAAGTACTGATTTCAGACAAACTCTCCGAAGCCGCCGTTCAGATCTTTCGTGATCGTGGCATCGACGTCGACTTCCAGCCTGACCTTGGCAAGGACAAGGACAAGCTGGCCGAGGTGATTGGCAACTACGACGGTCTTGCCATCCGCTCTGCCACCAAGGTCACCGAAAAGATCCTAGAGAACGCGACCAACCTCAAGGTGATCGGTCGCGCTGGCATCGGCACCGACAACATCGACAAGGAAGCCGCGTCAAAAAAAGGCGTGATCGTGATGAACACGCCTTTTGGCAACATGATCACTACCGCAGAACACGCCATCGCGATGATGTTCGCCGTTGCTCGTCAGATCCCCGAGGCCTCTGCCTCGACCCATGCGGGCAAGTGGGAAAAATCCAAGTTCATGGGCGTTGAGCTGACCGGCAAGACCCTTGGCGTTATCGGCGCGGGTAACATTGGCGGCATTGTCTGCGACCGTGCCCGTGGCCTGAAGATGAAGGTCGTGGCCTATGACCCCTTCCTGGGTCAAGAAAAGGCCGACAAGATGGGCGTTGAAAAGGTCGAGCTGGACGAGCTTCTGTCCCGCGCCGACTTCATCACCCTGCACGTGCCGCTGACCGATCAGACCAAGAACATCCTGTCGGCAGAAAACCTCGCCAAAACCAAGAAGGGCGTGCGCATCATCAACTGTGCCCGCGGTGGTCTGGTCGATGAAGAGGCACTGGCCGAACTGTTGAAATCCGGCCATGTCGCCGGTGCGGCCTTTGACGTGTTCAAGGAAGAGCCCGCCAAGGAAAATGCGCTCTTTGGCCTGCCCAACGTGGTCTGCACCCCGCATCTGGGCGCCGCCACCACTGAAGCGCAGGAAAACGTTGCCCTGCAGGTGGCCGAGCAGATGGCCAACTACCTGCTGACCGGCGCTGTCGAGAACGCGCTGAACATGCCGTCGGTGACCGCCGAGGAAGCCAAGGTCATGGGCCCCTGGATCAAACTGTCCGAGCATCTGGGCGCCTTCATTGGCCAGATGACCGATGATGAGCCGATCAAGGCGATCAACATCCTCTATGATGGCTGCGCGGCCGAAATGAACCTCGAGGCGCTGAACTGCTCGCTGATCGCGGGGATCATGAAGTCGATCAACCCGGATGTGAACATGGTCTCGGCCCCGATGATCGCCAAGGAGCGCGGCATCAAGGTTTCGACCACCAATCAGGCGCAGTCCGGCGCCTTTGAGGGCTACGTGAAGGTGACCGTGGCGACCCCGACGCGCGAACGCTCCATCGCGGGTACCGTGTTCTCGGACGGCAAGCCGCGTTTCATCCAGATCAAGGGCATCAACATCGACGCTGAAGTGGGCGAGCACATGCTCTACACCACAAACAATGACGTGCCGGGCATCATCGGCACCCTGGGCAAGACCATGGGCGATCACGGCGTCAACATCGCCAACTTTACCCTTGGCCGCGCCGTTGCGGGCGGTGAGGCAATCGCGCTCTTGTATGTGGACGGTCTGGTCCCTGCCGAAGCCCGCGCCAAGCTGGCGGAAACCGGTCTGTTCAACCAGATCAAACCGCTTGAGTTCGACGTGAACTGATCTGCGTGATCAAGCCAAGACACAGAAAGCCGCCCTGGTTTTGGGGCGGCTTTTTACTTCAGGCCGTTTGGCGGCTGCGCAGGACCACCACGAGAAACACCAGCATACCCGCCAGTGTCAGGACCGAGCCGAGCTTGGCCAGTACATCGTCCTGATCCGAAATTGCCATTGCGATGCCGGGTACGATTACGCCCAGACCTGCAGCGGAAAGGCCAAAATGCAGCTTTGGCAGCAGGCCTTTGGCGGCACTTGGTACAAGGTGATAGTAGAAGCCAAATATGGCCATGCTTACCCATCCGATCAGGTTCAAATGCCCATGGGCCGGCGAAAGGCTGTGATCGCCCGATGCAGACATCTGGATCCCCCAGACCATGCCACCAATCGCCGAAATCACGGCAATCAAAAAGAATGCAGACGAAAGTCCCTTCATTGGTCAGTCCCTCTCTTGCTATTTGTCAATATTGGCTACCGTGCCGTTCTCTGACCCGCGTGAACCTAGGTGGAGTGAATGGCAGCTCATGGCACTTTGACTGGATGTCCGGGCTCGATCCAGTTTTTACTGACGCAGGGGCCTCTTGTGATGCGGACAGGCATGGGTCATCTATTCAGCATTGCAGCCAAGGAGATACCCCATGACAGCGCCAATTTACGCCATTGGTGACATCCACGGACAGCGCGAGATGTTGGAAGAGGCGCTGGAGTTGATCGCGGCGGATGGCGGCCCTGACGCGCAGGTGGTGTTCCTGGGCGACTATGTGGATCGTGGGCCGGATTGCCGGGGCGTTCTGGATCTTTTGATCGCGGGCCTGTCGGCAGGCAAGAACTGGACCTGTCTGATGGGCAACCATGACCGGATGTTCTCGATGTTCATGGAAGATTATCCGCGCAATGATGCTCGGCTGCTGGTTGGTTATCACTGGCTACACGAGAAGATCGGCGGGGTGGAGACCTTGGCTTCATATGGGGTCGAGGTAGAGAGCGGCGCGCGTATCTATGAGGTCCACGCCAAGGCCCGCGCCGCTGTGCCGGAACACCACCGAGCGTTTCTGGAAGGCCTGCCCAGTCATCACGAGGAAGAAGGGCTTCTCTTCGTTCACGCAGGGATCAGGCCTGGTCTTGCACTGGCGGAGCAAAGTGAGGACGACAAGATCTGGATCCGACAGGAGTTCCTGAACGACACCCGTCGGCATCCTTGGCTGGTGGTGCATGGCCATACGCATGTTCCGACCGCCGAACATCGCGGCAACCGCGTCAACCTCGATAGTGGCGCAGGCTTTGGCCGCTCGCTCACGGCTGCAGTTTTTGAGGGGGCGAGCTGCTGGCAAGTGACCTCAGATGGGCGCAAAAGGTTAAGGGTTGCCTAACCGAAAGAGTGTGCATTTTACGCACAAATCCACCAGTTTTCTTTCGCATCCCGCGAGAAGGTATGCTAACTTATGAATGTGGCTGGTCGTCATTTTGCCAGTTTTATTCTGTTTTTCTTCTCGGTTCTGGGATGATCGTGTTTCGGCGCCAGCCACGCCAAATACCCGTGTGAATGATGAGTAATGCCGCCCTGACGATGGGCGGCTTTTTCTTTTAATATCAATCCGTTCGTCCTGCTGTTCAACGGGGCATTTATCCATCAGTAAAGCGTGTTCCAATCTAGAATGACCTTACCGCAATGGCCGGATTTCATCGCGGAGAACCCGTCTTGGAATGTTTCTATTCCGAATCGATGCGTGATGACTTCATCGACTTTCAGCCCGTTCTGCAGCATGGCGATCATTTTGTACCAGGTTTCAAATATTTCCCGTCCGTAAACGCCTTTGAGGGTGATCGCCTTGAAGACAATGCGACTCCAATCCACTGGGGATTTTCCCGGAGGAATGCCCAGCAGCGCGATCTTTCCACCCATGACCAGCGCTTCGACCATCTGATCGAGCGCAGCCTGATTGCCGGACATTTCAAGCCCCACATCGAAGCCCTGTGTCATACCAAGCTCTGCGATCACATCCTTCAGGTCTTCTTCGGCCACGTTGACGGCGCGTACATCAGCTACCTTTTCCGCGAGGGCGAGCCGTTCCGGATTCACATCGGTAATTGCGACATGGCGTGCGCCCACGTGACGGGCGACAGCAGCGGCCATGATCCCGATGGGACCGGCGCCTGTGATCAGAACGTCTTCCCCGACCAGATCGAAGCTGAGCGCGGTGTGGACCGCGTTGCCAAGAGGATCCAGAATGGCGCCGATTTCGTCCGGAATTTCATCTGGCAAAGGCACCACGTTGAAAGCGGGCAGGCGCAGATACTGGGCAAAGGCGCCTTGTTCGTTCACGCCTATGCCACGGGTTTCCGGGTCGAGATGGAACTTCCCGGCCCGCCACTGACGTGAATGATGGCCAATGAGATGCCCTTCGCCCGAACAGCGCTGCCCGATCCTGAGATCGGTCACATTGCGGCCCAGTTCGACGATCTCGCCCGCGAATTCATGTCCGGTGATCAGGGGCACAGGCACCGTGCGCTGGGCCCAACCGTCCCAGTTCCAGATATGCAGATCGGTGCCGCAGATACCGGTCATGTTGATCTTGATGAGAACATCATCGGGGCCTATCTCCGGCACCGGAGCCTCAACCATCCACAGACCTTCTTCGGGTTTTGACTTCTCCAGCGCTTTCATGGTGTTCGGACGGCTCATGAGATCACCCCCAGCGATTTGCCTACCTTTCTGAATGCACCGAGTGCCCGTTCCAGGTCGTCCCGCGTCAGCGCTGCGTTCATCTGGGTGCGGATGCGCGCCTGCCCGCGCGGCACGACCGGGAAGAAGAAGCCCGATACATAGACCCCTTCGTCAAAGAGCTGCGCCGCCATGTCTTGCGCCAGCTGCGCCTCGCCCAGCATGATCGGTACGATGGGGTGTTGGCCGGGCAACAGGTCAAAACCCAGATCTTCCAGGCCCTTGCGCCAGAACCGGGTGTTTTCGAACAGCTGCGCGCGCAGGCCCGCGCCCTCTTCGACAAGGCGCAGCGCCTCGATCCCGGCAGCAACGATGGAGGGCGGCAGCGAATTGGAGAACAGATAGGGCCGCGCCCGCTGCCGCAGGAGGTCAATCACTGGCTGCGGCCCGGCGATATAACCGCCGATGGCCCCCCCAAGTGCTTTGCCCAATGTTCCCGTCAGGATGTCAACATCGACGCCGAAATGATCGGGCGTCCCAGCTCCGTTCGGCCCCATGAAACCCGTGGCGTGGCAATCGTCCACCATCACCACCGCATCGTATTTGTCCGCCAGTGCGCGGATCTCGGGCAATTTTGCCAGGTAGCCATCCATCGAGAACACGCCATCGGTGGCGATCATGATATGGCGCGCGCCATCCTCGCGTGCCTGTTTCAGCCAGGCCTCCAGATCGTTCATGTCGCTGTTGAGGTAGCGATAGCGTTTCGCCTTGCACAGGCGCACCCCGTCGATGATCGAGGCATGGTTGAGGCTGTCCGAGATGATCGCATCTTCTGGCCCTAGGAGCGGCTCAAACAGCCCGCCATTGGCATCAAAACAGGCAGCAAAGAGGATGGCATCATCCTTGCCCAGGAACTTCGCCAGCTTCTGCTCCAGCTCGCGGTGGATGTCCTGGGTGCCGCAGATGAAGCGGACCGAGGCCATGCCGAAACCCTTGTCATCCATCACGCCCCGTGCGGCTGCGATCAGATCGGGGTGATCCGCCAGTCCAAGGTAGTTGTTGGCACAAAGGTTGAACACCTCATGACCGCCCACCGTGATTTCGCCCCCCTGCGGGGAGGTGATCATTCGCTCTTTCTTGTAGAGACCGTCTGCTTTGATGCTGTCCAGAGTGTTGGAGATATCGGTCAAAAAGGCGGATGCCATGGGGAGATTCCTTCTACTATCAGATGCAATCTATCATAACGGAGGCATTTCCGAAATAGGGGAATTCACGATGATGGAAGAAAGTCCGTGAAAGTGGATTTTTTGCGGACTGGTGAGCTGTGATGATGGCAGGCTGTTTGAATGCCTGAAACGCCGAGAGAGACCCGACGCCGTTGCCGCGCGGTTTGTCAGAAGAATGGTCCCATGTCAGAAGGTCGAAATCTTCAGCCGTTCTTGACGATCAGGAATACTCGCGCGGCCCGGTCTGGTGCGGTGATCTTGTGAGGAATGTCTGCTGCGTAGCGCGCGGTATCCCCTGCATGCAGGCGCATATGGGCGCTGCCCGAGGAGACGCTAATATCGCCTTCCAACACGGTCACATGTTCTGCCGTACCGCGCCCATGGGGTTGACTGTCCAATGTACCACCTGCGTCGAATTCGATATCATAGACCTCATGCCCGCCTGCGTCCTCGGGCGGGGAGAGGATGCGGATCCGGCAGCCTTGGCCCATGTTGTCGATGGTGGGTACGTCTCCCGCGCGCAGGACTTCGATTCGGTTTTTCTTTTCCCCTGAATCCAAGAGGCCCGCAAAATCCACCTGCAGTGCGCGGGTCAGGTTCCAAAGGGTCGCAATGGTGGGGCTGCTTTCGCCACGCTCGATCTGGCTCACCATGGAGCGCGAAACGCCGGACAGATGCGATACGGCTTCAAGGCTAAGCCCCTTGGCGCGGCGGGCCTCTTTCAGGCGTGAGGGCAGCAGTGTCAGGATATCGTCTGATTTGTCCGGCATAACGGAAGCCTGCGCCTGATCCGTGAAATTGTCAATGACGGTACGTTTGACAAGACAGTCGATGCTGCATCTGCATAATGCGCGCAACTGACTCGTGAGGAGAGAGAAAATGACAGATATCGTGATCCTGGACGGTGCCCGGACGGCCATCGGCACCTTTGGCGGCGCGCTGGCCAATACCGCGCCCATCGATCTGGCCACCGTGGCCTCCAAGGCGGCGATGGAGCGTTCGGGCGTGGCGCCGGAACAGATCGGCCATGTGGTCTTTGGCCATGTGATCAACACCGAGCCGCGCGATATGTACCTGTCCCGCGTGGCAGCGATGCAGGCGGGCGTACCCAATGGCACCCCTGCGATGAACGTGAACCGGCTCTGTGGCTCGGGCGCGCAGGCGATCGTTTCTGGCATCCAGTCGCTGATGCTGGGCGATGCGGATTATGCGCTCACGGGGGGGGCCGAGAATATGTCGCGCAGCCCCTTCATCATGCAGCAGCAGCGCTGGGGCGCGAAGATGGGCGATGTGAAGTCGCTCGACATGATGCTGGGCGCGCTAAACTGCCCCTTTGGCACCGGCCACATGGGTGTGACGGCTGAAAACGTTGCGGATGAACACGACATCACCCGCGAACAGATGGATGAATTCGCGCTCGCCAGCCAGACCCGCGCGGCGGCGGCGATCAAGGCTGGTCATTTCGCCAGCCAGATCACGCCGGTCGAGGTCAAGGTCAAGCGCGATATGGTGCCCTTCGAAGTGGATGAGCACCCCAAGGCGACGTCGCTGGAGGCACTGGCAGGACTGCGCCCGGTGTTCCAGAAAGATGGCCGCGTGACGGCAGGCAACGCCTCGGGCATCAACGATGGCGCGGCGGCGATTGTCATGGCACGGGCCGAGGCAGCTGAAAAAGCGGGCCTCACGCCCAAGGCGCGGGTGGTTGGATACGCCCACGCCGGTGTGCGCCCCGAGGTGATGGGCATCGGCCCGGTCCCCGCGGTGCAGAACCTCTTGAAGAAAACCGGACTCAAGGCCAGCGATTTCGACGTGATTGAATCGAACGAGGCCTTTGCTGCACAGGCGTTGGCGGTGAACAAGGAGCTGGGTCTCGATCCCGCCAAGGTGAACCCGAACGGCGGCGCCATCGCGCTGGGCCACCCGGTGGGCGCAACCGGCGCCATCATTACCATCAAGACTCTGTACGAGCTGGAGCGCACCGGCGGCAAGCTGGGCCTCATCACCATGTGCATCGGCGGCGGTCAGGGCATTGCCCTGGCGATCGAACGCCTCTGATCTGTCAAAACCAGCGCGCGTGGCCCTCCCGCGCGCGCTCGGGATCCGGCGGCTATGCCGCCGGATCCAAGGGGATGGAGGCCTCCGAAATGAGGACAAATCCGCGCGGGAGTTTCCGTTCTCGTTGCAAGGGAGTGTCTGCAAATTATGTTGGTCCGGTCTGAACCTATACCCACAGAAAAAAATCGCTGCATGGAATTGTCTCTGGGGTATGTTCTCAGCCTAAAAAGGGATTTCCGTTTTGAAATTTCTGCTTTACATCGTCCCTACGTTCTTAGTCTCGATGCTTCTATTTTTGGTGTTCGGCTGGTTAGGTCTCTGTGGGATAAGCGATTGCCTGCGTTCGGGACAAGGCAGTTTGACCGATGCAATATTCGGTTCATCTTTAATCGCGGTAGCCTTTGTCCCGCTCACGATAACTTCATCTATTCTCTATCAAAGTCTCCGACGAAAGCCTCTTGGTAGATGGACGGCGATAATTGGCTGGATCGTTCTTGTAGCAATCGGTGCTCTAGGGATATTTCAAGTAGTCGTTGATCCTGGTGATGCGTTGTGGGCAGGCTTCCCGATGATAGTTTTCGCTTGTTTCCTTGCTATGTCGATTTTGAATTTCCCAGCCCCTGAAACCAATTCAAGTCACTAGAATAGCCGAACGATGCCCTTGGTTTGAACGGCAGCTTCGTCCCGCAAAGGGGATCAATGCGGTTTGCGGCACTGCCCGTTTTCAAAACTACTTCGGTTTTTGGCGCGGTGCGCCAGCGCAGGTCGGATTGTCAGGCCAATTCAAAGAAGAAGCGCCAGCAGACCCACACACAGTCCGCCTGCACCGGCTCCGATCATTGCCGGGGCAAGCCATTCCCATGATCCACGCTTCTGCGTCTCGCCGCCTTGCACCTGCGCGATCAGGGCGCGTTCAACCAGCGCGGGCAGGCGGGGGCCGAAGCGGGCCATGACCTGCGCGGTGCTGATCAGGTCCGAGGCCACGGCGCGCGGGCCGATGGACTTCTTGATGTAATCCTCGACCACCGGGCGGGCGGCTTCCCAGATGTTGATATGGGGATCAAGCGAGCGCGCGACGCCTTCGACCACCACCATGGTGCGCTGCAACAGGATCAGCTCGGTCCGGGTTTCCATGCCAAAGCGCTCGGTCACCTCGAACAGATAGTTCAGCAGCCGCCCCATCGAAATGTGGCTGGCGTCCATACCAAAGATCGGCTCCCCCACCGCGCGCAGGGCGCGGGCGAATTCATCCACGTCGCGATTGGCGGGCACATAGCCGGCCTCGAAATGTACCTCGGCCACGCGTTTGTAGTCGCGCTTGATGAAACCGAACAGGATCTCGGCGTAGACCCGGCGGGTGTATTCGTCGATATGGCCCATGATCCCGAAATCATAGGCGATGATGTCGCCGTTGGCGGCGACCTTGAGGTTGCCCTGATGCATGTCGGCGTGGAAGAAACCATCGCGCAGGGCGTGGCGCAGGAAGAGGGTGAGGACCCGTTCGCCCAGCTCCTGACGGTTGTGGCCTGCAGCATCCAGCGCGTCATTGTCGCCCAGCGGCAGCCCATCGGCCCAGCCCAGAGTCATCACCCGGCGCGCAGAGTGGTTCCATTGTATCTGCGGCAGGGTGAAACCTGCGTCCTGACCGGTGTTGGCTGCAAATTCCGAGGCCGCGGCGCTTTCGAGCCGCAGGTCCAGCTCGCCTTTTACCACACCGTCAAAGTGCTCGATCACATCCATCGGTCGCAGGCGCCTTGCACCGGGGGCAAAGAGGTCCACGATGCGCGCGGCGAAATAGAAGGCGTCCACATCCTTGTTGAAGGCGCGCTCAATACCGGGGCGCAGCACCTTTACGGCAACGTATTCGCCGGTATCCGCCAGCCGCGCGCGGTGCACCTGCGCGATTGAGGCAGCGGCGATCGGCTCGCTGAACTCGGAAAACACCTCGTCCAGCGGGCGACCCAACTCCTTTGCCACCTCTGCCATGGCGACTTCGCGTGGGAAGGGGGGCAACTTGTCCTGCAGGACGCGCAGTTGCTGGGCGAGATCCTCACCCACCACATCGGGGCGGGTGGATAGCACTTGGCCGAACTTGATGTAGGCCGGCCCCAGCGCGGTCAGGGCACGGGTCGCGGGCGGCATCTTGGGATCGCCCTTGTATCCCAGCCACTTGAACGGCCAGGCCAGGGTGCGGGCCAGAATCCGCAGGGGTTTGGGGGCCTCAAAGGCGTCCAGCACCACCTTCATGGCGCCGGTACGCTCCAGCGTGGCGCCGGTGCGGATCAGGCGGATGATGTTGTGAGGGCCGCGCATGGCTCAGATCTTCCAGCCGGAGTGAAGCGCGGCAATGCCCATGGACAGGTTGCGGTATTTGGCGTTCGCGAACCCGGCGTCCTTGACCATCTGTAGGAAGGTCTCCTGATCGGGGAATTTGCGGATCGATTCGACCAGATACTGGTAGCTGTCATAGTCATTGGCGATCAGCTTGCCCATACGGGGGATGACGTTGAAGCTGTAGAGGTCATAAAGCTTTTGCATGCCGTCATTCGGGAGCTGCGAGAACTCCAGCACCATCAGACGGCCACCGGGTTTCAGCACTCGGTAAGCTTCCTCCAGCGCTTTTTGGGGGCGGGTGACGTTCCGAATGCCAAAGGAGATCGTGTAGACGTCAAATGTGTTGTCCTTGAAGGGCAGCGCCATGGCATCCCCCGTGACCCAATCCAGGCTGTCGGCCATCTGGGCGGCTTCTGCGCGCATACGACCTTCCTCCAGCATGGGCTGAGTGAGGTCCAGCACGGTGGAATGTCCATGGCCTGCACGTTTCAGGAACCGGAACGAAATGTCACCGGTTCCGCCCGCCACATCCAGGAGCCGCTGACCGGGGCGCGGCGCCAGCCAGTCCATCATCGCATCTTTCCAGATACGGTGGATGCCGACGCTCATCACATCGTTCATCACGTCATACTTCGAGGCGACAGAGTTGAAAACGCCCTGCACGCGGCCCGCTTTTTCGCCTTCGGGGACGGTTTCAAAGCCGAAATGGGTGGTGGTGTCGTTCGTATCGCTCATGCGGCTTGCCGTTTTCCTTGCTTCGCCCCAGTTATAGGGCGCTTGCGGGCGGGCACAATGCGGCCCATGGATCTAACATGCGTCTATAGTGTCAGGAGCGATGTAATGCCAGAATTGCCAGAGGTCGAGACGGTGCGCCGCGGATTGGCGCCTGCGATGGAGGGGGCGGTGATCGCGCGGGCCGCGGTGAACCGCCCGGACCTGCGCTGGCCCTTCCCGGATCGCATGGCCGAACGGCTGACCGGCGCGCGGGTCAATGCCCTCCGGCGGCGGTCAAAGTACATACTGGCGGATCTCGATACGGGTGAGACGCTGCTGGTGCACCTGGGCATGTCGGGCCGCATGACGGTCTCGGGTGATCCCCTTGGGCAGTTCGTGCATGAACATCCACAGGCCCAGAAGCACGACCATGTGGTGCTCGACATGGACAATGGCGCCCGCATCACCTTCAACGATCCGCGCCGGTTCGGGGCGATGGACCTTCTGGAGACGGCGACGGCAGAACAGCACAAGCTGCTGTCGGTGCTGGGGCCGGAGCCACTGGGCAATGACTTTCACGAAGAGCACCTGATCGCGGCCTTCAAGGGGCGCAATACGCCGGTGAAATCTGCATTACTGGATCAGGGAATCATTGCGGGTCTGGGCAATATCTACGTCTGCGAAGCGCTGTTTCGCGCCGGCATCTCGCCCAAAAGAAAGGCAGGGCAGATTGCCGCGCCGCGCGTGGCCGCGCTGGTGCCGATCATTCGCACCGTACTGGAGGATGCCATCCGGGCAGGGGGATCCTCGCTCAAGGATTTTCGCCAAGCCAATGGAGAACTTGGATATTTCCAGCATGCTTTCGATGCCTACGGGCGCGAGGGCCAACCCTGCAGGCGCGAGGGGTGCGGCGGAACCATTGCGAGAATCACCCAATCGGGGCGATCGTCTTTCTACTGTGGCAAGTGCCAAAGATAGCTTGAACGAGATATGTCTCGTGATAATGACTCGGTCCTGAACGGAACAACTGAAAGCGATACCCATGGCCTATGAGACGATCAACGTCGAAGTGAAGGACCACGTTTGCCTCATCAAGCTGAACCGACCCGAAGCGTTGAACGCACTCAACAACGAGCTGCTGACGGAACTCTGCGCCGCCCTCGATGAGGCCGATGCCAGCGACAAGGTGCGCTGCATCGTTCTGACCGGATCCGAGAAAGCATTTGCTGCGGGTGCCGACATCAAGGAAATGTCGCAGATGAGCTTCACCGAGGTGTTCTCGAGCAATCTCTTTGCCTTTGTAAATGATCGCATCGAGGCGATCCGCAAGCCGATCATCGCGGCAGTGTCCGGCTATGCGCTTGGTGGTGGCTGCGAGCTGGCTATGCTCTGTGATTTCATCATTGCGGGCGACAACGCCAAGTTTGGCCAACCCGAGATCAATCTGGGCGTCATTGCCGGGATCGGCGGGACCCAGCGCCTGACGCGTTTTGTTGGCAAATCGAAATCCATGGACATGAACCTCACCGGCCGTTTCATGAATGCCGAGGAGGCCGAGCGTGCTGGATTGGTGTCACGCGTGGTACCTGCAAAGAAGCTGATGGAAGAGGCCATGGGCGCGGCGCAGAAGATCGCCGAGAAATCCCTGCTGACCGCGATGGCCGTCAAGGAAACCGTGAATCGTTCTTACGAGATGCCGCTCAGCGAAGGCATGTTGTTTGAGCGCCGGGTGTTCCATTCGATGTTTGCCACCGAAGACCAGAAGGAAGGCATGGCCGCTTTCCTCGAAAAGCGCGAAGCACAGTTTCGCGACAAGTAATCGTCGCGGGGTCATATCGAAGAGGGAAGGGCAGGCTGAACCTGCCCTTTTTGGTGGCAAAGGGGACGCCTTTTCCATTGGCCTTGCCAAGGAGGACCCATCTCTGTATAGACCGCCGACATACATGCGCGTGCAGCCCGCCTAGGCTAGAATCACACCGGTGATCTGATCCGGGTCCGGCTGGCATTGCGCCTATTGACAACACGAACCCGAGACAAAGGTCACACACCATGGCAAATTCGCCCCAGGCAAAAAAGCGCGCCCGTCAGAACGAGAAACGCTTTGCCGTCAACAAAGCCCGTCGTTCGCGCATCCGTACCTTCCTGCGTAAAGTTGAAGAAGCAATCGCATCCGGCGACAAGGAAGCCGCAACCGCAGCTCTGCGCGCCGCTCAGCCCGAACTGATGCGTGGCGTGACCAAGGGCGTTTATCACAAGAACACCGCTTCGCGCAAAATCTCGCGCCTGGCAGCCCGCGTCAAAGCACTGGGCTGATTCTTCAGTCTATCGGAGATTCCCCGATAGATTCCTCGATCTGGGTTTTCTTCAAAGGCGTCGCGTTTTGCGGCGCCTTTCTTTTGCTCTCAACTTGAGCCGGTGCTGCAAGTGCGAGAGATTCTTTGCGGCCAAAGCGTGAGTCAACATCATAGTTTCGTTGCCGCTTCCCCTCACAAATTGCTACCACTAATGCAGCGATTCACTCGCTGGGGGACAGGCTGCTCGCGCTGATCTTAACGGGCATTGAGATCACGCCGAAGTGTGCGGAGACGTAGGCCAATTGGCTCGCTGCTTCGCTACACATACTGTGCAGGCATCGACTGCACACAGTCCTGTTTTGATATTGGTGCATATCGACTCAACGCATTTTTTGCGGCGGTCGACGGGTTTTGTGTTGTACATGATCCCTGCCGCCCGCTTCGGGTTTTGCGGCCGGTTGTGCTGGCGCGCACCGGTAGCCCTGTGTGTGAACGCGCCTCCAGAAAAGGGGGCTTGATGAAACGATAGGTCGAACAAGGGCCGCTGCTATTGGGGACGCGTGAGGCGCAGCATGACGGAAGAAAAATGGGGACAGCTCAGAAAACGACTGCTCAAGACGGTCGGTCAGAACAACTTCACCACCTGGATCGAGCCGCTTGAATTCGATGCGCTCGAAGAAGGTGTGGCGGTATTCCATGTGCCGACAAACTTCATGGGAAATTATGTCAGCCAGAACTTTGCGGACCTCATTCTGCATGAGTTGACCCTGTCCGGTGAACCCGTGCAGCGTCTGGCTTTCAAGGTGCCTGCAAATTCACCCGTGCGCCCCGTGCGTCAGGTTGAGCATGCGGCTGAGCCATTTGTTGAGCTGTCTTCTGGTGCTCGCGTGGATGATGAGCAGCCCCAAGCCCTGTCCGATGCGGCTGCTGCTGCCGCACCGCGTGACGGGCTCGAGATGATTCCCGCTGCCCCGCTTGATCCGCGTTTTACCTTTGACAGCTTTGTCGTAGGCAAGCCGAACGAGCTGGCCCATGCCGCCGCGCGCCGTGTTGCCGAAGGCGGCCCGGTGACGTTTAATCCGCTGGTCCTTTATGGCGGTGTTGGGCTCGGTAAGACCCACCTGATGCACGCCATCGCCTGGGAGTTGAAAGAGCAGAACCCGCAGCTGAACGTGCTGTATCTCTCGGCTGAGCAGTTCATGTACCGCTTTGTTCAGGCCCTGCGCGAGCGCAAGATGATGGACTTCAAGCACCTGTTCCGTTCAGTCGATGTGCTGATGGTAGACGACGTGCAGTTCATTGCGGGCAAGGACTCCACTCAGGAAGAATTCTTCCATACGTTCAACGCCTTGGTTGATCAGAACAAGCAAATCATCATCTCGGCAGACCGTGCGCCGGGGGAGATCAAGGATCTTGAGGACCGTGTGAAGTCGCGCCTGCAATGTGGTCTCGTTGTCGATCTCCACCCCACCGATTACGAGCTGCGTCTCGGTATCCTGCAGACCAAGGTTCAGATGCACCGCCAAACCTATCCAGAGCTTGAGATCGCCGATGGCGTGCTGGAGTTCCTGGCGCACCGTATCTCGACGAACGTGCGTGTGCTTGAAGGGGCTTTGACGCGCCTCTTCGCCTTTGCCTCGCTCGTGGGGCGCGAGATCGACATGGATCTGACCCAAGATTGTCTGGCGGACGTGCTGCGCGCCTCCGAGCGCAAGATCACCGTCGAGGAAATCCAGCGCAAGGTATCAGAGTATTACAACATCCGCATGTCCGACATCATTGGTCCCAAGCGCTTGCGGTCTTACGCACGTCCGCGTCAGGTGGCGATGTACCTGTGCAAGCAGCTCACCAGCCGCTCCCTGCCGGAAATCGGCCGACGGTTCGGCGGTCGGGACCACACAACCGTAATGCATGGTGTCAAACGGATCGAAGAGCTGAAAACCACCGACGGGCAGATCGCCGAAGACGTGGAGATGCTGCGCCGCTCGCTTGAAGCGTAATCCGGCGCGACCATTGAACCAGCAACGGGCCTCGGGATGACCGGGGCCTTTTTTATCTGTATATCCAGGCATTCCGGGGTGCCCGCAGGCAACTTTGTGCGCTGTTCTGCGGCGCTTGAGCCACAGGTCCCTTGACGCTGCCCGCAAACCCTTGGAGAACTCGATAAAAAGCCTTGTATGGCAGGGGCAACACGCTAGTTTGCTGGTCCCGGCCAGTGCCTGAGGCAAGACAAAAAGGACAAGGGACATGAAGATCAGCATCGAACGTGGCACGCTTCTCAAGGCTGTTGCCCAGGCGCAGTCGGTGGTCGAGCGCCGCAACACCATTCCGATTCTGGCCAACGTTCTGATCGAGGCTGATGGCGACACCGCCCAGTTCCGCGCGACCGACCTTGATATCGAGGTGGTCGACAAGGCCCCCGCTCAGGTTGAACGCGCCGGTGCCACCACTGTCGCCGCCACGACTCTGCATGAAATCGTACGCAAGCTGCCCGATGGCGCGCTGGTCACGCTGACTGCCGATGCCGCAACGGGGCGCCTGACCGTCGAGGCAGGCCGGTCCAACTTCTCGCTGGCGACCCTGCCGCGGGAGGATTTCCCGGTCATGGCCTCCTCCGAGTATCACTCGAATTTCACCGCCAATGCGGCGATGCTGCGACGGCTGTTCGACAAGTCGAAATTCGCTATCTCTACCGAGGAAACGCGATACTATCTCAACGGTGTCTACATGCATGTGGCCGACAGCACTGAGGGTGGCAAGGCCCTGCGCTGCGTGGCGACCGATGGTCACCGCCTGGCGCGGATCGATGCACCGCTGCCGATGGGGGCCGAGGATATGCCCGGCGTTATCGTCCCGCGCAAAACCGTGGGCGAGCTGCGCAAGCTCTTGGACGATGACGAAATGGACATCGCGGTGTCGGTGTCGGAAACCAAGGTGCGCTTTGCCACGCCGAGCATCACCCTGACCTCCAAGGTGATCGACGGCACCTTCCCCGACTACACCCGCGTCATTCCCATGGGCAACACGCGCCGCCTTGAGGTGGATGCCGCCGAATTTGCCAAGGCGGTGGACCGGGTTGCGACAGTGTCCTCGGAACGCTCTCGTGCGGTCAAGCTGCAGCTCGAAGAAGATCGCCTGACCCTGTCGGTCAACGCCCCTGACAGCGGTGCCGCCGAGGAAGAACTGGCCGTGGCCTATAGCGATGAGCGGCTCGAGATTGGTTTCAACGCCAAGTATCTCCTGGAAATCGCCAGCCAGGTGGATCGAGAGAACGCCGTCTTCATGTTCAACTCTTCCGGCGATCCGACCTTGATGCGCGAAGGCAACGACGAAAGCGCGGTCTATGTCGTCATGCCGATGCGCGTCTGACCCATAGCCAACCGGCGCAGTCCACATAAGGAAAGGGGCGCCCTAAGTGCTTGCCCTGACAGAGTTGACCATGTCCCATTTCCGCTCGCATCTGCGGGCGGAAATGCATTTGGACGGGCGGCCCGTGGCGCTGTTTGGCCCCAATGGTGCGGGCAAGACCAACATTCTGGAGGCTGTGTCGCTGTTCTCTCCGGGTCGCGGCCTACGCCGGGCCAGCGCGGCCGAGATGACGCGCCGTCCCGAGGCGCTGGGATGGAAGCTGAGGGCGGTGCTGCAGGCGCCGGATCAGGCCTATGAAGTGGAAACCTGGTCCGAGGGCGGCAATGCGCGGCAGGTCAGGGTCGACAACAAGGCCTCCAACCAGATCGCGCTGGGGCAGATTTGCCGTGTCGTCTGGTTGATTCCGGCCATGGACCGGCTTTGGATCGAGGCGGCTGAGGGCCGCCGCCGGTTTCTGGATCGCATCGTACTGAGCTTTGAGCCCGACCATGCCGAGGCGACGCTGGCCTATGAAAAGGCGATGCGCGAGCGAAACCGGCTCTTGAAGGACCAGAACCGCGATCCAGCTTGGTACAAGGTGCTTGAGATGCAGATGGCCGATGCGGGTCATCGGATCAATGCCGCCCGCATTGCGGCGGTGTCCCTTTTGCAAGAGGCGCAAGCTCAGGCCGAAACCGCCTTTCCCGTGGCTGAGCTGGAGCTGATCCAGAGCGAAGGAAGCATGCCCGGCAGTGAGGAGGATCTGCGCGAGGCGCTGGCAGAAAGTCGCTTCCGTGATCTGGCGGCGGGGCGCACTTTGGTCGGGCCCCATCGCACCGATCTGATCGGCACCTATGCCGCCAAGGGTGTTCCGGCGCGCGATTGCTCCACCGGGGAACAGAAGGCGCTGCTCGTTTCGCTGATCCTGGCCAATGCCCGCGCGCTGGCAGCCCGCGAGGGGGCGCCGCCCATCGTGCTGCTGGATGAGGTCGCCGCCCATCTGGATGCAGCCCGTCGCGCGGCCCTTTATGACGAGATCTGCGCCCTTGGTGCGCAGGCCTGGATGACGGGCACCGAAGCGGAGCTTTTTGCAGAGATGGGTACCCGCGCTCAGATGTTTGAAATCACCGATACGGGCGATGGCTCGATCATTGGGCGCCGGTCATGAGCCTCACTGTTTGGGATCTTGTTCTTTATGCGGGAGCGCTCTTTGTGCTGTTCCTGACGCCGGGGCCGGTTTGGCTTGCGCTGGTGGCGCGGGCCATCTCCGGCGGCTTCCAGTCGGCATGGCCGCTGGCGTTGGGGGTAGCGTGCGGGGACATCCTGTGGCCGCTGGTGGCGGTGGCGGGGATGTCCTGGCTGGTCTCGGAGTTCGCAGGGATCATGACGGCCCTGCGCTGGATGGCCTGCCTGATGTTTCTGTTCATGGGAATCACCCTGATCCGTCATGCAGGCGTGCGCATTCAGGAAAACAGCGCGCTGCTGAGGCCCGGAACCTGGGCCGGGTTCATGGCCGGGATCGCGGTGATCCTGGGTAATCCCAAGGCGATCCTGTTTTACATGGGACTGCTGCCGGGTTTCTTTGACCTCACGGCGGTCACTTGGGCCGATGTGGTTGCGATCGTAACGCTGTCCTTCATGGTGCCGCTTTTGGGCAATCTGGTGCTGGCCGCGCTGGTGCATCGTGTGCGCGCGCTCTTGTCGTCGCCTCAGGCGCTCAAGCGCGTAAACACGGTCTCTGGCGCCTTGCTGATCTGCGTCGGGCTGATCATCCCTTTCTCATGACGGCGCGATCAGGCGGGCGGTGCCAGCCAGGCCTCAAGGAAGGGACGCAAAGCCTCAAGAGGTGTCGCGGTGTTCGGGCTGGACATGCAGAACCAGATGGCGATCACCTGGTTGAGGAAGGCCTGAATGCCTTCGGCGAGAAAATCTGGCGAGCAGTCGCTGCGCACCTCTCCGGTCTTTTGCAGCGCCTCGATCCATCCGGCCCAGATCCCGATCTGCCGGTAAAAGCTCTCGGTGATGACCTCGTCCGTTTCGGTGCCGGTCGAGCCTGAATAGCGCAGCAAAAGGTCAAAAATCACCCGGTCCCCAGCGATATAGTCAAGCAGTGGGGCAAGGCGCTGGAGCAGAGCCTCGCGGCTGTCCGGCGTGCCAGCCGCTTCCATTTCGTCGAGGAAGCGCATCACCTCGGCGCCGATCAGAACCGCCAAGAGGCCGTCTTTATCGCGGAAATGGGAAAACAGGGTCCCCTTGGCCACGCCCGCGCCCGTCACAACATCTTCTACCTTAAGGGCGCTGTAGCCTTGCGCGGCGACCAGCTTCGCCGTGACCTCGAGCAGTTTGGCACGGGTTTCGAGGCGCCGTTTCTGGGGTTGTCGTGACATCAGTCGTCCTTGTTAAAAATATTTGACCGCGGTCAATTTAAATATTGACCAGGGTCACTTTGTGAGTCATTAAACTGACCAAGGTCAATTTAGTTGTGGGAAGTGCGAAATGTCCACCAAGAAAATCATCATCCTGAACGGTCATCCCGGTGAAACCTCCCTGTCGAAATCCCTGTGCGATGCCTATTCGGCCTCGGCCAAGGCCAAGGGGCACGAGGTGCGCTATCACGATATCTCCGCCATGGAATTCGACATGGATTACGGGCAGGGCGGCTACAGCAACCCAAAGCCGCTGGAACCGGATCTGGAAGCTTTTCTGAAGGATCTCGAATGGTCCGATCACGTTGTGGTGGCAACGCCGCTGTGGTGGGGCGCGATCCCGGCCAAGTTGAAAGGCGTCTTTGATCGCGCACTTTTGCCTGGACGCACCTTTGACACCCGAAATCCGAATATGTTTGGCGTTCCGGCACCGATGCTGACCGGCAAAACGGCGCGGGTCTTGTTGACGTCGGATACGCCCCCCATGCTTTTGAGCCTTATGTACAGCAATGCGATCAAAAAGATCATCAGCCGACAAATCCTTGGTTTTGTTGGTGTGAAACCCACTCGGTTTTCCTCATTTGCACCAGCAACAGATGCGGGGGGCAAAAAGGTCGAAGGCTGGCTGCAAAAAGTCGCCGGTCTGGGCGCCAAAGCGGCCTGATGCGTCAAAGAAAAAGGGGGGTGTGCGCGTGACATTCCCCCCCGGACTGCGTATAAAATCCCAAAGTAAAAACAGGAACGCGCGAATGTCCGGAAACGAGCACGCCCCCGCCGAATACGGTGCGGATTCCATCAAGGTTCTCAAAGGCTTGGAGGCGGTCCGCAAGCGCCCCGGCATGTACATCGGGGATACCGACGATGGATCGGGCCTACACCACATGGTGTACGAGGTTGTCGACAACGGCATCGATGAGGCTTTGGCGGGGCACGCTGACGCCGTGACGGTGAAAATCCATCCCGACTCCAGCGTCTCGGTCAGCGACAACGGGCGCGGAATCCCGGTCGATATCCACGCCGAAGAAGGCGTCTCTGCGGCCGAGGTCATCATGACCCAGCTGCATGCGGGCGGCAAATTCGACAGCAACTCCTACAAGGTGTCCGGCGGTCTGCACGGCGTTGGTGTTTCCGTTGTGAACGCCCTGTCCGATTGGCTCGAGCTGCGCATCTGGCGTAATGGCAAGGAACATATCGCCCGCTTCGAACGTGGCGATACGGTCAAGCACCTTGAGGTCGTGGGCGACTGCGGCGACCAGACCGGGACCGAGGTAAGGTTCCTTGCTTCGACCGACACCTTCTCGAACCTCGAATACTCTTTCGAGACACTGGAAAAACGTCTGCGAGAATTGGCTTTCCTGAACTCAGGGGTGCGGATCATCCTGATTGACGAACGGCCTGCAGAACGGCTTGAGACCGAGCTTTTCTACGAGGGGGGCGTCAAGGAGTTCGTGAAATACCTCGACCGTTCCAAAAGCCCTGTTATGGATGCGCCGATCTATATCACCGGCGAAAAGGACGACATCGGGGTAGAGGTCGCGATGTGGTGGAACGACAGCTACCACGAAACCGTGCTGCCGTTTACCAACAACATCCCCCAGCGCGATGGCGGCACCCATGTGGCGGGCTTCCGCGGTGCGCTGACGCGGACCATCAACAGCTATGCGCAGTCCTCGGGGATCGCCAAGAAAGAAAAGGTCTCCTTCACCGGCGACGATGCGCGCGAAGGTCTGACCTGTGTGCTTTCGGTCAAGGTGCCGGACCCCAAATTCTCTTCCCAGACCAAGGACAAGCTGGTCTCCTCTGAGGTGCGCCCGGTGGTGGAAAGCCTCGTAAACGAGAAACTGGCCGAATGGTTCGAGGAAAACCCCAACGAGGCCAAGCAGATCGTTGGCAAGATCATCGAGGCCGCCCTGGCCCGCGAAGCTGCCCGCAAGGCGCGCGAGCTGACCCGGCGCAAGACGGCGATGGATGTGAACTTCCTGGCCGGCAAGCTGAAAGACTGCTCCGAGAAAGATCCCTCCAAGACCGAAGTCTTCCTGGTGGAGGGTGACTCGGCGGGTGGTTCTGCGCAGACTGGGCGCGACCGTCAAACTCAGGCGATCCTGCCCCTGCGTGGTAAAATTCTGAACGTGGAGCGGGCGCGCTTTGACCGGATGCTGTCGTCTCAGGAGATCGGCAACCTTGTCATGGCGCTTGGCACCGGTATTGGCCGGGACGAGTTCGACATCTCGAAGCTGCGCTACCACAAGATTGTCATAATGACCGATGCGGACGTGGATGGCGCGCACATCCGCACGCTTCTGCTGACCTTCTTCTATCGCCAGATGCCAGAGCTGATCGAGGGTGGGTACCTCTACATTGCCCAGCCGCCGCTTTTCAAAGTGGCTCGTGGCAAGTCCGAAGTGTACCTGAAGGATCAGGCGGCGCTTGATGATTATCTGATCCATCAGGGCGTAGAGGGAGCTGTCCTGAAACTGGGAACAGGTGAGGAAATCAACGGCCAGGATTTGACCCGAGTGGTTGATGAGGCACGGCAGCTCAAGCGTGTGCTTGACGCGTTCCCGACCCATTACCCCCGTCATATTCTGGAGCAGGCCGCTGTTGCCGGAGCCTTCGTCCCAGGTGCGGTGGATGCTGACCTTCAGGGAGTTGCGGACCGGGTTGCCGCGCGGCTTGATCTGATCGCGCTTGAGTATGAGCGCGGCTGGCAGGGTCGTATCACACAGGATCACGGCATCCGTCTGGCGCGCATTCTGCGCGGTGTCGAAGAAGTGCGCACCTTGGATGGCCCGATGCTGCGCTCGGGTGAGGCACGCAAGACCGGCAGCTTCACCAAGAGCCTGCAAGAGATCTACGGACAGACCGCGACCCTTGTGCGCAAGGACCGCGTGCAATTGATTCATGGGCCGCTGGGTCTGTTGAAAGCGATCCTCGAAGAAGGTGAAAAGGGCCTGACGCTGCAACGCTACAAGGGGCTTGGCGAAATGAACCCGGATCAGCTCTGGGAAACCACCCTGGATCCGGATGCCCGCACCCTGTTGCAGGTTCGTGTGGACGACATGGTCGAAGCAGATGATCTGTTTACCAAACTGATGGGTGATGTGGTCGAACCGCGCCGTGAATTCATCCAGAAAAATGCGCTCAGCGTCGAAAACCTGGATTTCTGAGCTTTGGTCTGAATTGATCGCCCTTGGTGGCGATCAATTCAAGAACGTTAGGCGGTTCAACTCTTTTTCGATGCTTAGCTGTTGCGCGATCCAGGCAGCGAACATCTTGATCAGTTCAAGGTCACCCGCTTCGAACGGCGCGCGCGGTTCGGGTGACGTGAAGTTCACGGTTCCGAACAGCTCTCCGTCCACGATCAGCGGAACACCGATGTAGGTTTCCAGCACAAACAGGCTATAGCAGGGATGCGGTGCGCAGCCGCTGTCTTTGGAGGAGTTGCAGGCCACAGGGCCGTTTTCGGCCAGCACTTTTGCACAACAGCAGTCATCGATCTGGAACGTGCTGCCGCGGTCGATTTCTGCAATGTCTGAATAGCTATAGAGAACGGTGTAGTCGTCCTCCCGCACCCAGCTGACCAGGCCGGAGTCGGTCTGAAAGTGTTCACAGCCCAACTTGAGGATCGCCCGGATTTTTTCATCGGTGCCACGGCTCTGGTCTGATGATACCTTGTAGAGACTGTTCAGCAGCTGCTCGACTGCGCGTGTTTTTGAAATATCGCGGGTTATGCCGAAGTAACCCAATACGGTGCCGTGTGCGTCTCGCATCGGGCCGCCGGTAGTCTCTCCCAGGAACACCTTGCCGCTGGAGCGAACATATTCGCATTCATAGTTATGCTCGGTCGCGGTGCCGGTATTACTGAAATGCGCTTCACCGGCTTCCACAAAATCGCTCTTGCTTGGATAGAGGAGGGCTGTGCTCTGACCAATCAGCTGATCGATCGTGTACCCAAACATCATCAGCGCCGCATTGTTGGCCCACACAATATGTCTGTTCTCATCCGCCACGATCACGGCTTCGGGGAGGTCGCGAAACAGGCTCGGAATGGAGACTTTCCCCAGCTTGATGTCGGCGGCTTCGTCCGGGCGATTCTGAAGCTCGGTCGCAGTGTCGACCATGGATGCTACCTCTTACCCAAGGTTTTGAAAATTCAACAGCGAGACACGCGCTTATGCCGGGACACGTGTACAATAGATGCACAGGCCCTCAAGATTTGCCAGCTGTTCCCTTTACCAAAATGAAAAAGAAGAGGGCCGAATGCAAGTCAAAATTCTACCTATGGTGGTTTTCTGTGGCCGAGTTTTGGAATCTGAGCACTCAAACGGCAGGGGTGCACGCGGCCGGATCAAAGGGCGATTGTTCCGAGATGTTCCTCACCGCGCGCACGGGCCAGTTGCATCTGTTTCTGGCGCTCACGAAAGCGGGCCTTGTCGTCCTCTGTAGTCTCATTGATGCATTGATGGCAGGACACCCCCGCTTCATATTCGGGACGGTCTGTGTCTTGCGGTAGAAGCGGGCGTCTGCAGCCGTGGCACAGCTTGTGCGGGCCCTCTTTCAAGCCGTGGCCGACCGACACACGATTGTCGAAAACAAAGCACTCTCCGTTCCAGGTGCTGCGATCTTCGGGGATCTCTTCGAGGTATCGTAGGATGCCGCCCTTGAGGTGGTAGACTTCAGGCACCCCCTGTCCCAAAAGGTAATTTGTTGATTTTTCACAGCGAATACCGCCGGTGCAGAACATTGCGACGCGCTTGTTGTGAAAGCGGTCCTTGTTTTCTTCCCACCATGCAGGAAACTCGCGAAAGCTTGTCGTCTTTGGATCGATTGCTCCCTCAAAGGTGCCGATCTCAACCTCATAGTCATTGCGGGTATCAATCACCACAACGTCATCTGACTGGATCAGAGCGTTCCACTCTGCCGGCTCGACGTAGTGGCCGACGCGCGCCTTTGGGTCCACATCTGGCTGGCCCATTGTCACGATCTCTTTCTTCAGGCGCACCTTCATGCGCCCGAAAGGTGCGTCATTGCTGGTGGCCTCTTTCCATTCGAGGTCGCCGCAGCCGGGCATGCCGCGAATGTGGGCGAGAACCGCATCAATGCCTGCGCGTGGCCCTGCAATCGTGCCATTGATGCCTTCCCGGGCCAGCAGCAGAGAGCCTTTGATGTCCTTCGTCTTGCATAGATCCAGAAGAGGCTCTTTCAGAGCGGCCGGATCAGCGAAGCGGGTGAAATGGTAGAGGGCAGCGATCGTGTACATGTCCTGCCTTTACACCAGAGTATCAATTTGCCGCAAGGCGGGGGAAGCGGTTCGCCATAACTTGCTGCGGAAACTTCCCGGATGCACCGGCACAGGCGCTCTGGCAAGGCTTTGAGCGATGGGGCGGTCCCGCGCATTGACCCGCCTGACGCCTCAGCTTACCCGTTATGAGGCAGCACAGGAGGGATACATGCCGCAGGTTGTTCAATCCGAGGCGTTGATTGTGATTGATGTGCAGAATGATTTCTGCCCGGGAGGGGCGCTTGCCGTGCCGAAGGGTGACGAGGTCGTCGCGCCCATCAATGCAATGATGGATGGCTTTGAAACCGTGATCCTGACTCAGGACTGGCATCCGGCAGGACACTCGTCTTTTGCATCAAGCCATGATGGCAAAGACCCCTTAGAGATGGTGGACATGCCCTATGGTCCGCAGGTGCTCTGGCCGGATCACTGTGTGCAGGGAACATCAGGCGCTTGTTTTCACAAGGATCTGCGACAGGATGGAGATCTGATCATCCGTAAGGGATTTCGTTCAGCAGTCGACAGCTACTCGGCCTTTTTTGAGAATGACAAAACCACTCCGACCGGACTTGAGGGGTATCTTCGCAACCGTGGCATTACAAAGCTGGCGCTTGTGGGGCTGGCCACGGATTTCTGCGTGGCCTACTCCGCAATGGATGCGGCACGGCTTGGATTTGATGTGCGCGTTCACCTTGCCGCCTGTCGGGGAATTGATCTTCAAGGGTCGTTGGAGGCTGCATTGACTGCGATGAAAGATGCGGGAGTGTCGCTTCAGTGATTCATGTAAGTTTGGGTCAAGGGTTAGGGGTTCTTAAAGAGAGACGGGTTTATCAAAGAAGCTGTTTTAAATACGCAGGTTATACAGATGAACGAGCAGCGCATGTCTGGAGACGGGCCGCTGACCAACCACTACCGGCGCTACAGTTCCGCAGGTTTGCTGGAGCGCTATTGCAAAGGGCGGGTCAACGGCTTGTTGCCCCGTACCCTCTTTTCTGTGGCTGTCTGCGTGACGCTGGCTTTCCTAATATCGCCGACCGTGGCGCTTCTCAGCTTTCTCGTCGCCACGCTTCCCGATCTTACTGACTGCCTGTATCTGAGCCGCGCGAGACGGAAACTGCGCCACGATGCTGCGACAGAGCGTCAGGTACGTTA
Organism: Phycobacter azelaicus; assembly: GCF_014884385.1. NCBI lineage: Bacteria > Pseudomonadati > Pseudomonadota > Alphaproteobacteria > Rhodobacterales > Roseobacteraceae > Phycobacter > Phycobacter azelaicus. The sequence goes on along the minus strand of NZ_WKFH01000003.1, from coordinate 865,229 downwards.
CGTCAGTGTCGGAACGGCGCTGCTGCATGCGCTGGGGATCGCAATCGGAGCCACGGCGCCAATCTGGTCCTTCCTAATTCCCTACAGCGGTGTTGATAGCTTTTACCAGTATGATCAGCTGTTCTCGATCGGACTGCTGACCAGCGCGGCGCTGAATGCCGGGCTTATGTTTCCACTTAATCGCTTTGCGGCTGTCGGAAGGCTGGCAGTTTTTTTGGTCACCCCGATCCTTGTCATTGTATTGCGCGGGCCGGTACTTGGGGCCAGTGCGGATGATACCAAGCTGCATTTACTGGCGCTCTGCATCTTCTTTGGCTCACTGCTTTGGCTGCTGTCCTTTGCAACTCGGAACTTTCATCGCACCCGCAGTAGCCTTCTGGCGCAGGCTCTTCAGCGTCAGGAATTGGAAACGGCCTACCAAAGGCTCTATGCCCAACAGCTGGAAACGCAGCGGTTGGCGCTGGTGGCGCGACATGCCAATGACAGCGTCATTCTCATGGACAGCGTCGGCAATATCAAATGGGTCAATGATGCGTTTACCAAAATCACAGGCTGGAGCGCGGAAGAAGCGATTGGCCGTAATCCGGGTGAGTTGCTGAACCACCCGGAAACCGATCCCGCCACCATTCAAGTCATCGAAGAAGGGCGGGCCAGAAAGGCTCCGTTCCGAGTCCAGGTCCTGAACCGGCGCAAGGATGGCAAGAATATCTGGCTGGAAACCAACCAGGTGCCGATGTTCGATGACAACGGTGAGGTCACAACATACATTGCCGTCGAGCGCGATATCACAGAGGCAAAGGAATATGCGGCAACGCTAGAGCAGGCTCGGCGCGCCGCAGAAGATGGTGCCCGCGCGAAGTCTGAATTCCTTGCCACGATGAGCCACGAGATACGCACCCCGATGAACGGTGTCATCGGGATGGCTCAACTGCTTGAAGATACCGAATTGGATGCCGATCAGAAACTGTATGCCGATACGATTCTCAGTTCGGCCCGCACGTTGCTGGACCTCATAAATGATGTGCTTGACCTGTCGAAACTGAACGCGGGCGAAGTTTCACTCGACGTAGAGGATTTCAATCCCCGCCAGTGCTTTGAAAATACGATTCGTCTGTTGCAGCCTCAGGCTGATGCGAAATCCCTGGAACTGGTTTTTAGCTGTGACCGAAGCGTTCCTGAAGTTCTGAATGGTGATGATCGCAAACTGGGTCAGATCCTGACCAACCTCGTGGGTAATGCCATCAAATTCACAGAGACCGGCCAGGTCGAGGTTGCTTTGCGCGCCGAGCCTCATGGAGATGGAAGTGCATTGATCTTCGAGGTAAGGGACACAGGCATTGGGATTCATGCCGACACGTTGCCCAAGATATTTGAACGCTTCTCGCAGGCTGACGCGGCCATTAGTCGTCGATTTGGTGGAACCGGTCTGGGCCTCGCCATCTGCCGCCGCCTGGCGGCCGCCATGAATGGGGATATCACCGTTGCCTCGGAACTCGGCAAGGGTTCATGTTTCACGGTGCGCTTGCCATTTGAGCCGCCTCTCTGCCTGGATGGTTCAAACCGCATCAGGACAGGAGTGGATTTGAGCGATTCAACCACTGCAGTTGCCCTGAAGGGTATGCGGCTTTTGGTGGCGGAGGATAACCGCGTAAACCAAATCCTGGTTCAGAAGTTCCTCAAGGATTACGACATCGAAATCGAAATTGCGTCTGATGGTACCGAGGCGGTACAGGGCGCTCAGTCGTTCTTGCCTGACATCATTCTGATGGACATGAGCATGCCCGTGATGGATGGCATTGAAGCCACTCGATCCATCCGATCCCTCCAGATTCGCCAACCGGTGATCATTGCTCTGACAGCCAACGCTTTTGATACCGACAAGGCGCATTGCCTTCAGGCTGGCATGGATGAATTCTTGACCAAGCCCATAAGTCGTCCTCAGTTGATCGAAGCGTTGGTGTCCCATGGCCGACGCGCGCACAGGTTACGCGTGGGTTGATTTCCTTTGCGCCCCGCGTGGCCCTGTCCTATCACGTTGAGAACCCAACTGAACGAGGCTGCCGGTGGATATTGCAACCCGCGTCTATAACCACAAGTGGAAGATTGATCCGATCGTCCGCTCTTTGATCGATACAGATTTTTACAAGCTCTTGATGTGCCAGTCAGTGTTTCGCACCAAACCGGACACAAGCGTTACCTTCTCCTTGATCAACCGCTCCACCCATGTACCGCTTGCACGTCTTATTGATGAGGGTGAGCTGCGCGAACAGCTTGATCATATCCGCTCCCTTTCGCTGTCACGGGGCGAAAGCACCTTTCTGCGCGGCAATACCTTTTACGGCAAACGCCAGATGTTCCGTCCGGATTTCATGGAGTGGTTCGAGGGGATGCGCCTGCCGCCCTATCACCTGGAGCGTAAGGGCGATCAATACGAGCTGACCTTCGAGGGTAAGTGGCATGAAGTCATGCTTTGGGAGATTCCGGCGCTGGCCGTTCTGATGGAGCTGCGCAGCCGCGCTGTCCTGAATGACATGGGCCGGTTCGAGTTGCAGGTGCTTTACGCTCGCGCGATGACCCGGGTCTGGGAGAAGATCGAGGCCCTGCGCGATATCGAGGGGCTATCCATTGCCGATTTTGGCACCCGGAGGCGACACGGTTTCCTGTGGCAGGACTGGTGCGTTCAGGCGATGATCGAAGGGCTGGGGTCCAAGTTCACGGGCACCTCGAACTGTCTCATCGCCATGCGGCGTGAGGTGGAGGCGATCGGCACCAATGCGCATGAATTGCCCATGGTCTATTCCGCATTGGCCGAAACTGATGACGCGCTGGCCCGCGCGCCCTATGATGTGCTCTCGGATTGGCACGAGGAGCACGAAGGCAACCTGCGCATCATCCTGCCTGATACCTATGGCACCAAAGGGTTCCTGGAGCATGCGCCGGATTGGCTTGCGGGCTGGACCGGCATTCGCATCGACAGCGGCGATCCGGCGGCCGGGGCCGAGGTTGCGATCAAATGGTGGCAGGAGCGCGGCGAGGATCCGACACAGAAACGGGTGATCTTTTCCGATGGTCTTGATGTGGACAAGATCGCTGAGTTGCACGCTCAGTTTTCCGGGCGGGTAAAGGTTTCCTTCGGTTGGGGCACACTGCTGACCAACGATTTTCGTGGGCTTGTACCGGGTGACAGGCTGGCGCCGTTCTCGCTGGTGTGTAAGGCGGTCAGCGCCAATGGTCGGCCGACCGTCAAACTGTCGGACAACCCGGAAAAGGCCATGGGCCCAGCAGATGAGGTTGCGCGCTACAAACGTGTTTTTGGTGTGGGCGCGCAGGAGCGGATCGAAGTCATCGTGTAGGCGCAGGGCCGGGGGCTCCCGCGCGGATCGCTTGCATGAAACATGCAAGCTCTCCCCTTGGGCCCGGCAGGCCGCGCCGAAGGCGCGGCCTGCCCCCTCGCGATGCGCAGGGCGCAGCGCAAAACCTCATGACTTGGCAGCCATTGGCAGATCAGCCGTGATAGGCCGCAACGGTCTTAAGCTGGGAAAACCCATAAAGAGCCTCGAAGCCTTTTTCGCGGCCATGGCCGGATTTGCCGACCCCGCCAAACGGCAGTTCGACACCGCCACCTGCACCATAGTTGTTGAGGAAGACCTGCCCGGCGCGCAGCTTTTTGGCCAGCCGCATCTGGCGTGCGCCATCGCTACTCCAGACGCTGGCGACCAGCCCGTATTCGGTGGAGTTTGCGATTTCGACGGCCTCTTCTTCGGTGTCGAAGGGGATCAGCACCTGCACCGGGCCAAAGATCTCATCGCGTGCCAGCGCATGGGCAGGTGGCACATCGGCGAACAGCGTGGGCCGCACATAGGCGCCGGCATCCGGCGCGCCTTCCACGATCTGGCCTTGCGCTGCGACGGTGAGATCCGCGCCCTTGGCAAGGAAGCCCTCGACGATCTCTTTCTGACGGGTGGAGATCAACGGACCAAGTCGTAGGTCGTCTGCGGCCGGCCCCACTGTCAGATCCCGGTAGGCGGCGGACATTCGCGCCTTCACGTTCTCATACACCCCGCGCTGGACCAGAATGCGTGAGGAGGCAGAACAGGTCTGGCCTGCGTTCTGGATGCCTGCATTGACGAGGAACGGCAGTGCCGCGTCCAGATCGGCATCATCAAACACCAGCTGTGGTGATTTGCCGCCCAGCTCGAGCGTCACTGGCACCACGTTCTTACCCGCAGCCTGCTGCACCAGCGCGCCAGTGGCAACCGAGCCGGTGAAAGAGATGTGATGGACTCCCGGATGCGCGGTCAGAGCCGCACCCGCCTCGGCGCCAAGGCCCGGCACCACGTTCAGCGCGCCATCCGGCAGGCCCGCATCCCGCGCAAGCTGGGCAAAGGTCAGTGCCGTGAGGCAGGCCTCTTCGGCAGGCTTCAAAACACAGGCGTTGCCCATGGCCAGCGCTGCCCCAACCGAGCGGCCAATGATCTGCATCGGATAGTTCCAGGGCACGATATGTCCCGTTACACCGTGCGGTTCGCGCAGAGTGTAGACCGTGTAGCCATCAAGGTAGGGGATCGTTTCCCCGTGCACCTTGTCCGCCGCGCCACCGTAGAATTCACAGTAACGCGCCAGCGCCACGGCATCGGCGCGAGCTTGTGTCAGCGGCTTGCCAACATCCATCGCTTCCAGCGTTGCGAGCTCTTCTACGCAATCGAGCACCAGCTGACCAAGACGGGTCAGGATACGGCCCCTCTCAAGAGCACTCATGCTGCCCCACTCACCATCTAGAGCAGTCTCGGCCGCCTTGACCGCCGCATCGATGTCCTCCTCGCCGCCCCGTGCGATCTGGCAGATCTCAGCGCCGGTCGATGGGTTGATCAAGGGCAGAGTGGCGCCGCTTGCACTTGGTTTCCAGCTGTCACCAATAAGGCAAAGGCTGGGATCGAAGCGGGCTGAAGTTTTTTCGGTCATGTTATGATCCTGTGGTCTGTCAGGAGGCCGGGTCGGCAATCCGGAAAGAGTAGCTTTTGCTTTGAAGTTCAGTGAAAGGCGCGCCCTCGCGCAGGTCCATGATCCCAGGCAGGATGCTAAGACAGGTGCCCCAAAACGCAAGGGCTGACTGCGATTGCGATGAAATACCCATGCGCCAGTAACCGGGAAATTCCTGCAAGAGGAGCCGGGCCGCGTCCTGGCCATATCCCTGTCGCCGATAGGGGGCGAAGATGGAAAATTCGGACAGCTCACGCCGATCCTCCGGCAGGTTCAGCACCAGGGCGAAACCAATCCTCTTGCCGTCCCTCACGATCCAGAACGCCGTTACATCCTTGCGGTGTAGCATCTGCCTTGCCCGGCTGCCCGGGTCGATGCGGGCCTTGGTGGCGGTTTCCTCGAAATAGGCGGCCAGTACGCTGGTCAGAACCGCATGCTCCTTGGGCAATATGAGCGAGAGCGTCAGGCTCATGCAGCCCCCGGGTTGAGGTCGGGCAGCACAGGTGCCGCTGCGATCAGGGATTGGGTGTAGGCGTGCTGCGGCGTTGCAAGAACGTCTTCGGTGACGCCTTCTTCGACGATCTGCCCCTTTTGCATGACAAGGCAGCGGTCGGTGATGGTGCGCACAACGGACAGATCGTGGCTGATGAAGAGGTAGGTGAGTGAATAGGCCTCGCACAGTTCGACCAGCAGATCGAGGATCTGCGCCCGCACAGAAACATCCAGTGCCGAGACCGCCTCGTCAAACAGGATCAGTTCGGGCCGTGTGATCAGGGCGCGGGCGATGGCGATGCGCTGGCGCTGCCCGCCCGAGAACTGGTGGATATATTTTTGGGCGTCATCCGGGGTCAGCCCCACGGCGGTCAGGGTTTCGGCAATCAGATCCGAACGGGCGCGACCGCTGGGTGAGTCGGGCAGGCTGTAGAACGGCTCGGTGATCAGCCGTTCGACCCTGTGGCGCGGGTTGAAGCTGCCATAGGGATCCTGAAACACCACCTGCATCTTGCGGCGTTGATCCGGGGTACGATCGGCTGTGACCACCTCTCCATCCAGCAGGATCTGCCCGCCCTGGAGCGGCTCCAGCCCCAGAATGGCCCGCGTCAGGGTCGACTTTCCGCATCCCGACTCGCCGACCAGACCCAGCCGTTCGCCGCGGTTCAGGGTGAAGGATACGTCATTCACCGCGCGATAGTGGTCCTGCGCGCCAAAGAGCGAGGTGCGCGGGAGCTTATAGTCACGCACCGCACCTTTGACCTCAAGCAGCGGTTCGACCGCCGGAACCTCGGGCAGGGTGACCTCATGGGCGGAGGCGGCAAAGAGCATTTTTGTATAGGGGTGGCTCATGTTTCTGAGCAGCCAGTCCGTGGCACCAGTCTCTACCACTTCGCCATGGCGCATGACGACGATCCGGTCCGCGAGATCGGCCACCACCGCCAGATCGTGGGTGATGATCAAAAGACCCATGCCGAATTCCTGCACCAGATCCTTTAGCAGATCCAGAATTTGCGCCTGTGTGGTCACATCCAGCGCGGTGGTTGGCTCATCCGCGATCAACAGCTTGGGGCGCAGGGCGATGGCCATGGCGATCACCACGCGCTGACGCTGGCCACCCGACAATTCATGTGGAAAGCGGCTAAGCGGGAAGCGGTCGGCTGGCAATCCCACACGGGCCAGCATTTCTGCAGCGCGGGCTTCGGCCTCGGGCCTTGTCATGGCGTTGTGGATCAGGATGGTCTCCATCACCTGATCGCCGATTGTCTTGACCGGGTTGAGTGCGGTCATCGGTTCTTGAAACACCATGCCGATGGACTGGCCGCGCAGGGCGCACATCTGCGCCTCTGACTGGTTCAGCAGGTCAGTGCCTTCGAGCAGGATTTGACCTGTTGTTGCGGTGCGCTCCGGTAAGAGCTGCATCACCGAAAAGGCGGTCATAGACTTGCCCGATCCGCTTTCGCCGGTGACAGCGACGATTTCTCCGGGCGCGACCGAAAGGGAGACGCCTTTCAGGATCGAATGGTTCCCGATGGAGAGGGTGAGGTTGTTGATCTCAAGAAGGCTCATGTGCGGGCCTCCCGCAGCTTGGGATCAAGCCAGTCGCGCAGCCCATCTCCCATCAGGTTGAGGCCAAGCACGGTCAGCACGATGGCAGAGCCGGGAATGATCGCCAGATGTGGCGCGAGGCTCACCATGGTCTGCGCATCCGCCAGCATCCGCCCCCAGCTGGGCGTAGGAGGCTGCGCGCCAAGTCCCACGTAGCTGAGACCGGCTTCAGCCAGAATGCCGAGGCTGAACTGGATGGTGCCCTGCACAATCAACAGATTCGCCACATTGGGCAGGATATGCTCTGCCGAGATGCGCGCCGCGCCCTTGCCAGCCACCTGCGCCGCCAGAATGAACTCCCGCTGCCACAGGGGCAGGGCGGCACCACGGGTGACACGGGCAAAAACCGGGATGTTGAAAATGCCGATGGCGATGATCGCATTGATGGCACCGGGGCCAAGGATGGCGGTGATCAGGATTGCGATCACCAGTGACGGGAAGGCAAAGACCAGATCGTTGCCGCGCATGATCAGCTCATCGAGCCAGGATCCTTTGCGGGCGGCGGCGGTCAGGCCCAGCGGGATGCCGATGGCCATGCCGATGCCCACGGCGACAAGTGCAACCGCCAATGAGGTGCGCGCGCCAACCATGATCATGGAGAAGATATCGCGCCCGAAATGATCCGTACCCAGCCAATGCACGGCGCCGGGACGTTGCAGTTTCTCGGGAATGTTCATCGCGGTGTGGTCAAAGGGCGTCCAGATGTAGGAGACCAGCGCCGCCAGGATCACCAGCGAGGACAGGATAGCGCCAAGAAGCAGATTGCGGCTCACGTGCGGCTCCTCAGGCGGGGATCGACCAGCGCATAGGCCAGATCGACAAGGAAATTCACCGTGATCACCGCAAACACCAGGAGCATCACCACCGATTCCACCACGATCAGATCACGTGAGGATATGGCCTGAAAAACAAGCCGCCCCAGACCGGGCAGATAGAATACCTGCTCGATGATGATGGCGCCAGCCAGCAGGAATGAGAATTGCAGGCCTATGATGGTCAGCACTGGGATCAGCGCATTGCGGAGCCCGTGCCGCCATAGGGCCTGCCTGCGGCTCAGCCCCTTGGCGCGGGCGGTGCGCATGAAATCTTCACCCAGGATATCGAGCAGCGCCGAGCGCATGACCCGCGCCAGAATGGCGGCTTGCGGCAGGGCCAGGGCAATCGCTGGCAGGGTCAGGGATTTAAGACCTTCGCCAAGGCCGTCGTCCCAGCCTGCAAAGCCGCCGGCGCTGAACCAGCGCAGGTTGATGGCAAAGACCAGAACCAGCAGCATGGCAAACCAGAAATTCGGGATCGCAACGCCCAGCTGCGTGGCTCCCATCACGGCCATATCTCCGGGTTTGCCCCGGCGCGCCGCCGCATAAATCCCGGCAGGAAAGGCAATCAGCGTCGACAGCGCCAGCGCATAAAGCGCCAGCGGCAGGGACACCCACAGCCGGTCCGCGATCATCTCGGACACTGGCGTACGGTAAGTATAGGAGGTGCCGAAATCTCCGGTCAGCATGCCGCCAACCCAGGTCAGGTATCTTTGCAGTTTCGATTGATCGAGCCCCAACTCGCTGCGCAGCGCGGCCACGGTATCGGGCTGGGCGTTGATCCCGAGCATGAACTCGGCAGGGTCTCCTGGAGCTATTTCGATGATGGCAAAAATCACGACCGAGGCCACAGCAAGACTGAGGCACAGGGACAAGAGGCGTTTCAGAGAATAACGTATCATTGTGAGGCACGCTAGAATCGCGGGGCGTCATGGTCCAGCCATAGACGTGGATCTTTTGGAGTTGGACATAGATTTTTTGACATCTGGCTTGCGGACAATCAGCCTGGACACTGCATTCGTGCGGCAATCGCGCAAGGGTGTTTGGTTTGCTCGAAAAATGGGCTAACTCACCGGGATGAAAGCAGATCCTCAGTTCATCGGGCACGAGATCTACCGCCATTCCAGCTATGGCGGGTGGCATCCCTTAAGGGTGCCTCGGGTCTCAACCGTGATGGATCTGACGCGGGCGATGGGGTGGCTTTCGGATGCCTCCTATGTGACCTCGCCCCGTGCCCGGCCTGCGGCGCTGGCGGCCTGGCATTCGCCCGATTACATCGCCGCCTTGCAGGAGGCTGAGCGCGCGCAAGAGGTCGCAGCCCATATCAAGGCGCGGCATCATCTCGGTACGGTGTCAAACCCTGTCTTCCCCGAGATGTTCCGCAGGCCCGCAACTTCTGCCGGGGGATCGATTCTCGCCGGGGAATTGCTTGCGCAGGGCGGGGTGATCTACCACCCGGCAGGTGGCACCCATCATGGACTGCCGGATCGCGCCAACGGGTTTTGCTACCTGAACGATCCGGTTCTGGCGATCCTGTCGCTGCGCCATCACGGAGCTGCACATGGGCTACGGCGCATCGCCTATGTAGATATCGACGCCCATCACCCCGACGGCGTGGAGCATGGGTTTACGGGCGATCCGGATATCCTGATGGTCTCGGTTCATGAAGAAAACCTCTGGCCCAAAACAGGGCTGCTGGAAGAGGGGGCAGGCGGTTCGGCACTAAATCTGCCGGTTCCACGCGGTTTCAACGACAGTGAAATGGATCTGGTGCGCGAAGAGCTGATTCTGCCAGTCCTGACGCAATTCAAACCCGATGCCATCGTCCTGCAATGCGGCGCCGATGCGGTGCGCGAAGACCCGCAGGCGCATCTGGATCTGACGAACAACGCCCATTGGGCCGTGGTGAAATCGCTGATGGGGATGGCGCCCCGCTTCCTTGTGCTGGGCGGCGGGGGGTATAACCCCTGGTCGGTCGGGCGACTGTGGAGCGGGGTCTGGGCTACGTTGTGTGGAGCCGAGGTCCCGGAGCGTTTGCCGCATGAGGCACAGGAGGTCTTGCACGCCCTTGAGTTCAAGGGCCACAGGCTGGGGCGCAATCCGCCAGAACACTGGTTCACAACACTGCGTGATGCGTCACGCGGCGGTGAGATACGCGAGGTGATCCGCCAGAGGGTGGCGTATTTGCGCGGTCGGCGTGGTATCGGCCAATAGAAAAGGGCGCACCTAGGTGCGCCCGTCTCACGCGGTTCAAGTGGTGTCTTAGTTCGCCCAGCTGACGGCTGTCAGGTCTGTGGCTTGTGTGGGAGCGTTGGCCCAAAGCCCTTGAAGATCTGCCTTCGCAACGCTCAGTGCAGCGAGCTGGAACAGGTAACCGTTCACATAGTCATCAGCGATGATCTTTTGCGCCTCTTGCAGCATGGCGGTCCGCTTGTCCGGGTCCGTGGTGCCGTTGAGATCCGTCATCAACTGCTGGAACGCGGAGTTGTCATACTGGAAATAATATTCGGGGCGGGCATAGATGCCGATGTCCATTGGCTCCGTATGGCTGACGATGGTCAGGCCGAAATTCTTGCCCCGGAACACGGTCTCCAGCCACTGGGCCCATTCCACGTTGATGATCTCGGCCTTGATGCCGACGTTCGCCAACTGGGCCGCGATGATCTCACCACCGCGGCGCGCATAAGAGGGCGGCGGCAGATGCAGCGTGGTCTCGAACCCGTCCGGCAGACCGGCCTCGGCCAGCAGCGCCTTGGCCTTTTCGGGATCAAAGGCGGACTGGCCGGTCAGATCCACATAGGCTGGGTTGTGCGGTGCAAAATGCGTACCAATCGGCGTGCCGTAGCCGAACATGGCGCCATCGATGATCGCCTGGCGGTCGATGGCATGGGCCAGCGCCTCGCGCACTTTTACATTATCGAAGGGCGCCTGCTTGTTGTTGGTGGAGAGGATGGTTTCCCCTTCGGTTGATCCCACCAGCACCTGGAAACGCGGGTCGGCTTCGAACTGCGGAAGGTTTTCGGGCGCCGGGAAGCCCGCAAAAGCATCCACATCCTCGGCCATCACGGCGGCAAAGGCGGCGGTGGGGTCGGAGATGAACTTGAAGGTCGCCTTTTCCAAGTTGGCAGGGGTGCCCCAGTAGTCAGCGTTCTTTTCCAGATCGATGCGATCACCCTGCACCCAGCCTGCGAACTTGAAGGCGCCGGTGCCTACGGGGGCCGTCTTGATGTCATCGATGCTCTCGGGAGCGACGATGACCGCATCGCCCCAGGCAAGGTTGAACAGCATGTTGCCGTTTGGCTTGCTAAGGGTAAGCTTGACGGTCATCGGATCAACCACCGTGACATCGGCGATATCGGCAAACAGCGCTTTTTGCGCGTTTGTGCTGTCCTCGGCGCGGGCGCGGTCGAGGCTGAACTTCACGTCCTCCGCGTCCATGGTCGTGCCGTCGTGGAAGGTGACGCCTTCGTTGAGCATGAAGGTGTATGTCAGCCCGTCATCGGAGATTTCCCAGCTTTTGGCGAGGCCTGGCACAACGGATCCATCGCCCATGAAACGGGTCAGACCCTCGAAAACATTGGAATAAAGCACTTGGTCGATGGCGCCGGCTGCGGCGCTTGTCGGGTCCAGATGCGGCGGCTCAAGCTGCAGGCCAACGGTGATGCTGTCTTTGGCCCAGGCGGCTGAGGTGCTCAGCGCAAGGGCTGATCCGGCGGCGAAGAGAATGGATTTGAATGTCACTTTGAAACTCCCTGAGTTGGAAAGATGCCCTTTGGTTCGGGCTTTTCCTCAACTCTGTCCCGTTTTTGCGGAAGTAATCAAGGGGGTAAGTCCCTGAAATAACGGCAGAGAGCACAAGATCTCCGCCAAGGGGACATTTCGCGCACTGGATGCTGCCACTGCGAAATGATACCCGTGCGCAACCCGAACGGAGCATGGGAATAAGATGAGCGCCAACATCCAGACCAAGGCCATCACGGCCGAAGATATCCGAGCCCAGAAAGGCAAGGAACCGATCGTCAGCCTGACCGCCTATACTACGCCGATGGCGGCACTGATGGACGATACTTGCGACTTTGTGCTGGTGGGCGATAGCGTCGGCATGGTGCTGCACGGGCTGCCCTCGACGCTTGGGGTCACCTTGGAGATGATGATCCTGCACGGTCAGGCGGTGGCGCGGGGACTGTCGCGCGCGCTTATGGTGATCGACATGCCGTTCGGCTCTTACGAAGAGGGGCCACAGCAGGCCTTTGGCAATGCCGCGCGGCTGATGCGTGAAACCGGCGCAGGCGCGGTCAAGCTGGAAGGTGGCGTTGAGATGGCCGAGACCATCCGCTTTTTGGTGAAGCGCGGCATACCTGTGATGGCTCATATCGGTCTCACGCCGCAGTCGGTGAACACGCTGGGCGGTTACAAGGTGCAGGGGCGCGATGCGCAGGCGGATGCGGTGATCGCAGATGCCCGCGCCGTGGCGGAGGCAGGCGCCTTTGCAGTGGTGCTGGAGAAGGTGCCGCAGGCTCTGGCGGATCGGATCACGGCTGATATCGCCATTCCCACCATTGGAATCGGAGCTTCGGCAGGCTGCGATGGTCAGGTGCTGGTGGTGGACGACATGCTGGGCATGTTCACGGCCTTCAAGCCAAAATTTGTCAAACGCTACGCCGATCTTGGCCCTAGTGCCAAAACCGCAATCGAAGCCTATGCCGCAGAGGTACGCGCGCGCAGCTTCCCGGCGCCCGAACATGTCTTTGCAGACGTCACCCCAAAAAAGGACTGAGCTGAGACATGACCGCTCCTATTCTGCGCCGTCTGGCTGACCTGCGCGCAAATTATGCCACATGGATCCGCGCTGGTGAGGTGGTTGGCGTCGTGCCAACCATGGGCGCCCTTCATGCCGGTCACCTCTCCCTGGTGGAGGCGGCCAAGGCTGCTTGCGACCGGGTGATCGTGACCATCTTTGTCAACCCCCGGCAATTCAACAGCGCCGAGGACCTGGCCAAATACCCGCGCACCGAACAGGCAGATGCCGCGAAACTGGCGCCCTACGGCGTGGACGTGGTCTATGTACCCGACCCTGATCAGATTTACCCTGAAGGCTATGCCACCTCTGTCTCGGTCGAAGGGATCACCGACGTGCTGGAGGGCACCTTTCGCCCCGGTCATTTCGATGGGGTTGCCACGGTGGTGGCCAAGCTGTTCCTGCAGACCGGAGCGCATAAGGCGTTTTTTGGAGAGAAGGACTTCCAACAGTTGATGGTGGTGCGCCGCATGGCGCGGGATCTCGATATCCCGATTGAAGTCATAGGCTGCCCCACGGTGCGTGAAGCTTCTGGTTTGGCGATGTCATCCCGCAATATGCGTCTGTCGGTGGATGCGCTTGAAAAGGCGGGCCAGCTTTACCCGATCATGACCGATTGTGCCGCGCGCCTGACAGCCGGAGAAGCATTCGAGAAGATCGAACCGGACGCCCGTGCGGCCCTTGATGCAGCAGGCTTTGGAGAGATCGAGTATCTCGATCTGCGCTGCGCCGACACACTTGCGCCGCTCCAGACGCCTACCCGGCCTGCACGGCTTTTGGCGGCGGCCTGGCTGGATGGGGTGCGGCTCATCGACAATATTCCGGTTCCGCAACTAGGTGATTAGTAGGGGCTGGTCGCGCTAACAGGTTTGCGTCTAAAGTCTGCCCCCAGAACGACAGGAGAGAGGGCAGGACATGAGTTATATTCTGGCGATCGACCAGGGCACCACCTCGACACGGGCGATCTTGTTTGATGACAAGATGCAGGTTGCAGGCAGCGCCCAGCAGGAGTTTCCACAGTATTTCCCGCAGGCGGGCTGGGTAGAGCACGACCCGGAGGAGATCTGGTCTTCGACACTTGAGGTCTGCCGAAGGGTGATCGCACAGCAGGGCGTGACGGTCGCGCAGATTGCTGCGATCGGGATCACCAACCAGCGCGAGACCACAGTCGTTTGGGACCGAGAGACCGGGCAGGCGATCCACAAGGCGATTGTCTGGCAGGACAGGCGCACGTCGGCCATCTGCGAGGACCTGCGTGCTGCCGGTCACAGCGATCTGGTGCACCAGACCAGCGGCTTGCTGCTTGATCCCTACTTCTCGGGTACAAAGGTCAAATGGATCCTCGATACCGTGCCGGGGGCCCGCGCGCGGGCTGCGGATGGCAAGCTGATGTTCGGCACCATCGACAGCTTCCTGATCTGGCGCCTGACGGGCGGTGCGTCTCATGTGACCGATGCGACCAACGCGTCACGCACTCTGATGTATGATATCCGCAAGGGCGGTTGGAGCGCCGAGATCTGCGAGATCCTTGATGTGCCAATGGAAATGCTGCCCGAGGTCAAGGACTGCGCCGCTGACTTTGGTACGGTTGAGGCTGCGCATTTTGGGGGTGAAATCCCGATCCTCGGCGTGGCGGGGGACCAGCAGGCGGCCACAATCGGTCAGGCCTGTTTCGAGCCAGGTATGATGAAATCCACCTATGGGACCGGGTGCTTTGCTCTACTCAACACCGGGGAAACGCCGGTCGAGTCGCGCAATCGGATGCTGACTACAATCGCCTACCGACTGGACGGAAAGCCGACCTACGCGCTGGAAGGGTCGATCTTTATCGCCGGCGCTGCGGTGCAATGGTTGCGTGACGGACTTGGTATCATCGGGTCAGCCCAGGAAAGCGGCGGGCTTGCCGCCTCGGCGGATCCGGGGCAGGACGTGATATTGGTACCGGCCTTCACGGGCCTTGGCGCCCCCTATTGGGAGCCGGACTGTCGCGGTGGCATGTTTGGCCTTACCCGCAGCTCGGGGCCTGCAGAAATCGCGCGTGCCGCCCTTCAAAGCGTCGCCTATCAGACCCGTGATCTTTGGGAAGCAATGCGGGCCGATTGGGAAGGCGCTGCGGGTGGCGGAGCCGAAAGCAGTGTAACTCTGCGTGTTGATGGCGGGATGAGCGCCAGTGACTGGACGATGCAAAGCTTGTCAGACATTCTTGGCGCTCCTGTGGATCGTCCGGTGATGCAGGAAACAACGGTACTGGGCGCTGCATGGCTGGCCGGAATGACGGCTGGCCTATATCCCGACCAACAAGGGTTTGCGGAGACCTGGGCACGCGATCGGCAATTCACCCCGGCGATGGAAGAGGCGCAACGCGAGGCGGCCTACGCACGATGGAAACGTGCGGTCCATGCGGTGATCGGCGTTTAGGACCGAGGTTTAGGACCCAGACCGTTTCAAAAAAAAACGGGGTGAACTCCCGCGCCCGCAGGTGCCTTGCCTTTGGCAAAACCCCTTGTCGGCCTTGGGCCCGGCGCCGCGCTGATGCGCGGCGCCGGTCGCCTTTTTGGGAAACCGAGCCGATTCGGGGCAAAGGTCGTATCTGCGGCCACGCCAGAGGCGTGGTTTACCCTTGAGGCGACTCGGTTCGAAGATACCAGGCTGGAAAGTGCGCTTTCAGGGCAGATCTGCCCCTGAAAGTCTTGTCCGCAATCCCTCCTGCGCTGCACATCGTGCAGCGCCACGCCCAACCCGATGTGCATCATCCATGATGCTGCACCAAAGGGGCGGGAGCCCCCTGAGCATCAATAAAGGCGCGCGCCTTCTGCGATCATTTTCGGGCGGGCATTCAGATCTTCAATGCTAAAGCCGGCGATGGATTTGTACTTGGCGGCGTGTTCCGCGAGGCTCTTCTTCGACACAACGTCCTCGACGGTGGAGAAGTCCCCTGCACAGAGGTCTTCGATCATTTGCAACACCGCATCGGGTCCTCCTGCGGTGCGGTTGGCAAGGCCCACGTTCGTTGTGAGCGGACGCACCTCTGCCTCATAGGCCTCCAGTGCGGCGCGCGTTACGCCATGTTTCAGCAGGGCAACTCCGATGAGCCTGGCGTCCAGAATGGCCTGGCTGGCGCCGTTGGAGCCGACCGGATAGGTTGGATGGGCTGCATCCCCCATCAGTGACACGGCGCCGTATGTCCATTTCTCAAGGGGGTCCCGGTCCACCATCGGGTATTCATAAACCACATCTGCACCGCGAATGAGGCCGGGGACGTCAATCCAGTCGAACCGCCAGTCCTCGAAGTGACCGACAAAGTCATTGATATCCGCCGCGCGGTTCCAGTCTTCTTTTTTCCAGGCAGAGTCGGGGTCAAAGCTCTTTTCGGCGATCCAGTTGATTGTTGCCATGCCGTTGCTGTCCGGATCCGAGATCGGGTAAGCCACCATGCGCAGGGCATTGTGACCGATCATGCACATGGCGCCGCCGCCGTTCCAAACAGGGCCCTGGGTGGTTGCACGCCAGAGAATGCGGCCATTCCAGATCGGATCCCCCTCGGCGGGATACATCTGCTTGCGCAGGGCGGAATGAATGCCGTCGGCAGCAATCAGAAGGTTTCCGTCGAAGTGGCGGCCATCCGTCAGATGCAGAACGGCACCGCCTGCGGTGTTCTCAAAGCCAGCGGCCCGGGCATTCGTGTAAATGCAATCTGGCCCGGCACGCGTGACAAGAGCCTCGTACAGCATCATTTGCAGCGCCCCCCGATGGACCGAGTACTGCGGCCAGGCGTAACCCGCCTCAAGGCCGCGCGGCTCTTCCCATATGGTCTTGCCGAGCTTTGTATAAAATCCTAGCTGCCGCGTGCGCACCCCGATGCTGTCCAATTCTTTCGACAGTCCCAGGTCCATCAGTTCGCGGACCGCATTGGGCTGAAGATTGATGCCAACACCCATGGGCTTCAGCTCGGGTGTGGATTCATAAATGCGGAAGGGCACTCCGATCTGGTGCAATGTCAGGCCCAGCGTCAGCCCTGCAATACCGCCACCGGCAATGAGAATAGTCATACTGCGCCTCCCAAAACGCCCTTTGCCTGGCCGTTAAAAGCATGCCGGGGCAGGATAGGGCAAGAGCGAGCGTTCAATTTCCGCGGCGTGCAGGGCTGCGTCCATCAGCCCGAGGCAGCGATGATCAGGTCTGGGCCAAAGATGATGTCTGCATAGTTGCTCAGGTAGATCTTCAGCCAGGGCGTAAAGCGCTCCGGGTGGCGCTGCACTTCGGCGATCAGATCGTGATAGTCGACCCAGCGTGTTTCCATCACCTCATCAGGGTTTGGAGCCAGGCTGACGGGCCTGTGAGCATGGGCCAGGAATACATCGACGACCTCATGCTCGATCATACTATGGCCGACATCCGCCCTGTATTCGAGTTGATGGCGAAACTCAGGATAAAGACCTGTGATGCCAAGTTCCTCTTCCATGCGACGCACCGCGCAGGCAGATGCTGCCTCGTCCCACATTGGGTGCGTGCAGCAGGTGTTCGCCCAAAGGCCCGGCGTGTGATACTTGCCGATGGCGCGCCGCTGCATGAGGATCTCGGTGCCCTTCACCACAAACACCGAAACGGCCTTGTGTTTCAGCCCCTCTTCATGTGCGGTCAGCTTGTCCACAGGTGTTAGTTCGCCGTTCACCCAGGCCGGGATCGGATGTGTCATCTGCGGTTCAAATCCGTTTCAATCCCCAAAGGCGATACCTGGACCAGCTCCAGCCGCCACATCTTCAATTCGTTAGTCGCAATTAGGATCAAGAGCAATTACGCGAAAGGCCGCGCCCCTAGGGTCGCGGCCTGTTTTGCCAGATTTTTGTGCCCTGGTCTTTATTCGGTCGCGGCGGGCCCATGCTGCGCCAGGAAGGCGTAGATGTCTTCGCCGCCCTTCTTCAGCTTGAACGACATTTTTGACTTGGCCTTGCTGTCGTCCAGATACTCACGCAGGAAGCCGCGCGGATCTTGTGTGTAGGCTACGAAGGTTTCTTCGTCCCAGACCAGTCCAGCTTCGCCGGCGGCGACAAGGTCATTGCCATAACGGAACCCGTCAACGGCGCCTGCCGTACGGCCGACCACACCCCAAAGGTTCGGGCCGGTCTTGCCGCCCTTGACGATCGTTTCGCCGCTGTCAGAAACGACCATGTGGCATGATTTGCACTTGTTGAAGCCTTTTTCGCCCTTGGCAGCATCGCCTTCGGCAAAAGCGGGTGCGGCCAGCAGGGTCATTACAGCGGCGGACATCAGACGTTTCATATGCTTGCTCCAGTTTGAGTTGGCTGAGGGGAATACGAGCGCATTATTGGTCATAGTCAATGGACGTTTTGACGCGCCAGGAGAAATTTGCAGAGTTTTGCTGACCCCGCGACCCTGATCAAGCGGTGTTCCAGCAGGGCAACAGGTCTCCGGATGCGGGCTTGGCCTCGTAAACCGCACGTGCAATCGCCCGACTGAGGCACAGCGCCGCAGCATGGCCAATCTGGCCAAGTTCGGCCTCTGGGTTGGTCATGGCGCGTGCGCCGGATGTTGCGGCAAAAACCAGATCTCCGTCACCCGGCGCATGGGCTGGCAGGGTTGCGCGGCCAATGCCATCATGGGCGGCGGTGGCCACCCTTTGACACTGCGCCTTGGTCAGGGCTGCATCAGTGGCAACAATTGCGATTGTGGTGTTGCCGCGCTCATTTGATAGCGGCAGGCCCTCCGCCTGCCCACGCATGGTTTGCATCTTGCGGCTGGTCTCGGCCTGGCCCAAACCGCCACGGGGGTCGGGACCAAGGCCGCCGAATTCGCCATCCACTTCAAACGGTGCGGCCCAGAAGTGTCTATCACCGGGTGTGGTGACAGCGCCCATCGGGTTGGCCGCAACAAGCGCGCCGACCGTGATGCCGCTTTCAAGCACGAAAGAGGCCGAGCCAAGCCCGCCTTTTACCATTGCCGTCAGCGCGCCGGTGCCAGCGCCAGCCGTGCCGATGTCAAAGTCCTCGCCAGCGGCTTCAAAGGCTGCGCGGCCGAGGGCGCGATAGGGGTTTTCCTGCCAGTCCTTGTCGCCACCATTCAGCAGATCGAAAATGATCGCACCGGGTACAAGTGGGATGATTGCAGGCCCAAGGCGGAACCCGCGACCAACGGCGCGCAGTGCATCAACAACACCCGAACAGGCATCAAGACCAAAGGCCGAACCTCCCGACAGGACCAGCGCGTCAATCTGGGCGACCGATTTGTCCGGTGCCAGAAGGTCAGTTTCCCGCGTGCCCGGCGCACCGCCCATCACATGAACCGAGGCGGTAAAAGGACTGTCAGCGGTGAACACCGTTGCGCCTGATTTCAAAGTGTCATCCTGCGCATTGCCGACTAGAAAGCCATCAACGTCGGTGATCAGATTGCGGGGGCCGGGACGCATGACGATCCTCCTGAAAAAATTCTACCGATCGGTAAGGCGGTCGAGGTCAGATGCAGCGACCGCCGTCCACCTCCATGGCGACCCCGGTGATCATCGACGCCTCATCGGAGCAAAGGAAACAGGCGGCGTTGCCCATATCCTCAGGGGTTGAGAAGCGGCCCAGCGGAATGGTGGACAGAAACTTGGCACGCACCTCGGGCGTGTCTTCGCCCATGAAGGATTTCAGAAGCGGCGTTTCCCCGGCGACCGGATTGATCGCGTTGACCCGTACGCCAGCCGGGGCCAATTCGATCGCCATGGTGCGGGTTGCAGTGATCATCCAGCCCTTGGAAGCATTGTACCAGTTGAGGTTCGGGCGCGGCGAGACGCCCGCCGTGGAGGCCACGTTGAGGATTGCGCCGGTTTTGCGCGATTTCATATGCGGCACCAGAGCGCGGGCGGTAAGGTAGACAGACTTCATGTTCACGTTGAAGACCCGGTCAAAATCCTCCTCGCTGACCTGATCCAGCGGTGTGGGCAGATGGGTGACGCCAGCATTGTTGACCAGGATATCCACATGTCCAAAGGCCGAAAGCGCAGCCTCGGCCATGGTGTTGACCGAACCGCCGTCGGCCACATCGACGGCCTGTGCGATGGCGGAACTGCCTTTCTCCTGGGCCAGGGCTGCGGCGGCATCAGCGTTAATATCCGCAATCATCACCCGCGCGCCTTCGGTCAGGAACTTTTCGACAATTCCGGCCCCAAATCCCGAGGCGCCCCCGGTTACAATCGCCGTTTTCCCTGCAAGCCGCATAAGTGGTTCTCCGTCCGTATGAAATATCTTTTTGATAGCTTTAGCAGCGATCCCGGAAGGTGCAATCGCTGATCACACGCGCTGTTCTCATTCCGGATCTATCTTGCCGCGCCCCGCCTTGATCTGGCTACGCTGCTTCTTTGCCTCAAGACGGCGGCGGACCGACCCACGCGTGGGTTTCGTGGCGATCCTGCGTTTTGGGGCGACCAATGACTTGCGCACCAGTTCTGCAAGGCGATCACGGGCAATATCACGATTTCGCTGCTGCGACCGGGTCTCGTCGCATTGCAGGATGATCGCGCCCTCCTTGGTCCAGCGCCTGCCTGCGAGCCGTTTCAGTCGGGCCTTGACTGCCGGGGGCAGAGACGGGGAGCGGGCAGCCTCGAAACGCAGCTCAACTGCGGTGGCGACCTTGTTCACATTCTGCCCGCCCGGCCCCGAGGCGCGAATAAAGCTCTCGGTGATTTCCCAGTCCTGCAGGGCGATATCGTCAGTGATCCGTATCATCTTGGGGTGGACCCTAGCGTGGGTTGGCGCAAGGTAAAAGGGCCGCCCCAGCGGGACGGCCCTTCGAAAGTTCTCAGGAGGTCGGGTCGGTTAGATTTGCACAAGGCAAATCAGCCGCGGGGACCACACAGCAAAGGGCTGCCTCAGCAGGCGGACCCTCCGGTTGTTCCAACACCTTGCTCCAACACCTTTCTTGACACTGGATCACCTCCTTTACTTTTCTGTTTCCGTTGGTTTGAGCGTTGCACGGTTTTTCCGATCTGCCAAACAAAAAAACACGGCCCCCGAAAACCGGAGGCCGAAGCTGTTGCATTTCTGAGCAGTCGCCAGGGCGCAAAGATCAGGCAGGTTGCGCCGTGAGGCGGTTGACGATCACACGGAAGGGGATCAGCGCCACCAGGGCGAGCGAGAGTTTTACCATCCAATCTGCAACGGCGAGCGAGACCCAGAGCGGGGCAACCGGGCCTGTGCCCAACAGCGGCAACATTTCACCGGCCCAAGAGACATCATTTGCAGGCTCGATCCAGGACAGTGCTCCGGAAAAGGCGATGGTGAAAAAGAGCGCAGTATCCACGCTGGAGCCGACCAGGGTGGAGGCCAGCGGCGCGCGCCACCATGTGCCGCCCCGCAGGGCGGAGAAGACGGAAATATCCAGCAGCTGCGCGGTGAGAAAGGCCAGACCCGAACCGATGGCAATGCGCAGGGTTACGAGCGGGCCGAATTCGCCCATGATCTGAGTGCCGATGAGCGAGCATATCACGCCCACAATGAAGCCGACAAAGACCACACGGCGCGCCGGGCCTTCTCCGTATACACGGTTCATCACGTCAGTCACGAGAAAGGCGATGGGGTAGGTAAAGGCGCCCCAGGTCAGCCAATTGCCGAATAGGAATTGCACCAGGATGTTGGACGCCACAACAACGGCGGCCATGGCAAGAATGCCGGGGATATAGGAACGTGTCATCTATATGGTCCGTTTTGACAAGGTAGCGGAGACTTGTTAGGCGCTTCGCTCTGTTCGTTTGCGCCAAGGATCGGGCCAGTTAGTCGGTTCTGCGCAGTTTGGCAAGAGCTTCTGTGACAGCTGGGAGGGACGCTCCCGCCCGCCGGAAGGACCATCGCAGATGACCCATCGGCCGTTGGGCCGAGCAGCGCGCGCGTGCACGCTGCGGGTGCGCCTGTTCAATCGGGCAAGCTGTATTCGACCAGTTCGGTACGCTGAAACGAGCTGAAGTTATCGTCGGAAATCATCGTCGCGCGCAGCTGTCCGGCCGTATCACGCCAGACTGAGACGCCTTCGAGGTTGTCGTGGGTTCCGATACTCGTCTGCAGCAGGGTCACCTCTGCTGTGGGTCCGGTTTGCGTAAAGTCCCATCGCCGCAGGCGGCTCTGAAAACCGATCAGCAGGAAACGGCGCTCCAGCAGATAAAACCGCCCGTCGGGGCCAAAATCCGCACCGACCGGCATGAAGCCGTTGCGGCGCGGCAGGCTGAAAGGCTGGCTCCAGCCGGTGCCATCCCAGCGCCAGACCGGAATATTCCCATCATTGTCCGGAGCATTCTCCGGTACCGTGAAGAGCTGTCCCGCGCTGTCCATGGCCAAGGCTTCGAAAGACTTGTTGAAAGGCAGATGCCGGAACGCTGCGGGGCGTGGCAGGACCTTTGCGTTATCTTGGCCATTCTGATGGAATGCCACGCGCGATACGCCCTCGTAGGAAATGAAAAGGTGTCCATCGGGCCTATGTACCAAGCCCTCGCTGTCCATAACCCGTCCTTTGAGTAACTTGCCGACTGAGGTTCTGAGGGCGCGTCCCTCAGTGACGCGGGCGGATGTTATGAGCCCGCCGTTGCGCTCAAGCGTTGCGTAGGCCAGGGTTGCGCGGTCGCTGAGCACGACGATCCTGCGCCCCCTGTCCAACACCTCGATCCCGGAAAAACCGCCAAACCACTGAGTTGCCCCAGATGTTGGTGGAATCCAAGTGAAGGCCGACAGAAAACGTGCATGCCCCTCGGCCTGCTGAGCACGCGCACCGGCGTAGGCCGCAAGGGCCACAGCAAGCGCAGGGATCAGGGCAAGGATCAGTCTGATTGAAGTACGGCGGCACATTGCCGGGGCAGATCCTTGAGCGTGTAGTCACGGCGCGGTTTCGGTTTGGGCGCATTTGGATCGCGCGGCTTGGGCGGGGGCGGATTCAGGATGTCATTGACCCATTTCTGCGCATCGGCGCAGCCATCCCCGCGTGGCGGCGGATCCTGATCAACGCAGCCTCGGGCACCCCGCGGACAGTTGAGACGTACATGGAAATGGTAGTGATGGCCCCACCAGGGGCGGATCTTGCGCAGCCAGCGCCGATCGCCCTTGGCATCCTTGCACATCTGCACCTTGGCGCCCGGGAAGACAAAGATGCGTGCGACTCGTTTGTCGCTGGCGGCAGCCTTCAGCAGCTCGTGGTGCTGGCGGCTCCAATTGCTGTTAACATAGGCGCCCTTGGCCCGTCGCAGCGAAATTGAGGAGATGTTCTCGCGCTGGGCGCGGCTGAGGGTCAGCCGGTCGGGGGGCAGCATCCAGATGTCGATATCAAGACCGATCTGGTGGCTGCGATGACCTGAGAGCATCGGCCCGCCGCGTGGCTGGCTGATGTCACCGATGTACAGACCCTTCCAGCCCGGCAGCGTGGCGGCAAATGCACTGAGATCGCGAATGTAGTCGATGGTCTCGGGATGGCCCCAGTTGCGATTTCGCGAGAGGCGCATGGCCTGCCAGGTGGGGCCTGTTTCCGGCAGCTGCACCGCGCCTGCAACGCAGCCCTTGGCATAGGATCCCAGTGGGACGGGACGTTGCTGCGACCCAACCGCCTTGGCGCCGAATAGCTGCTTTGCGGGTGTTTCAGCCATTGCGGGGCCAAGAAGGCCCGTGAGGGCAAAAAGCGTCGCAATCAGCAGTCTCACTTCTGGTCTCCTTCGGCGTTGACCCATTTTAACAGAATCAAGCCTAGTACAAAGAGGCCGATAACGGGAGTGATCCCTAGGCGCGCGCTGCCGGTTATGGTGGTGGCAAGGCCGATCAAGGCGGGGGCAAGGAAGGCGGTGGCGCGGCCGGAAAGCCCATAAAGACCAAAGCTTTCGGTGGCCTTGGCCAGGTCCGTGTGACGCACCATCAGGCTGCGGCTGGCGGCCTGCAAGATTCCGCCGAAGCCGCCAATCAGAACGCCACAGCCAAAGAAAACGGCATCGGGCAGGGTGGAACCCTCGGGCAGCGGAATTCCAAAGACCTGTTCGCGGGACATAGAGACAACGGTAATGCAGACCAGCGTGAGCACCAGAATGGCGACAATGATAACCGGTTTCGGACCATGGCGCTTGTCCGCTTTGCCGCCCAGCCAGCTGAACAGCGTGGCCGAGATCGCGGCGATGATACCGAAGACTCCGATTGAGGTGATCGACCAGTCCAGAACCAGGCTCGCGTAGACCCCGCCAAAGGCGTAAAGCCCGTTGAGAGCATCCCGATACAGCATCGACGACACAAGGTAGCTGGTCAGGCTTGCGCGATGGCGCAGCCCGGCCACCAAGTCGATGACCATGCGCGCCGCGCGACGCATTGTGCCGCGCTGGCCGGTTGGGTTGTCATCATGCACCCAAAGAAAATAGGGCACCATGAAGAGTGCGAACCAGGTAGCGGTGAGCGGACCGACGGCGCGGGTGCCTTCGCGCGCCTCCGGATCAAGCCCAAGGATCGGATCAAGCCCGATCAGCGTCTTGCCGTTGCTCTGTTCCACGAAGAACAAGAGCATGATGAAAAGTGCGATTACGCCGCCTAAATACCCAAAAGCAAAACCCGAGCCGGAGATGGCTCCGACCTCTTCCTTACTTCCAAGCGAGGGAAGCTGAGCGTTTACAAAAATCAGTGCAAACTCGGCGCCGATGAAGCCAAAACCGAAGCTGAGCAGCATCAGCCAAAGGTTGCCGCCGGCGGGATCCATATACCAAAGGCCCCAAGCTCCGATCAGGTACATCATAGAAAACACCATGATCCAAGGCATCTTACGCCCGGAAATATCCGCCAGTGCCCCAAGAAAGGGTGCGCCAAATCCGATGAATAGCCCCGTGACTGTCATGCCGATGGACCAAACCGTTTGAGCCTGTGCTTCTGCAGCGGCCTCGCTCAGACCTTTCCCGAGGAAATAGTCGGCGGCGACAGCGGCGAAAAAGGGACCGAAAACGAATGTGACCAGCAGAGTGTGGTAGGGCTGGCTGGCCCAGTCAAAGAACCACCACCCCCAAATACGCTTTTTCTGTGAAACCTCTGCCATGTCGCCCATCCCCTCGTGTATTTGATGCCGATAAGACAGGCGCAGACGGTGCTAGGCAAGCCCAACCTTTTCATCGGACATTGGCGGCCAGGGGCGTGTGGCATCCGCCTGACACCAGGCATTGATCCAAGATGGCATGGAGGGGCTTTGCACATTTTCTTTGCCGATCGCTGCGAGGACCTTGGCTGGAGGAACAATGCCGTTTGCGTCTGTAATGGCGGTGCGCAGCATGACGTGGCTGGCGCAGTCTCCGTTCGCCTTCCACATGGACTGTTCGAGGTAGATGAACCTGTCGTCCCAAGCCACGGCGCGGCTGCGCATCTCGAAGCGTTCAAAGCCGCGGATGCGGCGACGAAACCGGACCGAGGTGCCCGCAACCGTCATGCCCCAGCGGTTCTGCCTGAGGGCGCCGATCAGCCCCACGCGCTGCGCCAGCATGGTACGCCCAAGGTCGTAGAGCGTCATGGCGCGCCCGTTGTTAAGCTCAAGCCAGATATCCAGATCCCAGGGCCAGCAGATATGGCGCGAGCGATGTACCGCCGTCAGCGGCAGCGGCTCCATGCGGCTGGCCACGAAAAGATCCTTCAGAAGGCGCCCGATTGGGAACATGGGGGTGACTCCGACTGTTGCGTGCCCGTCTTGCCACCCATTTACGGCCCGTCAACCGCAACCTCGCGGAAGGCTTGCGCATCGGGCCGCGTCTGCTTACCTGTTACGCTGCCTAACATAGGGGAATAGGATGCTCTCGCTGTTTCAAATCCTGCTTTTGATCCTGGACATCGTCTGGTTCTTCATCATCGCCCATGTGATCATGAGCTGGCTGATCAATTTCCAGGTGCTGAACCTGAACCAACAGCTGGTCTCTCAGATCTGGTACGGTCTCAACCGAATCCTTGAGCCTCTCTATGCGCCGATCCGCCGGATCATGCCGAATATGCAGGGCATTGATCTGACGCCGCTTGTTGTGCTGATCGCGGTCTATGCGCTGCGGATCATCATCCAGAATAACATGATGGCCTTCATCTGAGCCGAAGACGCAGGCCGTCCGTTCGGCGCGCCGCGTGCATGGATTTGACCGGGTGGCCCCTTGCCGCCCGATTCGTCCTGTGGGATTGTGTGCCTCGATACGAGCAGATACTCCCTTGAGGCCCCCCTTCGATGACGCAGACGATAGACCTGCCACAGGCAACCCCGCTGCTGCGCGATATCTTTGGATTTGACGCCTTCCGCCCCGGCCAGGAAGGGATCGTCGATGCGGTCACTGGTGGAGAGAACGTCCTGGCGATCATGCCTACGGGGGGCGGGAAATCCCTGTGCTATCAGTTGCCTGCGCTTTTGCGAGAGGGTGTGACTGTGGTGATTTCGCCGCTGATTGCCCTGATGCGTGATCAGGTCCGCGCGCTGCAAGAGGCGGGCGTTGTGGCCGGGGCGCTGACCTCGGGCAATACGGAAGAAGAGACCGAAGCCGTTTGGGAAGCGATCGAGGCGGGACGGCTGAAGCTTTTGTACATGGCGCCGGAACGTCTGGCCTCGGGGGCGGCCATGGGCATGCTGCGGCGCATCGGTGTGTCGCTGATCGCAGTGGATGAAGCCCATTGCGTCAGCCAGTGGGGCCATGATTTCCGCCCCGACTACCTGCGCATCGGGGAGCTGCGCCGCGCGCTGGGCGTGCCACTTGCAGCCTTTACCGCCACTGCGGATCAGGAAACCCAGGAAGAGATTGTTCAAAAGCTCTTTGATGGAGAGGCGCCCCGCGCCTTTCTGCGCGGGTTTGACCGGCCCAACATCCATCTGGCCTTTGGCGCCAAGGACGGGCCGCGCCGCCAGATCCTTGAGTTTGCGGCGGCGCGCAAGGGGCAGTCGGGCATCGTCTATTGCGGCACCCGTGCCAAGACCGAAGCGATTGCCGCCGCCCTGCGTGAGGCGGGTCATGTGGCCTGTCACTACCATGGGGGGATGGAGGCCGAGGATCGGCGTGTCGTGGAGTCTCGGTTCGCGCGCGAGGATGGGCTCATCGTGGTTGCGACGGTGGCCTTTGGCATGGGGATCGACAAGCCCGACATCCGCTGGGTCGCCCATGCGGACCTGCCCAAAAGCATCGAAGCCTATTACCAGGAGATCGGTCGGGCCGGGCGCGATGGCGCACCGGCGGAAACACTGACCCTGTTTGGCCCCGAGGATATCCGCCTGCGCCGCAGCCAGATTGATGAAGGCATGGCGCCGCCTGAACGCCGGGCGGCGGATCATGCACGGCTCAACGCCCTTTTGGGGCTGGCCGAGGCGCTGAAATGCCGCCGTCAAACTCTGCTGGCCTATTTCGGGGAGAAGGCGGCGCCTTGTGGCAACTGCGATCTCTGCGACAACCCGGTGGACGTCTTTGATGGCACCACTGCGGTGCGCAAGGCACTGTCGGCGATCCTGCGCACGCAAGAGACATACGGATCGGGGCACCTGATCGACATTCTGCGGGGCACCGAGACGGATCGGGTGCGGGCCAAGCGTCACGACGAATTGTCGGTTTTCGGTTGCGGCAAGGAATACGGGAAAGGGCAGTGGCAGGCGGTGTTCCGGCAGATGATGGGGCATGATCTGGTGCGACCCGATCCCGAACGCCACGGTGCCCTGCGCATGACCGAGGCGGCTTTGCCAGTGCTGCGCGGCGAGGCGGAGATTGCCTTGCGCAAGGATACGATCAAATCTGCCGACCGCCGCCCGGCCGTAAAAGCTCTGGTTTCGGACGAGGATGCGCCGCTGCTGTCGGCGCTGAAGGCAAAGCGCCGCGCGCTGGCCGAGGCGCAAAAAGTGCCCGCCTATGTGATCTTCCCGGATCGCACCCTCATCGAGATGGCCGAGCAGCGCCCCGAAAGCCTGGACCAGATGGCGCGGATCAGCGGGGTTGGTGCCAAGAAGCTGGAGCGCTATGGCGATGACTTCCTCACCGTGATCACCGGCGCCGTGGAGCAGTTGCACCCGCAGCGCAGGAAACTGGCGGCGCGGGACGGGGCTGGATCGCTCTATGATGCCCTCCTTGAGGCACAGGGCCAGTTGGCCCGTGGGGAGTGTGGCACTTTGAAGCCGCTCAGCTGCTCGGCATCACAATTGGCGAAGGTCGCCCAGATGCGTCCTGAGGATGAAACGGGGCTTGAGCGGCTTTTGGGGGAGCGCCGCGCGGAACGTTTTGCTGCGGCGTTTCTGGACGTCCTGCGCGGCGCGAGCTAAGTCTGACCCAGAACAAAACGAGGATGACAGATGCTGGTAGTGGTTTCCCCTGCGAAAAAACTGGACTGGGCCGAGCGCGATATGGAGATGACGACACCGGCTTTCCAACAGGATGCCGTGCGCCTCAACAGTACTGCGCGGGAATTGTCAGTAGCCGAACTGATGAAGCTGATGCACATCAGCGAGGATCTGGCCAAGCTGAACTACGACCGGTTCCGCAGTTTTGAGGAAGCACCCGAAGCAGACGCCTTGCGCCCTGCGGCCCTCGCCTTTGCTGGGGATACCTATCAGGGGCTTGAAGCAGCCTCGCTGGATGTTGAGGAAATGGCTTGGGCGCAGGATCATTTTCGTATCCTGTCTGGCCTTTACGGCGTGCTGCGCCCTATGGACGGAATGCAGCCCTATCGGCTGGAGATGGGCTCGCGGCTGAAGAACGAACGCGGCAAGAACCTTTATGAATACTGGGGTAGCCAGATCGCCGAGGCGCTGAACGCTCAGGCCGAAGTCACCGGCAGCGATATCCTTGTGAATTGCGCCAGCCAGGAATATTTTGGCGCCGTGGATCTGAAGGCCCTGAAACCAAAGGTCATCACGCCCGTCTTTATGGAAATGAAGAACGGCACGCCCAAGGTTGTCAGCTTCTATGCAAAACGCGCCCGTGGCGCGATGGCACGCTACATCATCCAGCACCGACTCGATGATGTGGCCGGGTTGCAAGAGTTTGATACAGGGGGGTATGCCTATCAGCCGGAGCTGTCTGAGCCGGACAAGCCGGTCTTTCTGCGGGGTGCCTGAGGAGGGTCAGGCGGCCGGAGACATGTCGATCGGTTGAGCGCCGTCCGGCACGTATTCCTCGATCCGTTCAAGGATAAGGGCCTTGCGCAGCGGTTTTGTGAGGTAGTGATCAAGACCGGCCGCTAGAATGCCGTCTGAATCGCCCGTCATGGCATGGGCGGTCAGTGCAATGATAGGCACGTGACGCCCGGTGCCTTCTTCAATCCGGCGAATCTCCGATGTGGCCTGTTTCCCATCCATGACTGGCATAGAGATATCCATGAAGATCAGATCAGGTTTGAAGCTTTCGTAGGCAGCTACGGCTTCGACACCGTTGTTGGCAAACTCCAGCTCTATGTTGATGTTCTTGACCATCTTGCGGAAGACCAGCTGGTTGGTCTTGTTGTCTTCAGCGGCCAGAACCCGCATCAAACGAGGCGCACCAGGTACGGGTTCCTCAGGAACTGCGGGGGCAGGCTCCGGCTGAGGTGAAGCCGCTTTGGCATTGTCTGCCGCATAGGCTTCTTCAAGCGTCATTTCATGCGGGTCCTCGACCGCCTGAGCTTGGGGGTCCGGTGTCTTGGAACCGGGCAGCCGCGTACCGATTTCTGCCAGTTTCTCAAAGAGTTCGTCTCTAGGGGTCGGCTTCTGGAGGATCTCGAACTTAAGCTCTTCTACATCGGCGTCCTGGACTGTGTGAGGGTTCGAGCTGAGCAGAAGGAAAGGCACGTCCGGCCAATCACCTTCATGGAGGCGTCGCGCCAGCTGCACCCCGCCACCGCCGGGCAGGCCATGTTCGCAGATGATAAGGTCAATGTCCGGCGTCATTGCATCCATCGCGCCAGCAATGGTTTGTGCAGTGGTTACGTCGACGCCGCGCAGCATCAAGTGACGCTGCATGATCTCGCAGTTGAGCGGGATATCGTCCACTAGCAAAACTTTTTTGAGGCCTCTGGGCACTTCCGGTATGTCGACCATTGCACCCTGCGGGGTGGGCATGGGCAGCCGGAAGCCGAAACAGGACCCCTGTCCCTCTTCGCTTTCAACCCAGATTTCACCTCCCATCATATCAATTAGACGCTTTGAAATCGCCAGTCCCAGTCCGGTCCCTTCGAATTTGCGATTGCGTTCGTCTTCGACCTGGTTGAACTCGCCAAAAATGTGCTCGAGCTTTTCTGGCGGGATGCCGATGCCGGTATCCTCGATGGTCACGTGGACCGAACAGCGGTTGCCGTCGGGCTCAGCTACCCCGGTAATCCTGACCGTGACATGACCTTCCTTGGTGAATTTCACAGCATTGCCGACAAGGTTGGTCAGCACCTGCCTGATCCGTCCCGGGTCCGCAACAAATCGGGTCGGCAGGAAGATGTCGTAATCCACGAGCAGCGCAATGCCTTTGTCCCGCGCCGTGGGTTGAAGGAGCATGACCACTTCGTGGATGCTGCGCTCAAGATCAAACGGTTCTGGATGCAGTGCCAGCTTGTCTGCTTCAATCTTGGAGTAATCCAGAACGTCATTGATGATTACGAGGAGGGCCTCGCCTGAGTTCTTGATCGTATTGGCGTAGAGGCGCTGTTCCTCAGAGAGCTCGGTATCGCTCAGAAGTTCCGCCATGCCGATCACACCGTTCATGGGGGTGCGGATTTCATGAGACATATTGGCCAGGAAGGCGGATTTGGCTCGGTTGGCGCTTTCGGCACGTTCGCGGGCGGCGCGCAGCTCTTCCTCGTAGCGTACCGATGAGGTGATATCGAGCGCGAGGCTCACGACATCCCCGCCCTGACCCCGTTGGTCGATCAGTCTCAGGAAGCGGTCGTCCCACATTTGGATCACGATGGGCTCAGGTTTCAGGGACATCCAGCGATCCGTCATCATTCCGCGCCAGTCGGACGGGTGCATGTCGCCGGTATTGACCAAGCCTTCGTCCGTCAGGATTTGCAGGATTCGAACGTAGGATACACCGGGGTTGATCTCTTCGAGCCCGTCAAAAATGTTGAGGTAGGCTGTGTTCGCGCCAATCAACCGGCTGTCACTGTCGAAAAAGGCAAAACCGTCCTGAAAGGCCTGGATCGAATGCCACAAACGCCGTTCCGCACGTTCGATCTTTTCGTTGGCCATGCTGAGGTCTGATTTGACCTTCGCGTTCTCGTCGCGTGTTTTGGCCACCTCGGCCTGGGTTTCCCCGATCTGTCGGGTCAGGGCCAGAGCATGGCGGCCGAGTTTGCGGTTCGCAGCGGTCAGCTCGGCCTGCTTCAATTCAAGCAGCCGCTCTGCCGCCAGGCGCGCCCGGCGTTCCTCAGCGAGTTTTTCGGCAAGGTTCATCCCTGCGTGCTCCAACCTCAATCTACAGACACACTGCGCCTGGCCTTCTCAAATACGACACATATGCCCTCTGAAGGTGTTACGACGGGAAACCTTGCTATGGCGTTAAACGCATGTCAGCCTGACATCATTTGGAGGGTGCCATGCTGGGTCGATTTCTTACTTTCTTTGTATCTCTATCGTGGATCTGTATGGCTCATGCGCAGGCTGCACCGGATCGGGTCCTGCCGCAGGTTCGCTACCAGTCGTTTGCGGACACCGACTACTATGGCTCTGATCTGCAAGCCCTTTTCGATACAGATCTCAGGTCTTGTGTCAGGGCCTGCAGTGCCAACCGCGATTGCGCCGGATTTTCCTTTAACAGCAAGGCAAATGCGTGTTTTCCGAAATCAGGGATGAAAGAGGCGACGCCCTACCAAGGCGCGATCTCTGCCGTCAAAATCCCGCTTCCAGCGGCCCTGGAAGTCGCGGCCCGCAAGCGTATGGAAGCAGCGCATTTCCTACGGGCGCAGGACTTTGAAGCAGCCCTTCGGCAGGCCACTGAAATTGGCCTGCGTTATCCGTCCTATGGTGCCAGCCTGGATGAGATGATCCGTTCTGGCCGGATGCAAGCGCGCAGTGGCAACGCACAGAACGCCATTGGCTGGCTCAGTTCAGCAGTTGCGATCACCGACGATCCGATGCTGTGGGGCGAGATTTCCACGCTTTGGCTACGATTCGCAGAGCGTGGTAATCAGGACAACAGATCCCGGCGCGAGGCGGCGTTGTCCGCTGCGCTGAACGCGTATCTGCGGGCCGACGTCTTGCCGCTTCAGGCAGATGCGCTGCAGCGCGCCGCCCGCGCCCTAGAGCGCCTGGGCCGTGGTCGTGACATGCTGCCAACCCTGCGTCTTGCCCAGGATCTTGCGCCGCGCCCTGAAACGGCTGCACTGTTGGACGAGGCGATTGGAAAATACGGTTTTCGCGTCACCGACAGCTCCGTGGAAAGTGATAGCGCCAGCCCCCGTATCTGCATGGAGTTCTCCGAGGAGCTGCAGCGCAGCGGTGTAGACTATGGCGATTACGTGAAAGGTATGGATGCAGGGCTCGCGGTTGTAGCGACCGGCCGCCAGCTGTGCCTTGATGGAGTGGAGCACGGCAAGCGGTATCGCATTGCTTTGCGACGCGGGCTGCCTGCCGCCAGCGGTGAAGCGCTGATCCGTGAGGTGGAAGTGACCCATTACGTGCGCGACCGTGCGCCAGCGGTGCGTTTTCCGGGCCGCGCCTATGTGCTTGCGAAATCTGATCAGGTCGCCTTGCCTGTTGAAACGGTCAATCTGCGCGACATTGACCTGCAACTACGGCGGGTCAGCGACCGCAACCTGCTGCGCACCCTGCAGGAAGGATATTTTGGCCGCCCTCTCTCCCACTGGCAGGATGAGTACTTTTCTTCTGACATTGCAGAGGAAGTCTGGGCCGGTACAGCGCGTGTTCAGAATGAACTCAACCGCGATGTGACTACAGGTTTGCCTCTGGCCGAGGTTTTGGCTGACCGACCGGTAGGGGTTTATGCATTGTCAGCCCGTATCCCGGGCGCTGACCCCTACGATGACCCCGGCGCGACTCAATGGTTCGTGCTGACCGATCTTGGTCTCAGTACCATGTCCGGCGCAGATGGGCTGCATGTCCAGGTGCAGGGTCTGACGGATGCCAAGCCCCGTGCAGGGGTCGAGGTGACGCTGATTTCCAACGCAAATGCCGTTCTGGCCACAACGGAGACAGACGCAACAGGCTACGCCCGCTTTGCCCCAGGACTGTCGCGTGGTCGCGGAGCTGCGGCGCCTGCCATGGTCATGGCGAAACAGGGAGATGTGGACTTTTCCTTTTTATCTCTGAAGGATGCAGCCTTTGATCTTTCGGATCGGGGTGTTGAAGGGCGGCCAGCGCCGGGGCCGGTGGATGTATTTCTGACCACGGATCGCGGCGCCTACCGGGCCGGGGAGGTGGTCCATGTGACCGCCCTGACACGTGACAGCCGTGCCCAGGCGATTGAAGGCCTTCCCCTTATTGCGATCCTGCACCGCCCGGATGGTGTGGAGTACAGCCGTCATGTCTTGACAGCGGGGGAGGCTGGAGGATATGCGCTATCCCTACCGATCGGTCAGTCAGCGCCACGTGGCACCTGGAGACTGGATCTCAAGAGCGATCCAAAAGGCCCTGCGCTGGCCACACGGCAGATCCTGGTGGAGGATTTCCTGCCCGAGCGTATCGATTTTGACCAAAGCGTTTCCAATGCCGATGCGTTGATACCCGGAGAGGCGGCGCAGCTAGAGATTTCCGCCCGCTATCTCTTCGGTGCGCCGGGCAGCGGTTTGACAATCGACGGCGATCTGCGCCTCAGCGCAAGCGACACGGTCGAGGGCTGGCCCGGATACCGCTTTGGCCGTTACGATGCGCAGGCCAATCCGCAGCGCTCGTACTTTGGCGGGGAAAAGACCGACGCGGCAGGAGCGGCCTCGCTTGTGGTGTCTCTGCCCTCTGCCGTCGCGGAGGGAAAGCCGATGCAGGCGATGGTCGTTACACGGCTGATGGATGGCGCCGCTCGCCCGGTTGAGCGTGAGCTGACGATTCCTGTCCGCCCCGCGACGCCGGTGATCGGTATCCGCCCCTTGTTTGAAGGTGTGGTCGGCGAGGGTAGCGAGGCCGGATTCGAGGTGATCTCCCTCGGCCCTGACCTTTTGCCAAAGCCGATGCATGTGAAATGGACCCTGAATCGGGTCGAGACGCGTTACCAGTGGTATCAGCTTTATGGCAACTGGAACTGGGAGCCAACCACCCGCCGCACTCGGGTTGCGACCGGAGAAGCGACACTCGGCACCGCGCCGCTGCAGCTGTCCGAACCCGTTCAGTGGGGGCGCTACGAGCTGGTGATTGAACGGCTGGATGGCACCCCTGTCTCTGCGGCTCTGGATTTCTATGCAGGATGGTATGCGCCCGCCGATAGCGCCGCCACGCCAGACCGTCTGGAGCTGTCGCTGGATGCGGGTAGCTATCAGCCCGGTGACACCGCGCGACTGCGTATCGTGCCGCGAGCGGCGGGAACCGCGCTGATCTCGGTAGTCTCCAATCGCCTGATCGAACGCATGGCGGTCGAGGTTCCCGCCGGTGAAACAACGATCCCTTTGAGCGTGACCGAGGAGTGGGGCAGCGGCGCCTATGTGACTGCGACCGTGCTGCAGCCTGTTACGGGCAAGGCCAGCCGTACACCCGCGCGCGCACTGGGGCTTGCGCATGCCAAGGTCACCCAGCCAGGCCAAGAGTTGAAGGTCGCAATCGATGTGCCCGCGGTGGCGCGCCCGCGTGGCACCCAGATAGCGCGGGTCAGCGTCGATGGCGCGGCCGCAGGTGAAGAAGTTTGGCTCACCGTAGCTGCCGTGGATCTGGGCATCCTCAATCTCACCGGCTTCCAAAGCCCCGATCCCTCAGGGCATTACCACGGACAGCGGCGGTTGGGGATGGAGCTGCGCGATCTTTATGGTCGTCTGATCGATCCCGGAAATGGCGCCATGGGGCAGGTGCGTTCGGGCGGGGATGCCGACAATGGAATGCGCATGCAGTCGCCGCCGCCGACGCAGGATCTGGTGGCGGTCTTCTCTGGCCCCTTGCAGGTCGGGGAGGACGGAACCGCCATGTTCCCCGTCGACCTGCCCGCCTTCAATGGCACGGTTCGCTTCATGGCAGTGGCTTGGTCGAAACGCGCCGTGGGGGAGGCCGAGGCAGATATGCTGGTGCGGGATCCTGTGGTCGTGACTGCTGCGGTTCCGCGCTTTCTTGCGCCTGGGGATCAGAGCCGCGCCCGGATCGAGATCGTTCATGCCGATGGTCCTGCCGGGGAAATGGCGCTTGCGGCGCGCTCTGTCGGTACGGGGATCAGCCTTGGCAGCCTGCCGACCTCGGTCATTTTGGCTGAGCAGGGCAAAGCGGTGCTGGAGCTTCCGGTGACGGCCCTTGGCGCGGGTGACCCCGAGATTGAACTCACACTGACGACGCCTGCAGGGCTGCCTTTGACCCAGCGGCTGCGCCTGCCGGTCCGAGCGAATGATCCTGCTGTCGCACAAACGCGGCGCTTCCGTCTTGCAGCGGGCGACAGCTTCCAGTTCAGCGAAGATGTCTTTGCTGGCCTCAGACCGGGCACCGCGCGGGCGGTGCTTTCTTCCGGACCTTTGGCAAGGTTGGATGTGCCCGGCCTTCTGGCACAGTTGGATCGTTACCCCTATGGCTGCACTGAGCAGGTGACCTCGACGGCGATGCCGCTTTTGTACCTGTCTTCGGTCGCTGAAGCCGCAGGGCTGGGAAATGGCCCGGCTGTGAATGCGCGCATTGATGCCGCCATTCGCAAGGTCTTGACACGGCAGGCAAGCAATGGGGCCTTTGGTCTTTGGCGGGCAGAAAGTGGGGATTTCTGGCTCGATGCCTATGCCAGCGATTTCCTGTCTCGCGCCCGCGCGCAAGGACACGACGTCCCGGACCAGGCCTTTGCTCAGGCCATGGACAACCTGCGAAACCGTATCAACTACGCCCCCGATTTCGATGAGGGCGGAGAAGACATCGCCTATGCGTTGCTGGTTCTGGCGCGCGAAGGGGCCGCCGCAATGGGCGATCTGCGCTATTATGCGGATGTGAAATCAGGCGATTTTGCCACCCCGCTGGCAGCTGCGCAGCTGGGGGCCGCCCTTGCAGCCTATGGCGATCAGCGGCGTGCAGATCGGATGTTTGCCCGTGCAGCGCAAATGCTTGGCCGTAGCGGGACCGAGGCTCCGGTCTGGCGGGCCGACTATGGGACCAACCGCCGGGATGCGGCGGCAGTTCTCGCCTTGGCCAGCGAAGCGGGTAGCGCCGCCGTGAGCCGCGACTACTTGCTGGCGCGGATGACCGAGGACGGTTCGACCATGTCCACGCAAGAGGCCGCCTGGACCCTGTTGGCAGCTCAGGCTCTGGTCTCAACCCCAGAGCACAGCGGTCTTTTGGTCAACGGACAAACTGTCAGCGGTCCGTTTGTTGAAGTGTTGGAGGGCGGCAGCGGTGCAGATCCCAAGTCCATCGCGGCAGCCTCTGGCCGTGATGTGGAGATCACTTTGACCACCATGGGTGTGCCCGAGGTTGCGCCGGACGCGGCGGGCTATGGCTACACGCTGACCCGCTCTTACTACACGATGGATGGCGCACCGATCGAGACGCTTAGCTTTGAGACCGGAGCGCGTTTTGTCACGGTGCTGACTGTAACTCCGCATGAGGGTACCGGAGCCCGATTGATGGTGAATGACCCGCTGTCGGCTGGGGTGGAGATCGACAACCCGAACCTGCTGCGCTCAGGCGATCTGCGGGATCTTGACTGGCTGAACCTCAGTGAGGCCACTCATGCCGAGTTCCGCTCGGACCGTTTCCTTGCGGCGGTTGATATAGGGGGCAGTAGCACTGTGACGCTGGCCTATGTCGCCCGCGCGGTGACACCGGGCAGCTTCCATCACCCTGCCGCCTCGGTCGAGGATATGTACCGACCTGCCTATCGCGCCCATACCGCAGCAGGCCGGGTCGAGGTTCGATGAAACGAGTGGGGCGGGGGGTGTCCGTGCCTTTCGTCTGGTCAGTCAGTTTCCGATGGCTTGGGCTGGCCTGTGCATTGGCTCTCGGCCTTGGGCTTGGCTGGCGTCAGTTCGACGTCTGGGTTGAGCGCACCGAGCTGCTCCCGACACTGACTGAAACCTCGACCGAAGTTCTTGATCGCAATGGGCAGATCTTGCGCGTTTATCCGGTGGAGGATGGCATCTGGCGCATGGGGCTCAGTCTCGATCAGGTGGACCCGCGCTTCCTCGAGATGCTGATCGCCTATGAAGATCGCCGCTTTTGGTCCCACTCTGGGGTAGATGTGCTGGCGCTGGCACGGGCAGCGGGGCAGGCGCTGCGTCATGGACGGGTGGTGTCCGGCGGCTCCACGCTGACCATGCAACTTGCGCGCCTTTTGGAGGATGGTCCCACGGGGCGCTGGTCCGGAAAGCTGCGTCAGATCCGGCTGGCGCTGGCCTTGGAACGGCGTCTCAGCAAAACCGAGATCCTGGCGCTCTACCTCACTCATGCGCCATATGGGGGCAATGTCGAAGGAGTGCGCGCGGCGGCCTATGTCTGGTTCGGAAAGGAGCCGCGCCGCCTGACACCGGCGGAGGCCGCTCTGCTGGTCGCGTTGCCACAGGCACCTGAAGGTCGCAGGCCCGACCGCGCGCCAGAGGCGGCCAAGGCGGCACGTGCTCAGGTCCTGAAGCGGATGGTTGCAAGTGGCGTCCTGAGTCTTGAGGACGGCTCAAGCGCCAGCAGGGCATCCTTACCAAAGGTCATGGCCGGAATGCCCAGGCTAGCGCCGCATCTGGCCGATCGCCTGCGCCTTGAAATGCCCGGTGTGCGGCGTTTGTCATTGACCGTTGATGCAGAGCTTCAGACCCGGATGGAGCGGTTGATGCAAGCAGCCGCGCAACGCGCTGGGGATCGGCTTTCGGCCGCGATGATCGTGGCCGACCACCAAAGCGGCGAGATTCTCGCCTCTGTCGGCTCACCCGGTTATGCCAATCAGGGACGGCAAGGGTTTGTGGATATGACCCAGGCGCTGCGGTCTCCCGGCTCAACCCTTAAACCTCTGGTCTATGGGCTGGCTTTTGATCAGGGGCTGGTGCATCCGGAGACACTGATCCACGACGGCCCGGTCGATTTCGAAGGCTATGCGCCGCAGAATTTCGATGGTGTATTCCGCGGAGATCTACGGGTGCGCGAGGCACTGCAGTTGTCGCTGAACATACCGGTGGTGAAGTTAACCCGAGAATTGGGCCCGCCGCAGGTCATGGCCGGGTTGCGTCGGGGAGGAGCCTCTCCTCACCTGCCGGGTGGCGCGCCCGGTCTTGCCATTTCACTGGGGGGAGTGGGCCTTTCCCTTCAGGATCTGGTGCAACTTTATGCGGGTTTGGCTGCAGGCGGACAGGGCGCTGAGCTACGCGTTCTGGGCAGCACGGCTAAAGTCGAACGCCCCCGGATGATTTCGGATGTGGCAGCCTGGCATCTGGGTGACATCCTGCGCGATCTTACTCCGCCACCGGGTGGGCGGGCGGGTAGTCTCGCCTATAAGACTGGTACATCATACGGACACAGGGATGCCTGGGCGGTCGGCTGGGACGGGCGCCATGTGATCGGTATCTGGATGGGGCGGGCGGATGGCACTCCGGTACCGGGCGCCTTTGGGGGCGATTTGGCTGCTCCTGTTCTGTTCGAAGCCTTCGGCCTGTTGAAACCCGATTTTGAGGCCCTGCCGCCGCCGCCCGCAGCCACCCTGATCCTGTCTGCTGCCGAGCTGCCACCCCCGCTGCGCCGTTTCCGGGCGCGGGATGCCGTGTTTGAACCAGCAGGAGATGCGCCTCAACTTCTGTTCCCACCTGATGGAGCACGGCTCGCGCTGGAGGGCCAAAGCTTGCCACTCAAGCTGCGCGGCGGGCAGGCGCCCTTTGTCGTGCTGGCCGATGGAAGGCCGGTTCTGAAGGGTGTTCAGTCCCGTGAGCTTGAAATCCCGAGCCCTGGTCTGGGGTTTTCCGATCTGGTGGTGGTCGATGCGGCCGGGCGCTCGGCACGTGTGGCGATCCAGATAGAGTGATCGATCAATCCGGTGCTCATGCGGTGTCATGCCGGGTAGCCATTAAAGACCACGCCGCGCTTGCGCGGCGCCCAGCCCAACTGGAGAGGGTCTCCGGTAGGAGGCCCGATACGGGCGGGAGGGACCCCGTTCACTTGTGTCATAACCGCCAAGGAAACTTAATCAAACGATCGGTCAGCTGCGCCCTTCCCGCAACCAACCGGCGGTCATCAGCGCGGCAATCACCAGCAGCATGAGCCAGGCCGGCAGCAGGGGGTGCTGAGAAACTGAAAGGGTCTCATAGGCTTCGCGTGGGGTCAGGCCGATCCAGCCACGCCCCGACGCGGGGCGTCCTTCTCGTACATCACGCAGTCGGGGAAGCCCCTCTTCAAGCCGCAGGATCCCGCCGCGCGCCGATGCAATCACCGGGCTCAGAATATCTCCGGTGGCGATTGTCTGTGCGAATTCCTTTGGCGCTGCTGGGCCGAGACCGATCACAGCTTCTGCGTCCCCTTCTTTTAGCCGATAAAGGCCGATTTCACTGCCCGTATGGCGACCTTGCCAAATTCCTGGTGCCTCTTCCGACAGCTCGAGGGAGGTTTCGCTGCCGTCGGGGGCCGTGATGGTCACCGCGCCGATACTGTCTTCGAGGCTGCGCCGGGTAATCTGCATGGTTTGCCCCGTCGCCTCGGCGGTCAAAACCTCTTCTTCCAGTTCCGGCTCTTTCATCATCCAATGGGCCAGTCGGCGCAGTAGCTCAAGTTGTGGGCCGCCGCCCTCATAGCCGCGACTCCAGAGCCAGGCATGATCCGAGGCCAGAAGAGCAACCCGGCCTTCACCCTCGCGATTGAGGATCAGGAGCGGGCGCCCGTCGACCCCTTCCATCAGGATATCGCCCTCGGGCGCCTCCAAATCGATCTGCCGCAGCCATCGGCCCCATGTCCCGTCTGCCTGCAGATCGGCAGTCACCGGATGGCGGTCACCAATGTCTGTCACCTCGGGCAGGTAGGGCTGCTCAAAGACGCGCGCCGTGGGGTTGGCGGGCAGAACGGCTGACAGGGGGCTGCGATAGATACTCGCGGCACTGGCAAAATCCGGACCTGCTGCAATCAGCACCGCGCCGCCCTTGGCGACATAGTCGGCAACATTGTCGAGATAGATCGCAGGAAGAATACCGCGCCGTTTGTAGCGGTCAAAGATGATGAGATCGAAATCATCTATCTTTTCGAGGAACAGCTCCCGCGTCGGAAAGGCAATGAGACTCAACTCGTCGACTGGCACCCCGTCCTGCTTTTCTGGCGGGCGAAGGATCGTGAAATGCACCAAATCTACCGAGCTGTCCGATTTCAGAAGGTTGCGCCAGGTACGTCCGCCGGGATGTGGCTCTCCCGAAACCAGCAGCACCCGCAAGCGGTCACGCACGCCGTTGATCTGGATGAGTGCAGTGTTGTTGCGCGCGGTCAGCTCTCCGTCCGCTTCGGGTGTTGAGAATTCGATCACGTTTCTACCGCCATGGGGCAGCGCCAGTGGCAGGTCGAAATCCACCCCAACCGGCAGGTTGAAACGCTTGGGCTCGCCCCCGTCGATGGCAATATCCAAGGGGGCCGAAGCGCTCCCGTCTGGTCGCGCGCCCTGATCTTCGATGCGGAGCGTGAGGGTAATCGGTTCGCCAATAATGCCAAAGGCGGGGGCATTACGGACCACAAGTCGGCGGTCCCAGTCGCTGTCTTTGCCGGTCATCAGCAGGTGAAGCGGGGCAGGCAGGTCGGGTACGCGATCCGCATCGTGCACTTGCCCGTCCGAGAGCGCGATTATGCCGGCAATCCGTCCACGGGGCGCATCGGCCAGCGCGTCAGATACTGCTTGCATCAGGGCGGTGCCGCTGTCGTCCGCTGCGTCCGGAACGTTGATCCATCGCGTTTCCGTATTGGGTCGGGCCTCAAGCGCGCGCGCGAGCCCTGTTTTGGCGTCTGCCATCTGCTCCAAGCGCCCCGGCAGGCTCTGGCTGGAGGTTTCATCCGTGACCACGATCACGATATCGCTGAGCGGTTCAGTGTTTTCATTCTGCACAACCGGCCCGGCGAGCAAGGCCAGCAACGCCAGGGATGCACCCGCGCGCAAGAGCCAGCCGCGCATCCGGGTCCAGATCGCAAGGAAAAGGGCGACAGCGGTTATCGCTGTCAGCGCCCAGATCGCGGGCCAGGGCAACAGAGGATCAAATAGGATTGTCTTGGTCATGGCCTGCCTCTATTGTCCCAGCCGCTCAAGCAGGGCCGGTACATGGACCTGATCGGATTTGTAGTTCCCGGTCAGCACATGCATCACCAGATTGACCCCGAAACGCCGTGAGAGTTCCCTTTGCCGCTCACCGGCAAAGCCGCGACCGACCGGCAGCAAGGGGCGGCCGTTTTGATCCACCGCCCAGGCCGAAGCCCAGTCATTGCCGCCGATCACCACCGGCGTCACCCCGTCATTGAGGTTGCGGAACGGGATGCCCTCGGTCTGTTCTGCATCAGGCGGGGCCGCTTCTACCCAAAGGGGGCCACGGGGATGGCGGCCAGGAAAGTCCTGCAGCAGGTAGAAGGTACGCGTCAGAACATGGTCCGATGGCAGGGGCTCCAGCGGTGGGATATCCAGCGCGAGAGCCAGTTGCTGCAACCTGCGGGCTTGCGGGCTGGTGGCCCCAACTGCGGCGACATCCGCATCGCGGGTGTCGAACAGGATCATGCCACCACTGCGCAAATATGTGTTGAGTCGGTCATAGGCGGCTGGCGACGGCATCTTCTGGTTTGCGGTTACAGGCCAGTAGAGCAGTGGGAAAAATGCCAGCTCATCGCGTTCAAGGTCCACACCCACCGGGTCCGAGGGTTCAATTGAAGTGCGGAAAAACAGTGTGTCCGACAGGCCCTGCAGACCGGCGCGCGCGATACGGTCAACCTCTGCATCGCCTGTCAAAACATGAGCTAGTGTCAGCTCAGCCGCCATCGCAACAGGGTCTTTCGATCCTTCGCTTTGGGCAAG
The DNA here is from genome assembly GCF_014884385.1 of Phycobacter azelaicus. Lineage (NCBI taxonomy): Bacteria > Pseudomonadati > Pseudomonadota > Alphaproteobacteria > Rhodobacterales > Roseobacteraceae > Phycobacter > Phycobacter azelaicus. Next base: position 823,522 of record NZ_WKFH01000003.1, on the reverse strand, counting down.
GGCGTTATCAGGTGATAGGGCAACACAGGCGAGCATCAGCCCCGAGATGAGCGGTACCGCTGCCGCGCTGCGCCTCAGGTTGGCAAGCTGCCCCGACACAATCAGCGTGGCGATCACATCCAGTGCCAGCAAGACAAGTGCCAGTCCCAAAAGGACTCCGCCCAGGGGTTGCTCCTGCGGCAGACTGTAGCCCAGCAGCTTCACCGATCCCGGCCAGCTGGCGCTGTTCAGCGTGTCTTCCGGCCGCAGAACATTTCGGGCCAAGGTCTGGCTACCGCTGTCATAAAGACCGGGACGCATGAGGGGCCCGGAAGGCGCCGTGATCAGATCCGGGCCCTGAACGCCGGGCAGGGTGCCGGCATCAATCGCGCGGCCAAAGCCGTCGATCACCGATACCGGTCGCCAGACCGTTCCTTCAAGACTGGCCGCTTCGGGCGTGCCCACCGACGAGGACACCGCGAGCCGCTCCAGCATCTGCACAAAAAGGCCGGAGAGCGGCAGACTGCTCCATTCCGCATTCGCGGTTACATGGAAGAGCACAACCTGCCCCTGCCCCAACGGTTTACGGGTAACCAGCGGCGTGCCATCGGCCAGTGCAGCGATGGAGCGTGCGGCAAGGGTCGGATCGGGCTGCGCCACGACCTGTGCGGTGACCGTGACTTCATCCGGCGCGACCAGCCCGGCAAATGGAGTGCCTTCGCCAAACGGTGCGAGTGTTTTTGGCTCGCCCCAGCTCATGGCGCCGCCGATGCTGCGCCCGCCAAGGCGCAGGCGCACAGGCATTAGCGGCTCTTCCTCACTGCGGGCGGTGTCGCTTGCCGCAAGGCGCGGCCCGGCAAAACGCACCAATAGGCCACCCGCTTCGACCCATTCGATCATCGCGTCTTCCTGTGCGGGGGGCAGGCGGGCGACATCGGCAAGGACGACGACATCCGGGTTTGCGGGCAGAATATCACTGAGAGCGCCTTCCAAGAGATCGGCTGACGGCAATAGCGCCTGGCGCAAATAGTGCAGCGGCGACAGCAAAGCGAGGCCCTCATCCTCGCTTTCGGAGGCGATGAGAGCGACCTCGCGGCGGCGCAACCCGTCGTCAGCCAGGGCCACGGCGCCAGCGCTGCGCAGGCCGGTGAGTTCGAACCGGGTGATGCGTGCGCGCAGCTCGGAGGGAAGGGACAGACGCACGGTGGCTCGGCTTTCGCCATCCTCGAACCGTAGCGTTGCCTCTACCAGACTGCGCAGGGTGCCGCCCGGATCGCGGCCACGGGCCTGTAGCGTCAGTTCTTCTGCGGCGCCCGGCAGGCTGCGTTCGGCGGTCAGCTCCAGCGCACCATCCGCGATGGCCGGTGGGGCAAGGGCATAAACAGGGCCGGGGTGCTCATAGACCGTGAGGGGGCCGCGTGCCTCTAGCGCGGCGATTACCTGATCGCGGCCGGGGTAATCCAGCGCATCGCTGAACCAGAGCGTCTCAAAGCTTTCCGATGCCGTTTCAATATGTGCAAGAGTCTGCTCCACCTGAGCGGCAGAGGGTTGCCAGGGCTGGGGGTCGAGGCCCGGCAATTGCTGTAACCAGTCGCCGGCGGCGCGGAATTGCAGCTCGTCCGGGTCGGTCAACCTCAGCAGGGCCACCGGGCGTCCGGCCCGCCCGGCATCTTCAAGGCGCATGGAGATCTGATCGCGCGTGAGCTCCCAGCCATCGGCGCCCGCCCAGGTCGCATCCAGCACGACCAGCACCGGTCCGCTGCCGGATTGACGGCTTTCGGGGTTCAGGACTGGACCAGCAAGACCAATGATTGCGGCAGCCAGTGCCAGCATGCGCAGCAGCAAAAGCCACCAGGGCGTGCGGTCAGAGAGGCTCTCGTCATCGCTAAGGCCCAAGAGCAGTGTCACCGCCGGAAAGGGCTGCCGCCGGGGCGCTGGCGGCACCGCGCGCAACAGGATCCAAAGGATCGGCAGGGCCAGCAGGCCAAGCAGAAGCCAAGGGTAGGCAAATCCGATACCGGCGATCAGGGTCATGCGGGGGACCTTTCCAGCGCGTGATAGAGCCACATCAGTGCCGATTGGGCAGAATCGCCCGTGTGATGCAGCCCCAGTCGCCAGCCTGCGCTGCGGCAGAGGTTTTCCAGCGCATCGCGCCGCTCCGCCAGCCGGTCAAGGTAGCGATCCTTGAGGGCCGAGGCTTTTAGCGTTTCATGCATCAGACCGCCGCTGATGCTGTGAAACCGGGTGCGGCCCGAGAAGGGAAAGCTCTCCTCGCTGGGGTCGAGCACCTGCAGCAAGACGCCACGCACGCCGCGGTCAGCGGCCTTGGTCAGTGCCAGTTGTAACTCGTCATAGGGGCCAAGGAAGTCCGAGACAAACAGGGCGCGGGCATGGGGCGCCATGGCGCGGTGTTCAGGCGGCGCGTAGTCGGCCTCATCCTCGGCGCTCAGCGCCTCGGCGAGCCGCAGAACCTGTGCCTTGCCGCTACGGGGCGGCAGCTTGCCACCGGTGAGGCCCACCCGTTCCCCGCCGCGGAGCATCAGCACTGAGGTCGCCAGCGCCAGAAGGCGGGCGCGGTCGATCTTTAGCGGCAGGTCGGGGGAAGAGGAAAACCGCATAGAGGCGCCAAGATCCGTCCACAGGTGCACGGTCTGGGCGATCTGCCATTCCCGTTCACGGACAAACTGGACATCGCCGCGCGCCGAGCGGCGGTGGTCGATCATGCGGCGGCTGTCACCTTGCTGCAGGGGGCGGTATTGCCAGAAATCATCACCCGTCCCGGCGCGCCTGCGCCCGTGCTCCCCAAGCAGGACCGAGCCTGCCAGCATCTGTGCCTGCACCAAAAGGGGCGGTAGCGCGCTGGCCTCGGCCTCGGACCTGTGGCGTAGGTCGGCTGCGCCTTCGGCAGGAGAGGGGGCGGGCTGGTTCACGCGGCGGCCCCTGTGCGGGCGAGGCTTGCAGCGGTCTCATCAATCAATTCGGCGAGGCTTTCGCCGCGGGCGCGGGCCGCAAAATTCAGCTGCATACGGTGGGTCAGCACCGGGCGTGCCATCTCGATCACGTCCTCGACGCTGGGCGCAAGGCGCGCCTGCAACAGCGCGCGGGCGCGCACCGCCAGCATCAGCGCCTGTGCGGCGCGTGGACCCGGTCCCCAGGCCACTGTCTGGGCGATGCGATCAGAGACACCCGGCTCATCCGGGCGGAAGGCGCGCACCAGATCGAGGATCATCTCGACTACGGATTCCCCAACCGGCATGCGGCGCAGCAGGGTCTGTGCGGCGATCAGCTCATCGGCGGTAAAGACCTGATGGGCCTCGGCCTCTGCGACACCGGTGGTCGCCAAAAGGATATCGCGCTCGGTGCCGCGGTCGGGATAATGTACGTCGATCTGGAACAGGAAACGGTCCAGCTGTGCCTCGGGCAGTGGGTAGGTGCCTTCCTGCTCGATTGGGTTCTGGGTGGCGAGAACATGAAAGGGCGCACCGAGAGGCCGGTCTTCGCCCGCGACGGTGACAGTGCGCTCCTGCATCGCTTGTAGCAGCGCCGATTGTGTGCGTGGGCTGGCGCGGTTGATTTCATCCGCCATCAGAAGCTGGCAAAAGATCGGCCCAGGCACGAAGCGGAAAGCGCGGGTGCCATCGGCAGCCTTGTCGAGGACTTCGGAGCCCAGGATATCGGCCGGCATCAGGTCAGGGGTGAACTGGATGCGGTTGCCATCCAGCCCCATCACGGTCGAAAGGGTCTCAACCAGCCGCGTCTTGCCAAGGCCCGGCAAGCCGACCAGAAGCCCGTGTCCACCGCAAAGCAGGGTGGCAAGGGTCAGGTCCACGACCCGCTCCTGTCCGATAAAACGGCGGGTGATCGAATCGCGCGCCAGTTGCAGCTTGGTTTCGAGCGCCTCGATCTCGGCCAGCAGATCATCGGGTTCGGACATGACTTTCCTTTCACAGCGCATATATGTGAGTAGTGTATAGCGCCCAGCGGAAATGGCAAAAACAATGAGTGGACAAAACATCGTGACACCGACGGCCGAAGGGCTTGCTGCATCGGCTCAAGCAGCCCGAAAAGGCGGTGGATTGCCGCCTATTCATCTGTGGAACCCACCTTTCTGTGGCGATCTGGACATGCGCATCGCCCGTGACGGCACGTGGTTCTACCTCGGCACTCCCATCGGCCGGTTTGAGCTGGTGCGGCTTTTTTCATCAATCCTGAAGCGGGAGGGCGACAAATACTTCCTTGTGACCCCAGTTGAAAAGGTTGGCATCACTGTCGACGATGCGCCGTTTGTTGCGGTGGATTTCGAAGCTGCCGGGGCAGGTACGGATCAGATCCTGACCTTCTCTACCCATGTGGGGGATACGGCAGTGGCTGGGTCTGATCATCCTATTCGCGTTGTTCGTGATCCCGAAACGGGAGAGCCGTCCCCTTACGTCATGATCCGCGACGGTCTTGAGGCGCTGATTGACCGCAAGAGCTTTTATCGCCTGGTAGAGCTGGGCGCCCATCACGAGGGCTGGTTTGGGGTTTGGTCCTCGGGCCAGTTCTTTGCGATCATCCTTTCAGCCGACCTGGAATAGGTCTGAGCCACAGGGCGGCGGACCGGAGCTCGCCGCGCAAAAGGCGGCTATGGCAAAAAAGCGTCGGAACCGTGGCGATTGTGTGGCGGTTGCTTTCAATGCGGCATGTTCCTTCCCTTGGCGCTGAGAGGTCAAGGCGATAGACCTGCGCGTAAAACGACAGGACCCACCCAATGCCACGCTTTGCTGCCAATATTTCACTTCTGTTTGCTGAACTGCCTTATCTGGAGCGCTTTTCGGCTGCGGCGAAGGCGGGGTTCGAGGCGGTTGAGATCCTGTTTCCCTATGAACTGGCGGCAAAGGAAACCCAGCGGGCGCTTGTGTCCAATGGGCTGGAGCTTTTGCTGATGAATGCGCCGCCGCCGAACTACACCGGCGGCATGCCCGGCTACGCAGCGCTTCCGGGGGGGACGGACCGGTTCCAGCGGGATATCCGCCGGGTGTTGCGCTACGCCGATATCCTGCGCCCTGGCGCCATTCACATCATGGCCGGCTATGCCTCAGGGGATCTGGCAAAACAGACGTTCATTCAGAACCTGCAATGGGCCGCTGACCGGGCGCCCTCGCAGCAGTTCACCATCGAGCCGCTGAACACGGGCGATCAGCCGGATTACTTCCTCAACGACTATAACCTTGCCGCCGAAGTGCTAGAGGCCGTGGACCGCCCGAATGTGGGTTTGCAATACGATGCCTATCACGCTCAGCTGATTCATGGCGATGCGCTCAAGGTCTGGGAGAATTTCTCGGAAAAGGTCGTGCACGTCCAGATCGGAGCAGCCCCCAGCCGCTGTGAACCGGGAACGGGTCCGGTTGATTTTGAGGAACTTTTCGCCGCCATTGACGACAGCGGCTATGAAGGATGGGTCAGTGCCGAATACACGCCGTCCACCCTGCGTACCGAAGACAGTCTGGGCTGGATGGTCTGACACTTTCGCACAGGGAGTTGTGCTGTCGTGAAGCCGCAAACGGCTGGCATTCCTGCGTCGTGTATCACATACATACTGCTGAATGTGATCAAGGAGTCGCCCATGCTGCCTGCTCGTTTCGCCCCTGTCCTGTTTGGTTTCCTGTTGTCCGGGATCATGTCCTGCATCGTGACTTTTGTTGCGGCCCTCAAGAATATTGGCTTCACGGCGCAGACCGTGGACGCTTGGCTCAGCGCGTGGTTGTTCGGATGGCCGGTTGCCTTTTGCGTGGTGCTGGTCGTGGCACCGCTGGTGCGCGGATTTGTGAACCGGCTTGTGAAACAGGGCTCATGACCCTTCAGGTCCTCTGGACGAGAGCCGCAAAATCCTGCAGGTCGGAAGGTATCTCAGAACCTTGACACAAAGCGCTCAGCCATGACTGCCTGCACCTCTTCTGACTTGGTTGCCTTCCTCGTCGCCTGTGGCGAGCCGGACGTATCCCTTGCGCCCCTGCCTGGGGATGCCTCTGCGCGGCGGTACTATCGGCTTGAGGGGCGCGGCAAGATGCTGATGGAGGATCGCGTTGATCCGGATGGCTTTGCCGGGTTCATTTGGATTGCACGCCATCTTGCGGCCCTTGGCCTTAGTGCACCGCAGGTCCATTGTGCTGATGCTGAAAGCGGCCTTGCCCTGATCGAGGATTTCGGCACCCGCACCTACAGCGTGCAACTGGCCGCAGGACGGGACGAAGCGGAGCTTTATGCGCTGGCCGTCGACGCTCTGTTGCACCTGCATCATCACCCGCAAGCGGGCGCTGTGGATGTGCCGGACTACGATCTGGCGACGCTCCTCGATGAGCTGTCGATTTTCACGCAGTGGTTCGCGCCAGCTCTGCGCCCGGATGTTGATGTGGCAGCCTTCGATGCGGCCTTTCGTGCGCTGTGGCAGGCTCCGCTTGCCGGTCTGAACAAAGGGCCGAGTACGTTGGTTTTGCGGGATTTCCACGTTGACAACCTGATGGAGCTTGAGGGGCGCGAGGGGGTGCGCCGCTGTGGCCTCTTGGATTTTCAGGACGGGGTGATTGGCCTGCCAGAGTATGATCTGGTGTCCCTTTTGCAGGATGCCCGCCGCGATCTGGCGCCGGGATTGGAGCAGGCGATGCTGGAACGCTACATCGCGTCGGCGCCCAAAGGTGCCGGTGGGGAAACCGAGATCCTGCATCGTTATCATCTTTTGGGTGCGCAGCGTCACACGCGGATTGCAGGGGTCTTTCTGCGCCTGAACCTGCGCGATGACAAATCCGGTTACCTGCGTTTTTTGCCGCGCGTGCTGCGCCAGATGGAGGAGGCGCTACAGGCCGCCGGATTGACCGAGATCACAGAGTTCCTCGACCGCGAGCTGCCCGGATGGCGGCAGGCAGGCCCGACGCTGATCGGTACAGCCTGAACCGTCAGACAGGTCTGATCGGGCGGATGCGCAGATCACCCTGCGCGTTTGTCGAAACCTCCGCATGAACGCCATAGAGCGCCGCAAGACGCTCTGGAGTCAGCACCTCTACGCAAGAACCTTCGGCAGCAACACGCCCGCCAGAGAGGCAGATCACGTGCTGGGCAAACTGCGCCACGAGGTTAAGATCATGAAGCGCGATCACCGCGATCATGTTCTGACGGCGAACGGTTTCCTGAACGGCGTCCAGAACGACAAGTTGATGTCGCATGTCGAGCGCAGCGGTGGGTTCATCCAGAAGCAGCACCTCGGGGCGGCGGAACATGGCTTGCGCAAGGAACACCATCTGTCGCTGCCCGCCGCTGATCTGATCCAGCGCGCGGTCTGCCAGATGGGCGATGCCGAAGCGGGCCAGCGTGGCTTCAACCTCGTCCTGCAAGGCTTGCGGCACGGAGAGGCCAAGGCTGCGCATACGGCCCAAGAGAACCACTTCGAACACGCTGATACTGCTTTGCGCGCCGCTGTCCTGCGGCATATAGGCAAAGACTTCTCGCCGCTTGGGCGCATTCTGAACATCGCCGTTCAGGGTGACGGTTCCGGTGGCAGGCAAAAGACCGGAAATTGCCTTGAGCAGGGTCGATTTTCCGGTGCCGTTGGGGCCGATCAGGGCAGTGATCTGCCCCGTTTCAATCCGGGCGCTAACATCGGTCAGGATCGGTTTGCGCCCGTGGCTGGCATAAAGGGATTGGATCGAAAGGCTCACCAGCTTTTCCTCTTGCCGCGCAGGATCAGGATGAACAGGAAGGGCACGCCAAAGACTGCCGTGACGATGCCGATCGGGATGACGTGACCGGGTGAGATTAGCTTGGACAGGACCGAGGCCGCGACCATGACAAAGGCGCCGGTCAGGGCGGCCATGGGCAGAAGGAAGCGCTGATCCTCCCCCACCAGCATGCGGGCAATATGGGGCGCGACAAGGCCGACAAAGCCGATGGTGCCGACGAAACAGATCGCGCCTGCGGTCAACAGGGCGGTGAGGGTGAAGACCCGGATCCTGAGCCTGCCCACATCGACGCCAACAGCGGCGGCGCGCTCGTCCCCCATGCGCAGGGCGGTGAGGCGCCAGAGGTCCGGGATCAGGGCAAGGACACAAAGCGCGGTCAGGCCCGTGCTGATCGGCAGGTTGGTCCAGCTTGCCTTCAGGAGCGAGCCGAACAGCCAGAAGACGATGGCCTGAAGCACTTCGGGCTCCGCCATGTATTGCAGCATGGATTGCAGCGACTGGAACAGGAACAGCGTTGCAATCCCAGCCAGCACCATGATCTCTGAACTCATCCCCCGCACGCGGGAAAACCCGTAAACGAGTGCGGAGGCACAGGCGGAGGCCACGAAGGCGGCAAAGGGCACGGTGAACAGGCCGAGGATCGGTAGGGTGATCCCGGTGAGCAGAGCGAGCGACGCTCCGAAACCGGCGGCGGCCGATAGACCCAGCGTATAGGGGCTGGCCAAGGGGTTGCCGAGGATTGTCTGCATGGCAACGCCCGCAACGCTCAGCGCGACACCGATGGTGACGGCCATCAGGGTCATGGGCAGGCGGATAGACCAGACGATAACCACATTGGTGGCATCCGCCGAGCCAGGAAGGAAAAGGGAGTGCAGAACATCCGTCAGACCCAGCATCGCCGGGCCGGTGAGGATATCGAGCACTATTGCCAGACCCAGGGCGAGTGCCCCTAGGGTCAGCCATAAGACACGCCGCGCAATGATGCGGGCATAGAGAGGGGCGGCGTAAACCGCCCCGTCCATAGTGGTTTCAGGTACAGAGGTCATCCGTTTGCGGGATCCGGCAGCCGGGTCATATAGGTGCCCTTGAACTGGATCGGCATGTATTTGGCAAAGAAAGCCTCAAGGTTAGCCTCCGGGTCCACATCTGCGAAAAGCTCAGGATGCAAGGCCTTCGCGAGATACTGCAGGAAGACATAGTCATAGAGCGTGCGCGCACCGCCGTGGTAGATGGCATGGATATTGCCGTCCTGCACGGCAGATAGACCGCCCCAACCTGCCCGGTGGGTATAGGGCTGCATCCGGTCATGCGAGAGGGAGGAATCGATGCCCGGCCCCATGATCACGGCCTTGTCGCGGCCCAACCAGCCGGATCCGGCGAGGAAGATCACCTCGGGGTTTTGCGCCAGCACATACTCGGGACTGAGCGGGCCCCATTTCTCGATCTCGGTGGCGGCGATGTTCGTGCCGCCCGCGGTTTCGATCAGGCGGCCCCACATGGTGTTGCCATAGGAGTTGTCCACCTCATCGGCCCCCTTGCGGGCCAGTTCGACATAGACCTTGGGACGCGCGGTGACGCCTTCCAGGCGCTTGGTCACGTCTTCGACAGCGGCCTTATAGGACATGGCCAGTTCGCTTGCGCGGTCCTCTGCGCCCAGGATCTGACCCAGCGCCAGGGTGGAGGCGACATGTTTTTCAACGGTCTGCGCATTGAAATCCAGCACCACCACCGGGATACCGGCGGCTTCGAGCCGCTGAACCCCATCGCCAAGGGCGTTGTACTGCCAGCCCGCCAGGATTGCGACCTGAGGCTTGGCGGCCAGTGCGGCTTCTAGCGAGAAGGTACCACTGTCCACTTCTCCCACATCGGCAATGGTGTCGATACGCGGAACGGCCTTTACATAGGCCTTCCATTGCAGGCCGCGCCAGCCTTCCCAGGGGCTGCGGGAAATGGCTACCACGCGGTCATAGGCATCCTCGCCACCAACGGCGAAGAAGTCTTCAAAATAAAAGCCAAGCAGGATGCGGTCAGGGTTTGCGGGCACTTCGACCTCACGGTCGTAGGCGTCCTTGATGGTGATGGTCTCGGCCGCTGCGGGCGAGATGAGAGCGACTGCCAGCAGGATGCCGGACAAGAGGCGTGCAAAAGCGTTCAGCACGGGAGGTTCTCCAGAGTTTGTGGGTGGACGCGTGCGGGCACAGGGTGCCGACACGGAAAAGGGCATTAGCCGCAGGCAACGGGCACTGATCGATGCAATGCAACGAATTCGCCGCGCCGGGGCACAGATTTCGGGGGAGGGCATGGAGGAGGCAGCGCAGGGCTGCCGACCGTCAGGTCAAACCCGCCGGATCAGGCTGTGGGCGGTGCACGTGGTCCATGGGAGGTTCGCGCGTGTACATGCGGTAGAACGGCCGTTTCGGCGACCCGCTCCGGCAGGGCGACATATTCCAACTTGCGGTAAAAGCACAAAGGCTCGGGCAGCGTTGCCGCATCGACCAGCCGACACAGCGGGCAGGAGTCTGCGTTCGCTTTTCCGCTATCGCTGAATTCGCCGCAGAAATCCGCCGCTGCTTCGCCGTAGATCGCAAGGATCTCGGGGCTTACGGGGGCGTCCTTGGTCGTCACGCGCTGATGCCCAAATCCGACCGTCACCATGGTTATGGTGAAGACCAGTGCCGTCAAAAGGCGCAGGCAAAAACGTGTAGACAGGCGGCTCATGGCTTTTCGATAGCGCAAGTTCACGGCGATGTGAAAGGAAAAACGATTGTCATGTCACGTGTTGGCATCCGCGGATCGGTTTGAAAACCGAAAGCCCCGGTGCGCGGCAATTCGTTTATTAAGTATTTGATAATTATGTTTAAAATGATTTTTGCCTTGGTTCGACGCCTTGCGCTGATTCGTGCGAGTTGTCAGTAGGTCGTGGAAAGACGCCCCACCTGAGACAATTTGCCTGCCGCCGCCTTGCGTGTTCTGTGCAGGCCTTTTGTTTTAGCCTTGATCGGCGCGCGCCAGTGTTCTGGCGACCGTGCGCAGATGGTCTCTCATTGCGATTTCGGCCCCTGCAGCGTCATGGTTGATGATCGCAGTGGCGAGTGTCTGGTGCTGGCGGGCTAGCAGGGCAAAGACGTCATCCGAATAGGTCTCGGCCCGTTTGCGGGTCCAGTTGGCCTCACGCCGGACACTGCGGATCTCTTCATACATCGCGAGGTACAGGGCATTGTGGGCCATCTCGGCGATCTTGTAGTGAAAGATGTCATCTACCGCGTCATAGGCTGCCTGATCCTCTGCCGTCTGGCTGGCTTCTGCAATCTGGCTGAACTGCTCGCGCTCCTGCGCGTTGGCGCGGGTTGCGGCGAGCGCCGCCAGTGTCGGCTCCAGCCCGAGGCGGACCTCAATCACTTCGGCCGGGGTAATGCGGCGGGCAAGGGGCTTCAGGCGCGCCGCGTCGGTCGCCGGGGGCGGCAGGGCGAAGGTGCCCTGACCCCGGCGGCGGAAGATCGTGCCATCGGCGGCCAGCAGATCCAGAACCCGGCGCAGGCGGGTACGGCTCACGCCCTCCGCTTTTGCCAAATCGCGCTCAGGGGGCAGGCGACCATCCCGGTTCAGCAGATCGCCTGCAGCAATCTGCTGACGCAGGCGGTCTGCGATTTCTTCGTCGCTTGAGGTTGTAGCGGTCATAATGCCTTATCCGAAGAACAGATCCTTGAACATTCGGGCCGAGGTTATCAGTAGAAACAGACCGAACGACAGGCGCAGCGCGCGGCGCGGGATGCTGTGGGCCAGCTTCACTCCCACCCGCGCAAATGTGGTGCTGAGCGGGATGATCACGGCGGCCAGGAAGAGGTTCACATACCCAAGAGAGAAAGGTGGCAGACCTTCGGCGCCAAATCCCGTCGCCATGTAGATCAACGCGCCGGGGACACCGATGATGAAACCGATGGCAGCCGACGTGCCCACCGCCTTGCGGATGTCATAGCCGAGGAAGTTTAGCATCGGCACGCAGACGGTGCCGCCACCGATGCCCATCATGGCCGAAACTGATCCCGCAACCACGCCAAGCCCCGCCCAGACGGGTTTGGAAAAACTGCGGGGATTATCGCTGTCCTGTGCCTTGCGCAGGATCATGTCGAGCGCGACGAGGACGGCAACCGTGGCAAAGACGGCGATCAGAACCTGCCCCGAGACAACCCCGCCGAGGATACCGCCGATTACCACACCCACCAGGATCGACGGCGCCCAGAGTTTGAGCAGATCCATGTCGATGGCGCCCTTCTTGTAGTGGCCATAGCCCGAGGACAGCGAGGTAAAGACGATGGTGGATAGGGATGTACCCACCGCGACCTGCATCGTCAGCGCGGGCTCCATACCGGTGAAGGACAGGGCAAAGTAGAGCGCCGGCACGATGACAATGCCGCCGCCGACGCCCAGAAGACCGGCAAGGATGCCGCCGACGATGCCCGAACCTGCGGCGACGGCGGCCAGGGTCAGAAGCGTGTTCATATCAAGCATGGTGTATTCCCTTGTGGGGCTGTGTGAGGTGGTGGCCTAGCGGCCGATTGCATAGGCCTGCATCAGGCGCGGCGTGGCTGCGGCCTGCAGCGTGCCATCCGCATGGCGCAGGGCGGCTGTCAGGCGGCCGACGGTCCAGGGGTCGGCCACGGTCACGATATGGCCACGGGCGCGCAGGGCGGCGATAGTGGCGGCTTCATAGCTGGCCTCGATCATCATCTCGCCGGGACGCGCCTCGCGCGGGAAGAAGCTGCCCTGAAAATGCATGGTGTGAAACAAAGGCGCATCCAGTCCCTGTTGCAGGTCGAACCCATGGTGGACGAAGCGCAGGAACCAGATCAGCTGCCACTGGTCCTGCTGGTCCCCTCCCGGTGTGCCAAAGACCAGCCGCTGCCCGTCTTTTTCGGCAAGGCTCGGCGTCAGGGTGGTCCGCGGACGGCGCCCCGGCGCGAGCGAGGTGGGCAGGCCCTCCTCCAGCCAGAACATCTGCGCGCGCGAATTGAGCGGAAAGCCAAGCCCGGGAATGACCGGATTGGACTGTAGCCAGCCGCCCGAGGGTGTGGCCGAAACCATATTGCCCCAGCGGTCGATGATGTCGAGATGGACTGTATCGCCACGTTTCTCGGTCAGGTGGGCCATGGTGGGTTCCTGCGGGGCGGCATCCGCAACGCCAAAATCGCGGGACGCGCGCTCTATATAGGCGTCGGCCAGATTTTCGAACCCTGGCACCCGGCCCGGACGCTGCTCCAACGAGGCCTCACGCGTGATCAGCTTTGCGCGCTCTGCGTTGTAGCCATCCGACAGCAGTACCTCCATCGGCACCTCGCTGTGCGCGGGATCCCCGTAATAGGCCTCGCGGTCGGCATAGGCGAGCTTCATGGCTTCGATCACCGTGTGAGTGAACTCGTCCCCAAGGGGATCCATCGCGCCCAGGTCGAAATGTTTCAGGATCGCCAGCCCCTGCAGCAGCACCGGCCCCTGCGACCAGGCGTGGGTCTTGTGCACGGTCCAGCCGTGATAGTCGTAGGTCAGCGTTGGCTCATAGCCTGCGCGCCAGCCCGCCATGTCGGCGGGGGCCAGAACCGCGCGGTTTTTCTGCTCGGAGCCATCATGCACGCAGGCGTCCGACAGGTAGTCAAAGACCGCATCGGCCACGAAACCTTCGGCCCAAGCGGTGCGCGCGGCATCGATCTGTGTTGTGCGGTCTTCGCCTGCAGCCTCACCTACTTCCACAAGGCGCTGATAGGTGGCGGCAAGGTCGGGGTTGCGGAACATTGCGTTTGCTTCGGGGGCCGCGCCGCCCGGTGTCCAGACCTGGGCAGAGGAGGGCCATTCGCGGGCGAAATATTCAGCCAGATCCGCGATGGTATTGGCCACACGCGGCAGTACCGGGTGGCCGTCGCGGGCATAGTCGATGGCGGGGCTCATCACCTCGCGCAGGGACAGGCTGCCATGATCGCGCAGCATCAGCATCCAGCCATCAAAAGCGCCGGGCACCACAGTGGAGAGCAGCCCCGAGCCGGGGATCAGCGACAGGCCTTGCGCCTTGTAGTGTTCGATGGTGGCGCCCGCCGGGGCCGGACCTTGCGCGGCAAGAACCTCGGTCTTGCCTGTGCGGACGGAATGGAAGATCGCCGGAAGATCGCCCGCAGGGCCGTTCAGATGCGGCTCAACCACCTGCAGGACCAGACCCGTCGCCACGGCAGCATCAAAGGCATTGCCGCCCTTTTCCAGAATGCCAAAGCCCACGGCCGAGGCGATCCAATGGGTCGAGGTGGCGACCCCAAAACTGCCGCGGATCTCGGGGCGGGTGGTAAAGGACTGCATGGCTGTCTCTACTGATGTGGGTGCAGCCAGATTAGCTGCAACCAATTTTGAATTGGTCGAGATACTTCGTGGAAGCGGCGTGTTCTGTCAACCCGCCATCTGTAGCGTCTCAGCCTGCTGCCAGCGCCCGCGCCGCTTTGGCCAGTTTGGTAATCCCATCCCAATCGCCTGCCGCCACCAGATCCGCCGGGGCGACCCAGCTGCCGCCTGCACAGACCACATTGGGCAGCGACAGGTAGGTCTTGGCGTTCTCTGGGCTGATTCCGCCCGTGGGGCAGAATGAGATCTGCGGCAGGGGCGCGCCGATGGCCTTGAGCGCCGGTGCGCCGCCCGAGGCCTCGGCCGGGAAGAATTTCAGCATGTCATAGCCGCGCTCCAGCAGGCGCATGGCCTCGGAAGCTGTGGCCGCGCCGGGGAGCATCGGCAGGCCTGCGGCCTCGCAGGTATCCAAAAGTCTGTCGGTGGCACCGGGAGAGACACCAAACTGCGCGCCTGCTTCGACGGCTGCGGCCACATCCTCAGGCGTCACCAGTGTGCCAGCACCGACGACGCCACCGCGCACCGAGGCCATTTCACGGATCACATCAAGGGCTGCGGGGGTGCGAAGCGTTACCTCCAGCGCGGGTAGACCGCCTGCCACCAATGCCTCGGCCAGGGGGCGGGCATGGGCGATATCATGTACCACAAGTACCGGCACAATGGGTGCCATCTGGCAGATCTCGAGGGTGCGGGCGCTGGCGTTTTTGGGGGTGATGCTCATGGGGGTCAATCTCCGAATACGCTGGCGCCGGTATCGGCAGAGGTGACGGCGCGTCGGAACAGCGAGAACAGCTCGCGCCCTGTGCCATGCTGATAGGTCGAGAGGTCGGCAGTGGCAGGCTCCCTCTCTAGCGCGCCGGGGCTCAGCACATCGAGCGTGCCGCTCGTGGCATCCAGCCGCAGCATGTCACCATCGCGGATGCGGGCGATTGGGCCGCCGTCCAGCGCCTCGGGGACCACGTGGATGGCGGCGGGCACCTTGCCCGAGGCCCCCGACATGCGCCCATCAGTCACCAGCGCCACTTTGTGCCCCTTGCCCTGCAGAATGCCCAGCATGGGCGTCAGGCTGTGCAGTTCCGGCATGCCGTTCGCCTTAGGCCCTTGAAAGCGCACCACAAGGATCACATCGCCGGTGAACTCGCCTGCCTTGAAGGCGGCTTTGGCCTCGTCCTGATCGTGAAAGACACGGGCTGGGGCCTCGATCACGTGGTGCTCCTCGGCGACGGCGGAGACCTTGATCACTGCTGTGCCAAGGCTGCCAGTCAGACGCTTGAGCCCGCCGGTTTTCTGGAAAGGTTCCGCAGCGGGGCGCAAAACGCCCTCGTTCAGCGATTTGGTGGTGCCGGGGCGGAAGGTAAGGTCTTCGTCGGTCAGGAAGGGTTCCTTTGTGTAGTGTTCTAGCCCGGTGCCCGCGACGGTCTTGGTGTCGGGATGCAGGAAGCCGGCATTCAATAGCTCCCCGATCATATAGCCAAGTCCGCCTGCGGCATGGAAATGGTTCACATCCGCGAGGCCATTGGGATAGACCCGCGCCAGAAGCGGCACCACATCCGACAGATCCGCGAAATCCTGCCAATCGAGGATCACGCCCCCGGCGCGCGCCATTGCGATGAGGTGGATCAACAGGTTGGTCGACCCACCGGTGGCCATCAATCCGACGATGCCGTTGGCATAGGCTTTTTCGTCCAGCACATCGCAGACCGGCGTGTAGCTGTCGCCGAGGGCCGAGAGCGAGAGTGCCCGTTTCGCGCCCTCAATGGTCAGTGCCTCGCGCAGGGGCGTGCCGGGATTGACGAAAGAGGCGCCGGGCAGGTGCAGGCCCATGAACTCCATCAACATCTGGTTGGTGTTGGCCGTGCCGTAGAAGGTGCAGGTGCCGGGGCCGTGGTAGGCGGCCATCTCGGCCGCCAGCAGCTCCTCCCGACTTATTTCACCGGCGGCGAACTTCTGGCGGATCTTGGCCTTTTCATCGTTTGCCAGCCCGCTGGTCATCGGCCCCGCCGGCAGGAAGACGGCGGGCAGATGGCCAAAGGTCTGCGCGCCAATGACGAGTCCTGGTACGATCTTGTCGCAGACGCCCAAAAAGACCGCCGCGTCAAACACGTTGTGGCTGAGCGCAACCCCGGTCGCCATCGCGATGGTGTCGCGGGAAAACAGGCTTAGCTCCATGCCGGCCTCACCCTGGGTGACGCCGTCACACATGGCAGGCACCCCCCCCGCAACCTGCGCCGTGCCGCCCGCGGCGCGCACGGCATCGCGGATCAGGGTGGGGTAGGTTTCGAACGGCTGATGCGCCGAGAGCATGTCGTTATAGGCGGTGACTATGCCCAGATGCCCTGCGCTGCCGGTGGCAAGCGTGCCCTGATCGGCGCCGGTCGCGGCATAGGCATGGGCCTGACCCGAGCAGGACAGGTGCGCCCGTGCCGGGCCCTGGCTTTTGGCCGCCCGCATGCGGTCCAGATAGGCGCTGCGGGTCTCGGCGCTGCGGGTGATGATCCGTTCGGTGACCTCTTTGAGTGTCTTGTTCAAGCTCATGTGAGATGCCTTTCGGGTGTCTGGCGCGGGCTGGCTGGGGCAGGCGGAATGGGGCGGGTGAGGCGTGGGATGAGGGTCAGTCTCCGATACCGCGCCATCGGCGCCCGTCGCGGTGCATCAGGAGCAGCGAATCCTCGGGGCCGGATCCGCCGCGGTCATAGCGTTGTGGCTCGGTACCTGCCTCGGTCCAGCCAGCGATGATGGGGTCAGCCCAGGCCCATGCGGCCTCGACCTCGTCGCCGCGCATGAACAGGGTTTGATTGCCCCGGATCACATCCATGATCAGCCGCTCATAGGCGTCTTGGGGGCGGCCTGCGTCGGGCAGGGATTCGGCAAAGGTCATATCAAGGTTCGCGCCCGTCAGACGCATGCCGCCGGGGCCGGGATCCTTGATCGTGGTGCGCAGCGTGATGCCCTCATCGGGTTGCAGGCGGATCACAAGTACATTGCCATGTACCCCGTCTGCGCCTTCAAAGATGTTGTGCGGTGGGTCACGGAAATAGACCGCGATTTCGGACACGCGCTCGCGCAGGCATTTGCCGGTGCGCAGGTAAAACGGCGTGCCGGCCCAACGCCAGTTCGCCACCTGCACCTTCATCGCGACAAAGCTTTCGGTGGTGCTGTCAGGGTTGCCCGCATGGTCACGGTAGCTGTCACCGTTCTTGCCGCGATACTGGCCGCGGGCAATGTCGTCGGGGGCGACGGGATTGAGCGCCTCGATCACCTTGACCTTTTCGTCGCGTACCGCGTTTGGCGTGAAACGGGCAGGCGGCTCCATCGCGGTGAGGCACAGAAGCTGCATCAGGTGGTTCTGCACCATGTCCCGCATGGCACCCGATTTGTCGTAATACTCGCCGCGCCCCTCGACTCCGATGCTTTCGGCGACGGTGATCTGAACATGGTCGATATGGGAAGAGTTCCATAAGGGTTCGAACAGGGAATTGGCAAAACGCAGCGCCATCAGGTTCTGTACGGTTTCCTTGCCGAGGTAGTGGTCGATCCGATAGATCTGACCCTCTTGGAAATGCGCCCGCAGCGCTTGGTTCAGCGCCTGCGCCGAGGCCAGATCGTGGCCAAAGGGTTTTTCCAGCACGATGCGGCTGTCGGGCGTGGCGATACCACTGGCGCTCAGCTGGTCCGCGATATCAGTGAACAGGTTGGGGCCGACCGAGAGGTAAAATGCACGGATTACGTCTTCGCGCAGATGCTGACCGAGTTCGTCCCAGCCAGTGTCGCCGCGCGCGTCCACCGGCACATAGTCGAGTAGCTCTGCAAAGGCGGCGATATCCGCCTCGGTGGTTTCCCCCGGCTGACCGAACTCACGGATGGCATCGGCCGTCATGTTGCGAAAGCCTTGCCGGTCAAGGTCCGCGCGCGAGGTGCCAATGATGCGCGTTTGCGCATCGAACTGGCCGATCTGGAAGCGGTGAAACAGACTTGGCAGGATCTTGCGGCGGGCCAGATCGCCGGTGGCGCCGAACAGGACCAGATCGAACGGGTCTACGGGGATAACGCGGGAAACCATGTGACTGCCTGTTCCTTCGTTCGGGCCGGTTCTCTATCAGCCCGTCTTGCGGGTAAGTTTCGACAAAAGCCCCCGGGTAGAGCTGTCCTTGCCATCGCTTTCGGCGCCCTCGACCATGGGCAGGAGGCTGAGCGCAAGTTCCTTGCCCAGTTCCACACCCCACTGGTCGAAGGAGTTGATGCCCCAAATCACGCCTTCCGCGAAAACACGGTGTTCATATAGCGCAATAATCTGGCCCAGCACGAAAGGGGTCAGCTTGTCATAGGCGATGGTGACAGAGGGGCGGTTGCCGGGAAAGGTTAGATGCGCCGTCATGCGGTCCAGATCTGCGCCCTCGAAACCGCGCTTTGCAGCGATCGAGCGTGCCTCTTCAGGGCTGCGGCCCCGCATCAACGCCTCGGATTGGGCCAGGCAGTTGGCCACCAGCATGCGATGCTGGTGCGCAAGGTCCGGTTCGTGTCCTTCGGCGCCAATCAGGAACTCGGCTGGAATCACGCGGGTACCCTGGTGAAGCAGTTGATAGAAAGCGTGCTGACCATTGGTTCCCGGCTCCCCCCAGACGATGGGGCCGGAGTCGCGGGTCAGGGACGTTCCTTCCAGCGTGACGCCCTTGCCATTGCTTTCCATGTCAAGCTGCTGAAGGTAGGCGGGCAGTCGGGCAAGGCGCTGTTCGTAAGGCAGCACCGCGCGGCTTTCATAGCTGCAGATATTGTTGTGCCAGATTCCGATCAATCCCAAGAGGACCGGCAGGTTCCGGGCAAAGGGCGCGGTGCGGAAATGGTCATCCATGGCTGCCGCACCGCCGAGGAGGGCGCGAAAGTTCTGAGGCCCCACCGCAATCAGGATCGGAAGTCCAACCGGCCCCCACATGGAATAGCGGCCGCCGACCCAATCGGCGAACCCAAAGACACGCTCGGGCGGGATGCCAAAGGCGGCCGTCTTGTCGAGGGCCGAGGACACTGCCGCAAGATGTCCGCTTGCCTGATCTCCCAACGCCGCGCACAGCCACTTCAGCGCGGTTTCGGCATTGGCCATAGTCTCGGTCGTGGTGAAGGTCTTGGAGGCGATAATCACCAGCGTGGTTTCGGGGTTGAGGCGCCTCAGTGTGTCGGCGATATGGGCGCCATCGACGTTGGAGACGAAATGGCAGCGTGGGCCATCGTGGTAGGGGGCGAGGGCAAGAGTTGCCATGACCGGCCCCAGATCAGAGCCGCCGATCCCGATATTGACCACATCGGTAAAGGCTTGGCCGCCTGCCGTTTGGAACGTACCGCTGCGCAGGGCTCCGGCGAAGTCCTCCATCCGGTGCAGGGTTTCCTGCACGGCGGGTATGATGTCTGTGCCGTCCACGATGATCTTGCGACCTGCGGGTGCGCGCAGGGCGGTGTGTAAAACGGAGCGATCTTCTGTCGAGTTGATCCTATCGCCCGAGAACATCGCATCAATGTGGTCTGATAGTTTGGCGCCTTCGGCCAGTCTGATCAGCAGAGACAGGCTGGTGTCATCCAGCGATGTTTTGGAAAAATCCAACAGCAGCTCGTCGCTACTGGCCGAAAATCGGTCAAACCTGTCCGGTGTCTCGCATAGCGTAATAAGAGGGATTTCAGCGGTAGCCGCCCTCTGCTTTACCAAGTTTTCCCAGATGTCATTCATTCCAAATGATCCTTGCAAATCGTTTGAAGCCTGGTCCGGGAGCCTTGAGGCTTCAGGTCAAAGCAACAAAAGTTAGCGCTAACGCTTTTAGGCGTAAATTGGTTTGCGCACAATAGGCAGTAAAGGGTTTCGGCTGGGTTATCACAATCCGCCGCCTGTGCGTCAATTGCGAAGCTGTGGGCGGCAAAAGAGTATCGGCGCATAGGCTCCCGCCTGCTGCGGGGTATTCCCGGAATACCTCCTCGCAGTTGGGCCCGGCGCCGCGCTTTGCGCGGCGCCGGGCCCAAGACGGAAAGCGCCTTTTCAAAGGCGGTTGAAGGCGTGGGAGCGTTTGTCTGATGCCTTCCACTCATCCGGTTTCTTCAAGAAGCAGCGGAGAGGTGACACCGCCTATTCTGCACAGATGGGAAACGACATCTGGAACACCCTTGCCATGACGCAGGCTGGTGAAAACAAAGGGGAGGGCGCTGCGCATGCGGTGGGCATCTCGCTCCATCACCTCCAGCGAAGCGCCGACATGCGGTGCAAGGTCGGTCTTGTTGATGATCAGCAAATCAGATCGGGTAATAGCCGGGCCGCCCTTCCGAGGGATCTCTTCGCCCGCTGCCACATCTATCACGTAAAGGGTTACATCTGCCAGCTCGGGGCTGAAGGTGGCCGACAGGTTGTCGCCACCGCTTTCGATCAGCACGATCTCGAGATCGGCGTGGCGGGCCTGCATCTCGGCCACGGCTGCCAGGTTGATCGAGGCGTCTTCGCGAATGGCAGTATGGGGACAGCCGCCGGTTTCCACACCGATCACCCGGTCCTGCGGCAGCACCTGCATGCGCATCAGCGCCTCGGCATCTTCCTGGGTGTAAATATCGTTGGTGATCACCCCAATCGAGTGGTGGGGCGACAGCGCGCGCGCCAGTTGCGCCGTAAGGGTGGTCTTGCCGGCGCCGACCGGCCCGCCGATGCCGACTCGCAAAGGTCCGTTGAAACTGCTCATGAGCGGAAGATCCTCGAATACTGGGTTTCATGATGCATCGATGCGATGTCTGAGATAAAGCTTGCCCCGGCCAAAGCACCCAGATCCGTCTGAAGCGCATTCTGCGCGACATCCCGGATCAGGGGCGCCAACTCGGTCAGTACCTGCTGTCCCTCAAGCTGACCCACCGGAGCCAGCCGCTGGGCGGCGGCGACCAAGTTCGACACGAAGGCATGAACATACATTTGCAAGGTCAGATCCAGAGACAGCCCATGCAGCCGCGCCGCGCGGCCCACAGCAACTGGATAGGTGAGATCCGGCAGATCGTCCCCCCAGATGCCACGTGTTGTCTGACAGAAGGCAGCGCCCTGACTCACCGTTTCGGCCAGCCGTTCACGGGAGGGTGCAAAGGCTCGGGCGCGGGCATCCACCTGCACCAAGGCCGCGTCATCCTGCGCCTGATATGCGGCGGCAAGGATGATCGGATCGCTGCGTCCACTGCCATAGAGCAGCAGATCCCCGAGCCAATCCGACAGGGTCTCGGCGTTGGTGATCTGACCCGCGTTGCAGGCGGCCTCAAGCCCATGAGAATAGGCGAAGGCGCCCACCGGGTAGGCCGGAGAAAGCCATTGCATCAACAGGACCGCGCCGGGCTCAATGCTCATGAGAGTGCCCCTTTGCATGATCGTGACTGTGCTCGTGCCCGTGAGTATGCCCGTGATCGTGGGAATGCGTGCGCCCGTGGCCATAGGCGCCACCCTCGGGCGTGAAGGATTCGGTCACTTCCTTCACCGTTGCGCCAAGTTGCATTAGCATTGCGCGGATCACATGGTCGCGCTGGATCAGAAGCCGCTCGGGCGTGATCTGGCAGGGGGTGTGGCGATTGCCGATGTGCCAGGCAAGGCGGACCAGATCTCCCTTCTTTTCTGCTGTGATTTCCAGCAGGTCTTCCGGCGCGGCGACCACGGAAATCTCGCCACCGCCCTCAAGCAGCAGAACACCGCCTTGGTCCAGAGAGGTCGTCTGCGGCAGATCCACCAGAAGACGCGCGCCGCTTTCGGTGGTCAGCACCTTGCGGCGCAGAAATCGCGCGTCATAGTCCAGAACAACCCTGTCCTTGGGCTGTGGCTCATGCGCATGCCCGTGATACTGACGGGCAACCATTGTGTGCAGATGCGTGGGGGCGGTCATGACAGCCCCCCGCGCAGCGATGTGTCCGGGGCCGCGTCCCGGCTCAGATGTAATAGACGTCCGAGAAGACGTGCTGAACGATCTGGTCGCGCTTGAGACCGCGCTCTGCCAGCTCCGCATCGCTCATCGCCATCAAGGTTTGAACCTTGCGGCTGCGATCGTTGGCCTCGCCAAGTGCCACCAGCCCGTTGCCGATCGCCACGAACGGTTTCGCCAGGATTTTCAGAGCAGAGATCGGGCTGGCCGGAGCAGCCGATGCGGTGTGATGTGTCGTATATGCCATTGGAGGTCACTCCTGTTTCAGTTGTGAACTCCTCCCATTGGTGTTGAAGATAGGACATCAATTCTGACCTAGCTAGTCCTGAGTTGGAATGGCTGCCATGCGCCTGGCGCAACGTTATGAAAACGCTCATTTTTTGCGCTCCTCAGTACAAAAAGTAGCGCTGCGCCATGGGCAGCTCTTTGGCGGGCTCGCAGGTAAGCAACTCACCATCCGCGCGCACCTCATAGGTTTCGGGATTGACCTCGATTTGGGGCGTTGCGCTATTGAGGCGCAGATCCCTCTTGCCGATGCCACGGGTGCCTTTGACGGCAACGGTCTGTTTCGCCAGCCCCAGCTTGTCGCGCAGCCCATCGGCCTGCGCTGCCTCGGACACAAAGGTCACGGCGGAATGTTCGACTGAGCGGCCATAAGCGCCCCACATGGGCCGGGAATAGACCGGCTGCGGAGTGGGGATCGAGGCATTGGGATCGCCCATCTGCGCGCAGACGATGGTGCCCGCCATCAGAACCATCTCGGGCTTCACCCCGAAAAAGGCCGGGTTCCAAAGCACCAGATCGGCGCGTTTGCCTTCCTCGACGCTGCCGATTTCATGCGAGATGCCATGGGCGATGGCAGGATTGATGGTGTATTTGGCGATATAGCGACGAACCCGGAAATTGTCGTTCTCTCCGGTCTCCTCGGCGAGGCGACCGCGCTGTTTCTTCATCTTGTCGGCGGTCTGCCAGGTGCGGATCAGCACTTCGCCCACCCTGCCCATGGCCTGGCTGTCGGAGGCGATGATCGAAAAGGCGCCCATGTCGTGCAGGATATCCTCGGCGGCGATGGTCTCGCGGCGGATGCGGCTTTCGGCAAAGGCGACATCCTCGGGGATGGATTTGTCGAGGTGGTGACAGACCATCAGCATATCGAGGTGTTCCTCGATGGTGTTGACGGTGAAGGGCCGCGTCGGGTTGGTCGAGGAGGGCAGAACGTGATCCTCGCCGCAGATCTTGATGATGTCGGGGGCATGGCCACCGCCCGCGCCTTCGGTGTGGAAGGCGTGGATGGTGCGCCCCTTCATTGCGGCGACGGTGTGTTCGACAAAGCCGCTTTCGTTCAGGGTATCGGTGTGGATCATCACCTGTACATCCATCGCATCGGCCACCCCAAGGCAGCAATCGATTGCCGCAGGGGTGGTGCCCCAGTCCTCATGCAGTTTCAGCGCGCAGGCCCCGCCAAGCACCTGCTCTTCAATCGCAGCCGGAAGCGAGGCATTGCCTTTGCCTGCAAAGGCCAGGTTCATCGGGAAGGCATCCGCCGCCTGCATCATGCGGCCAAGGTGCCAGGCACCGGGGGTGCAGGTGGTGGCCAGTGTCCCGTGGGCTGGCCCGGTGCCGCCGCCCAGCATGGTGGTAAGGCCCGAATGTAGCGCATCCTCGATCTGCTGGGGGCAGATGTAATGGATATGGCTGTCAAAACCGCCCGCCGTCAGGATCCGCCCTTCGCCTGCGATGGCTTCGGTGCCGGGGCCGACGATGATATCGACGCCGGGCTGGGTGTCGGGGTTGCCCGCCTTACCGATCTTGTGGATGCGCCCGTCCTTGAGGCCAACATCCGCCTTGTAGATGCCAGAGTGATCGACGATCAGAGCATTGGTGATCACCGTATCCACGGCCCCTGCGGCGCGGGTGGCCTGAGATTGTCCCATGCCGTCGCGGATCACCTTGCCACCGCCAAATTTCACCTCTTCACCATACAAAGGCGCGTTCTCTCCCGCGCGTTCAGCGATCAGGTCGCATTCCACTTCGATGATCAGATCGGTATCAGCCAGCCGCAGCTTGTCCCCGGTGGTGGGGCCATACATGGCGGCGTAGTCAGCGCGGGAAAGTTTTGCAGGCATGTCTGGTGTTCCTATCCAGTCCGGTGGGTGCACGATGGCATGTGTACCAAAAAATATTGTTTCTTTAGGGCTTCGTAACTTGCGCTTTTCGGTTCGAGGACACCCTGTCCCCTGCGCTTGGCTCTGGCCTTGGAGGTGAATCTCAAACGTGGTTGTCTGTGTCGTGGATCAACAAATGAGCAGCACATGACCAACCTTTCATTCACTCTTCAGGCGCTGGGGTACGCCCTGTTTTTCCTTGCTATTCTCGGTCAGTGGCGCGGCTGGTGGTGATCCGCCCGGCGGTACGCCGGGCAGCGCCCGACCCGCCCCCATGGGCGGGCGCTTCACGCCCACCCTCGGGCCGGGCGCCGCCCTCTGAATTGAAACGCACCGGTCTGCCACGCTCACAAATCCCCCATGATCTGCTGGTTGAAACCATAGACCTTGCGCGCGCCGCCGATGGGGATCAGCTGTACCTCGCGGCGCTGGCCGGGTTCGAACCGCACGGCGGTGCCAGCAGCGATATCAAGCCGCATACCCCGGGCCGCATTGCGGTCGAAATCGAGCGCCGGATTGGCCTCGGCGAAATGATAGTGGCTGCCGACCTGCACCGGGCGGTCGCCGGTATTGGCCACCATCAGGGTTATCGCGTCGGAGCGCTCGTTCAGGGTCAGATCGCCGTGGGCGGGGAACAGCTCTCCGGGGATCATTTGCGCGACCGTACGTAGGCCAGCGCCGCAGCACCCCCTACGGTCAGTGCCGCCAGGATGACAGGCAGCCAGCTTTCCGATCCATGCGGATGCAGGTGCGCCCCACCATGGGCCAGGGCCGGACCAGCGGTGAGCGTGATGGCAGACGCGAGAGCGGGCAGGTGTTTCATCTGGGGTCTCCTCAAGGAATTCATCGAATGGGGTTGTGAACGGTCACCAGCTTGGTGCCATCGGGAAAGGTGGCTTCGACCTGAACCTCGTGGATCATCTCGGGGACGCCTTCCATGCATTGATCTCGGGAAATGACGGCGGCGCCTGCCTCCATCATCTCGGCGACCGAACGCCCGTCGCGGGCGCCTTCCACCACCGCATCGGTAATCAGGGCGATGGCCTCGGGGTGATTGAGCTTCACGCCGCGCGCCAGGCGCTTGCGGGCGACTTCGGCGGCCATGGCGACCAGCAGCTTGTCTTTTTCACGGGGGGTCAGGTTCATCGGATCTATAGTCTCCAGCAGCGCGGCAGGCCGGTCTCGGTCAGCCGGTCAAGAATGGGAACAAGGCTTTGGCGCAGGGTGAAACCGTCTTCTGCCAAGAGGCGCAGCACCAGAAGGCCATCAGTGACAAGCGACACGCCGCCGGTTGCGGGCAGCATTTCACGCAAGGGTTTGAGCCAGGCTTCGGCATCGGGCGCAGCCAGCACCAGCGCCGCCATGGCGCGCGCGCCTGCGGCAACGGCGGGGCGGTCAAGCGTGCCGGCGATGTCGCCCGAAAGATCCACCCCGTCATAGTAGATGAGGTGTCCGTCGCGGTGGATTTCCACGCGATCGCTGAAGGTGGCATCGCGCAGCTCTTCGCCCATTGCCATGCGGCCAAAGACGACAGGCTCCACCATCAGAAACCGCGCATCGCGGGCCATGTCGACATGTAACAAGCGGGAAAAGCGGCAGCCCTCGAAGAGAATGGTCTCCTGCGGCAGCCAGTTGAGCTGCGCGCCGCCGGCAAGCTCCAGCCGGGTCTCCATCCGCCCGGTCTCGTCCGGCTGGGCCCGATAGGCGCGTTCGGCGGCCTGGGTGGTGACCGTAAGTTTGCCATGCTCACGCGCCGCGGCCGAGACGCTGAACTGGTCTCCGCCGGTGATGCCGCCGGCTGTATTCACCAATACTGCCTCGGGATGAGGGCGGCCTTGAGGAAACAACAGTTTCATTGCGCCCGCCTGGTGCAGAGCCTTCAGGCGGACCGCGCCGTCCTTATAGTGGGTCGAGACACATGCGCGCCCCACAGCACGGGGCTGGGGGGGTATGACGGGGTGTGTACCCTGCTGCGATATGACGGCGGCTTCGGTTATCTTGCGCTCTCCCGCGGCTGATGATGAGTCTTACCAGTTGCTTAAGAGACTGCGCTTTGCAGGCGGCAATGACCATTTTGCAGGCGCTTAATGGCCGCTTCACAAGCAAAGCCGATCAAAGATTAATCGAGGACGGAAAAGAGCGCCCAGAATTTGGGCAAAGACGGATTCGTCGGTAAGCGGTGGATGCAAGGGTTTGCCAAGAGTGCCGCGCTGCAGAAACCTGACTGTGGCTCGCAGGTTTCGACATGCGGGTCATGGGAGTGTGGCGGCCACACGAATTGGACCTCGATCAGACCGCCACACGTTTTGCAACAACAGTTGCAGGGTTGACCTAGTGCCGCCGCCCTTCTTCCGCAAGGGAAAGAGACGGAACAGGTGCGCCCTGCCTGGAGGGAATGATGAGCTTCTTCAAGAAAACCGCTGCCAGCGTGCTGGCCCTTGGGATGACCGCCGGAGCCGGTATGGCCGCCGATTGTACCATCAAGGTGGGTGTTCTGCACTCGCTGTCGGGCACCATGGCGATTTCCGAAACCACCCTGAAAGACACCATGCTGATGCTGGTGGCCGATCAGAACGAAAAGGGCGGCCTTCTGGGTTGTGAGCTGGAAGCGGTCGTGGTCGACCCGGCCTCCGACTGGCCGCTGTTTGCTGAAAAGGCACGCGAGCTGCTGACCGTGCATGAGGTCGACGTGATCTTCGGCAACTGGACTTCCGTGAGCCGTAAATCCGTGCTGCCCGTCATCGAAGAGCTGAACGGCCTGCTGTTCTACCCCGTCCAGTATGAGGGCGAGGAAAGCTCCAAGAACGTCTTCTACACCGGTGCCGCGCCCAACCAGCAGGCGATCCCGGCGACTGATTACTTCCTTGAGGAACTGGGTGTTGAGAAATTCGCGCTGCTGGGTACCGACTATGTCTACCCGCGCACGACCAACAACATCCTTGAAAGTTATCTCAAGGGCAAAGGCATCGCCGAAAGCGATATCTTTGTGAACTACACCCCCTTTGGCCATTCCGACTGGTCCAAGATCGTTGCTGACGTGGTGGCGCTGGGCGCAGATGGCAAGAAGGTTGGCGTGATCTCCACCATCAATGGCGATGCCAACATCGGTTTCTACAAGGAACTGGCTGCTGCAGGCATTTCCGCCGATGACATCCCGGTGGTGGCCTTCTCGGTCGGTGAAGAGGAACTCTCGGGTCTCGATACCTCCAATCTGGTCGGTCATCTGGCGGCCTGGAACTACTTCCAGTCGGCTGACACCGAAGCCAACGAGGCCTTCGTTGCCAAGTGGAAAGAGCTGATGGGCGAAGAGCGTGTCACCAACGACCCGATGGAAGCGCATTACATCGGCTTCAACATGTGGGCCAACGCGGTGACCGCCGCTGGTACGGCTGACGTGGATGCTGTGCGTACCGCCATGTACGGGCAGGAGTTCCCGAACCTCACTGGCGGTACCGCTGTGATGCTGCCGAACCACCACCTGGCCAAGCCGGTGCTGATTGGCGAAATCCAGGAAGACGGACAGTTCGACATCATCTCGGCAACCGATCCGGTGCCGGGCGATGCATGGACCGATTTCCTGCCGGAATCGGCGGTTCTGATGTCCGACTGGAAGGATCTGGGCTGCGGTATGTACAACACCGAGACCAAGACCTGCGTGCAGACGCTTTCGAACTACTGATCTTCTGAACCGAGAAGAACAGTGTCGCGGCGGGGGCTTGTGCCTCCGCCCCGGCTGACGCCCTCGACCTGACGCCGAACCGGAGTCTTTGAGGGCATCATTTTCAGGGCGGATCTCAAAGACATGAAACGACTATTCCTTGCCTGCCTCGCGCTGATCTGCGCGTGTCAGGTCAGCCTTGCCCAGACACCTGCGGCCGATGGCCCACTGCAGCAGCTGTTACAGGACAACCGCGCGCTGATCGAGAAAAGCTCGCGCAAGACCATCGGGCCGGTGATCGACAGTATCGCGGCCAGTGGTCTGCCGCAGGCCCGTGGCTTCCTTGAGGCCTGGCAGAACAAGGACGTCTGGCAGCGAAAACAGGACGGCTTGTTTTTTGTCGGTAAGGAAGTCGCCAAGCGCACCTATGCCCTCAGCAGCCCCGATGATGGGACTTTGGCAGGGGAATATCCCAAGAAAGAGCTGAAACAGCTCAAACCCAACAGCGGCGTGCGCGCTCTGATCGCCACCGCCCTTGTACAATTCCAGCTGAGTGATCCCGATCCCGCCACCCGCGCCGAGGCCCTGCTGGCGATTGAACGCGCGCCGGGCGCGGACCTGCTGGCACCCCTAAGGGCTTCCATTGCGCGGGAGGACGATCCGGTCCTGAAAGCCCGCAAGACGCGGCTCGCCTTGCTATTGACCATCGCCTACGGCGCGGATGAGGCAGAGCGGATCGCCGCCATCGAAGGTCTGTCCGGTGATCTGAGCGTCGATGTGCGCGCCGCGCTCAACCCGTTGGTCGCTGTTACGGTAGAGGTGGCTGAGGAACTGCCCGAGGGACGCAATATTGCCCGCACCCTGACACCCGGCGAGGATAGCCTGTCCCGCACTGACGCCTATGACATGCTGGTTGCGGGCGGTCATGTGCCCGAACGCACCACCCCGGATGCCCTGCGCCAGACCCTTGCCGACCATATCAAGGGCGGACGCGTTGCGGGCGTGCCGCTGGCGCAGCTGTCAAACGAGATGGTCCGTCAAAAGGTCTACGAAAGCCTTGCCTCGGACGGGAAGGTGCCGCCCTTCGTGGGCGAAGAGGCGATCACCGTCGCCCTGAACCGCTATGTGTTCTTTGAAACCTACGCTGAACCATCCGCTGCGGTGACGGATGCTGCCGAGCAGGCGCTGGACAGCATTGGCACCAAGGTTGCGCTCAACCAGGCGGTGGATCTGGGGCTGGATGCGGTCTCTCTCGCGTCGATCTATTTCCTTGCGGCCATCGGCCTTGCCATCACATTCGGCCTGATGGGGGTCATCAACATGGCCCATGGCGAGTTCATCATGATGGGCGCCTACACCGGCTACGTGGTGCAGCAGGTGATCCCCAACCACACGGTGTCGATCCTGGTCGCCATCCCGCTGGCCTTTGCCGTCACATTCGCCGCCGGGGTCGCGATGGAGCGGCTGGTGATCCGGCATCTCTATAACCGCCCGCTTGAGACGCTCTTGGCGACCTTCGGGATCTCCATCGCGCTGCAACAGCTCGCCAAGAACATCTTCGGCACGCAGGCCCGCCCGCTGACGGCGCCGGGCTGGCTGGATGGCGCCTGGGTGATCAATGATGTGGTCTCGATCAGCTATATCCGTATCGCGATCTTCGTGCTGGCGCTGATCTTCCTCGCTCTGTTCCTTTTCATCATGCGGCGCACGCGGCTGGGGCTGGAAACCCGCGCGGTGACGCAGAACCCGCGCATGGCGTCCTCGATGGGCATCAATCCAGGTAGGGTGAACATGCTGACCTTTGGTTTGGGATCGGGGATTGCCGGGATTGCGGGAGTTGCTATCGGCCTATTTGCCAAGGTCACATCCGAGCTGGGACAGGATTACATCGTGCAAAGCTTCATGACCGTAGTTGTGGGCGGTGTCGGCAATATCTTTGGCACGCTCGCCGGTGCGGCGATGATCGGCTCCTTGCAAAAGGGAATCGAGTGGCTCAACCCGTCCAACACGCTGGCGGCGCAGACCTACATGATCATCTTCATCATCATCTTCATTCAGTTCCGCCCAAGAGGGATCATCGCCCTCAAGGGCCGTGCGGCGGGGGATTGATCCATGCGACAGTCATTCATTTCAAAGAACCCCTCTGTGCTGGTCTTTCTCGCGATCCTTGCGCTCTTTACCCTTGTGGTGACCCTGCTGGCCGAAGGGCCGGGAGCGGGGCTCATTCCGACGAGCTTTGTCAAGACGTTGGGCAAGACCCTGTGCCTGTGTCTGATCGCCATCGCGATGGATCTGATCTGGGGCTACACCGGTATCCTGTCGCTGGGTCATTTCGCCTTCTTCGGGCTTGGCGGTTACATGATCGGCATGTGGCTGATGTACGAGCGCACCCGCCTCATCGTGACCGAGGCATTGGCGCAGGGCGATATCCCCCCGACCGAGGCCGAGGTGGTCGATGCCATCGGCACGCAGATCTTTGGCGTTGTCGGCAGCAGCGAATTCCCGGTGGTCTGGATCTTCGCCGACAGTCTGGTGCTGCAGCTCATGCTGGTGGTGCTGGTGCCGGGCGTGCTGGCGGCGGTGTTCGGCTGGCTTGCCTTCCGCAGCCGGGTCACGGGCGTGTACCTGTCGATCCTGACGCAAGCCATGACGCTGGCGCTGGCCCTTTACCTGTTCCAGAACGACTCTGGCCTGCGCGGCAACAATGGTCTGTCGGGCCTGCAGAACCTGCCGGGGGTGGAGGCGCCGCAGGCAGAGGTCTCCATGTGGTTCTTCTGGGCCTCTGCGCTGGCCTTGGGGCTGGGTTACATGCTGGCGGCCTGGGTGGTGTCGGGCAAGTTTGGCTCGGTCATTCGCGGCATCCGCGACAACGAGGCCCGCGTGCGCTTCCTTGGCTACCCGGTCGAGACCTTCAAGCTTGCCGTATTTACCCTTACGGCCTGCATCGCCGCCATTGCCGGGGCGCTTTATTACCCGCAGGCGGGCATCATCAATCCGGCGGAAATGGCGCCGGTGGCCTCGATCTATCTGGCGGTCTGGGTCGCCATCGGCGGGCGCGGGCGGCTTTATGGCGCGGTGATCGGCGCTGCCTTTGTCTCGCTTGTGTCCACATGGTTCACCGGCGGGCAGGCGCCAGACATCCCGCTGGGGTTCTACACCATCAAATGGGTGGACTGGTGGCAGGTGATCCTGGGCCTGTCCTTTGTCCTCGTGACGCTCTTTGCGCCGAAAGGCATCGGTGGCCTCTTTGACCTCTTGCAGCGAAAGGACCGCACATGAGCACGCTTCTGGAAGTCTCGGGCGTCTCCGTCAGCTTTGACGGTTTCAAGGCGATCAACAACCTGTCGTTCCAGATCGCTGAGGCCGAGCTGCGCGCGGTGATCGGCCCCAATGGCGCGGGCAAGACCACCTTCATGGATATCGTCACCGGCAAGACGCGCCCCGATGAAGGTCGGGTGATCTGGGGCGAGAAATCCGTGTCACTCTTGGACATGGACGAGGCGCAGATCGCGCGGCAAGGGATTGGACGCAAGTTCCAGAAACCCACGGTTTTCGAGGATCAGTCGGTGCGCGACAACCTAATGATGGCCCTGAAAAAGGACCGCTGGGTGATCGCGGTGCTGTTGTTTCGCGCCTCAGATGCCGACATTGCTCGGGTCGAGGAGTTGGCGGCAGAGGTCGGCCTCTCGGATCAACTCGATCGGATCGCCGGAGAGCTGTCACACGGGCAGAAACAGTGGCTCGAAATCGGCATGCTTCTGGCGCAGGAGCCGCGGCTGCTTTTGGTGGATGAACCGGCGGCGGGCATGACGCCTGAGGAACGTGCGCATACCACTGATCTGCTGGTGGAGGCCGCCAAAACCCGCGCGGTGGTCGTCGTCGAACACGATATGGAGTTCGTCCGTCGCCTCAACTGCAAGGTCACCGTGCTGCATGAAGGCGCGGTTCTGGCCGAAGGGGGATTGGACCATGTGACCGCCGATCCCGAAGTCATCGATGTTTACCTGGGGCGCTGAGCGATGCTGGATCTGAAGGATATCACCCTCCACTATGGCCGCAGCCGGATCCTGAACGGGATTTCCATGCAGGCGGATCTGGGCGAAGTCACCTGCGTTATGGGCTGCAACGGAGTCGGTAAGACCAGCCTGATGAAGGCGGTGACCGGCACCCATCCCCGTTCAGGCGGCACCATGCATTTTGACGGGCAGGAGATCGGCGTCGTGCCCGCGCACCAACTGGCCCGTGCGGGCATTGCCTATGTGCCTCAGGGGCGCGATATTTTCCCGCTTCTGACGGTGAAGGAAAACCTTGAGACCGGCTTTGCCTGCCTGCCACCCGAAGAGCATTTCATCCCCGACCACATTTTCGAATTGTTCCCGATCCTGAAGGACTTCCTCGCTCGGCGCGGTGGCGATCTGTCGGGCGGGCAGCAGCAACAGTTGGCCATTGCTCGCGCCCTGATCACCAAGCCGAAGCTATTGGTGCTGGATGAGCCGACCGAAGGCATCCAGCCCAATATCATCAAGCAGATCGGCGAGGTCATCAAACTGCTGCGCACCCAGGGCGACATGGCGATCATCCTGGTGGAGCAGTTCTTTGACTTCGCCTATGAGCTGGCCGACCGTTTCGTGGTGCTGCGTCGGGGCGAGGTGGTGTTGGAGGGCCGCAAGGGCGCGGTGGAACGCGACGCGTTGCTGGAGGGCGTTTCTGTCTAGACCGCCCCGACCAAGCGCTTTTGGCGAAATTCCCCCTTGATCCGCTCGCCCCACTGGGGAACTTGGGCCCATGCGTGATTTCAACTGTCCCAACTGCGGCAGCGGCATCAGCCCTGCGATTGACGCGATCAAGATGCTGAGCTGCCCCTCCTGTGGCACAACCTTGTTCCTTGAGGACAAGGGCGCAAGGCTCGCAGGCGATGCGGGCGTCATGCACGATGTGCCGATGCTCTTTGGCCTTGGTGACTGGCTGCGCATCTCCGATTGGCAGTTCGAGGTTCTGGGCCATGCGCGGTTTTCCTACGGCCGCGGCACCTGGGACGAGTTCTTTTGCCGCCGTGAAGACGGCCCCCTGCGCTGGGTCTCGGTCGATGAGGGCGACGTGGTGATCCAGCAGGAGCTAACGCGAGCGAATTGGCCCCGTTACGATGGGACACTGCATCTGGGGCGGCAGATCGACTATGACCATGAGGATTTCACCGTTGTCGAGATGGACGAGGCGACCTGCGTGGCCCTGCGCGGCAGTTTCGATCATCCGCTCAGCGTAGGGGAGCGCTACAGTTTCGTGAACCTTCAGGACCGCCGCGGGCGGCTGTTGTCCGGTGAATTCCAGGGCAACTTTCGTGAGTGGTACAGCGGTGTCTGGGTGGACCCCTTTGATATCCGTGTCGAAACAGCGGGCAGGGCCGCGCAATGAGCCTCAATCCTGATCTGAAATCCATCGATTGTACCACTTGCGGAGCGGGGCTGGACGTTCTGGGCGGCGGGCGGGTTACTGTCCATATCTGCCCCTATTGCGGCACCGAGCTGGACGCGCTCGACAGCTACCGCGCCCTGCGCCGTTTCAACGATTTAGAGCGGCCCGAAACCCCCTTTCCCATTGGCATCACGGGGCGGCTTTATGGCGTTGACTTCACCGTCATCGGCATTCTGCAACACCGGGAATACTGGCAAGGTGAGGCCTATACTTGGCTCGATCACCAGCTGTACTCACCCACCCACGGCTATGCCTGGCTCACGATCGAGGACGGCCACCTGATCTTTGCCCGCCGCTATCGCGGCGGTGGCGGCTGGATGTCGGAGCGACAGGTGGAAACCTCGGACTATCCGCCGGAGGTCAGCATCGGCGGCGAGCGGTTCCGGTACTACGAGACCTCCACCAGTACGATCACCTATGCCGAGGGCGAATTCACCTGGGCGCCGCAAAAAGACGAGAAAACCACCGAGGTGACCGCCATCTCCGACGGTGCGGGCATGGGATTCGCCCAGACCGGAACCGAGCGCGAGACCTACCGGATGACCTATCTTGCGCCGCAAAAGGCCGAGGCTGCGTTCGGCGTCAGTACCGGGCTGGTGCCGCGCGGGGTGCATGCCTTGCAGCCGTTCCAAAAGGGGCCGAACCATGGCTTTCTCACCAAGGCAGGCCTTGCTTTTGCGGCTCTTTCGCTGCTGATCGCGGGCATCTTGTCGGCGCGACCCGGTGAGACAATTCTGTCGAACAGACTGATCTCCTTCGGGCAATTGCCAATAGAGATCCCCTTTGCCATCGAGACACCGGGGCGGCTGACACGGATCTACCTCGAAGGGGACACCCGCAACAGCTGGGCCTATTTCGCCCTGGAGTTGGAAGACCCAGAAGGCGAACCGCTGTTCGAGGCGGGCCGTACGGTGGAATACTACTATGGAACCGATGCCGATGGCCGCTGGACCGAGGGCACCAATCGCGCCAACCTCACCTTCCGGCCCGAAGTTGCGGGCGAATACACCCTCGCCCTTTCCTTGGAGGAAGGCGCGCACTGGGGGGCAGTCTATCCGCAAAGTAGCGCACCGACTGGGCCTGTGTTCCGACAATTGAAGATGGATATCCGCAGCAATCTGTCCAGTGGGCGCTGGATGGTTGTGCTTGCGGTGGTCTTTGGCCTGATCGGGGGCTATCCGCTGTTTCGGAAATATTGGCATGAAAAACGCCGCTGGAGCGGTAGCGACTGGACCGATGAGGACTGAGTGATGATTACCCCGTTCCGACTTGTCTTTCTGCTGCTGGCGGGGCTTGCCGTCGCCGGCACCTCCTATGTCGCCTACATGGGATACGGCAGCGAGAGCACGGATCTTGACCGATCGGTCAGGGTGGTGGGCGCCGGGCGCGGCCTGAATGGACATGTGAAATAACATCAAGAGGATGCCATGGAGTATTTTGCTGCAATTCAATTGGCTGAGCTGATAAGCACCGTCTTTTACACCTTTGTCGGCGTGGCGCTGATGTGGGTGGTCTGGAAGGTGCTGGACGCGCTGACGCCCTTTTCCATCGTGAAAGAGATCGAGGAGGATCAGAACATGGCTCTGGCCATTCTGATCGGCCTCTTGTTCGTCTCCATCGCCATCATCATCGCGGCCGTCATCTTGTCATGACCGGGGCCGTTCCCGGTGGCGGGGAACCCCGTGCGAACCTGCGGGAAGTCTGGCTTCTGGCGGCGACCTTTCTGGTGGCGGTTTCCGGCCTGATCTACGAGCTGATCGCCGCCACCCTGTCGAGCTACCTTCTGGGCGACAGCGTGCGGCAGTTCTCGCTGGTGATCGGGGTCTTCCTGTCTTCGATGGGGCTGGGCGCCTGGCTGTCGCGCTATGTGAGTCGCGCCATGGAGGGATTCATCTGGGCGCAGATCCTTCTGGGGGTGGCGGGCGGTTGCATGGCGCCTTTGGTCTTTTACCTCTACGCTTGGAGCGGCGCGGTGATGCTGCCGCTTTATGGGCTGCTGATCCTGATCGGGATGCTATCGGGGATGGAGATCCCGCTGATTGCCCGTGCGCTCAAGGAAATCGGCGCGCCGGAGTTCCGGTTCGAGAATGTGCTCAGCGTCGATTACGTCGGCGCGCTGGCGGCCTCGGTGGCCTTTCCGCTGCTTATCGTACCGCATCTGGGGCTGATGCCCGCCAGCCTCACCTTTGGGGCGCTGAACCTGCTGGTGGCGGGGGTCTCACTATGGGTGTTTCGCGCCGTTGCCAGCCGCGTGGCCGTTGTCATCTGGGCACTGGCGCTTGCGCTGACCTTTGCTGGGCTGGTGCAGGCTGAACGGTTGGTTTCAGTCGCCGAGGCGAACCTTTTTGAGGACGACATCATCCTCAGCGAGGCGACGCCCTATCAGCAGATCACCGTCACACGATACCGTGACCGCACACGGCTGTTTCTGGACTATTCGATCCAGTTCGACACGCTGGACGAGCACCGCTATCACGAAAGCCTGGTGCATCCCGCCATGGCTCTGGCCCCGCGCCGCCGCGACGTGCTGATCCTTGGCGGCGGCGATGGCATGGCCGTGCGCGAGGTGTTGAAATGGGATGAGGTCGCGCATGTGACGCTGGTCGATCTCGACCCGCGCGTCACCGCGCTGTTCCGCGATCACCCGGATCTGTCGGCGCTCAACGATCATGCCCTGTCGGACCCGCGCGTCACCATCCGCAACATGGACGCCTGGCAATTCGCGGAAAGCAGCGATCAGGTCTTTGACGTGATCCTCATCGATTTGCCCGATCCCAAGAACCTCGCCCTGTCCAAGCTTTACTCGCGCCAGTTCTATGGCGCATTGGTGGAGCGGCTGAGCGCTCAAGGGCTGATGGTGACGCAAGCCGGGTCGCCACTGTTTGCGCGGGAAGCCTTCTGGTCCATTGCCGCCACGCTTGAGGCGACGCGCAATCCGCTGGCGTTGGGGCAGGGGGCAGGGCAGGGGCTGCACGTCTGGCCCTATCACGCCTATGTCCCCAGCTTTGGCGACTGGGGTTTCGTGATCGCGGCGTCGCAGAGCTTGAAGACGCAAAGCCTGCCTCGCCTACCGGATGGTCTGCGGTTCCTTGATCAACAGGTCTGGCAGGCGGCGCAGGTCTTTGGCGGTGATACCGGGCCGGTTCTGGTCGAGGAGAACTCGATCCAGTCTCATGCCTTGGTGGGCTACTACCTTGATGGCTGGGCGCGCTGGTTTGAGTGATCAGGCCGAAACGGCTGCTTCGCGTGCCTGGGGCAACAAAAAGGGCACGCCGAAGGGCGGGGTGGTATTGACGGGCACCGGGCAGCCATAGACCTCGGCCAGGGTGCGGTCCGTCAGGACTTCTGCCGGGGTGCCTTTGGCGGCAATGCGGCCCGCCTGCATCAGCACCACGTGATCGGCGAACATGGCCGTGAGGTTCAAGTCATGCATCACCGCTACAACGCCGCCGCCCGCGCCGGCATAGCGCCGCGCCAGGTCCATCACCGTGAACTGGTGG
Source organism: Phycobacter azelaicus (assembly GCF_014884385.1). Lineage (NCBI taxonomy): Bacteria > Pseudomonadati > Pseudomonadota > Alphaproteobacteria > Rhodobacterales > Roseobacteraceae > Phycobacter > Phycobacter azelaicus. The sequence continues at coordinate 786,751 of NZ_WKFH01000003.1, read as the reverse complement.
CCGATATCAAGGCTGGCAACTGGTTCATCCAGGATCAGCCAGCGGGGGCTGCCATCGACCACCGGCTCCCACACCTGAGTGAGCACACGGGCCAGCTGCACGCGCTGCTGTTCACCGCCCGACAGGTCCTGATAATAGCGCCCGGCAAAACCGCCCAGATCCACGGCCTCAAGGGCCCTCAGCGGTAGATCGCTCTCACCCGCAGACAGGCCCGAGCTGAGACCAAGGCGCACGATCTCAAGCACGGTAAAAGGAAAGGCGATCGTGGTGCTTTGCGGCTGCACTGCACGGATTGCGGCCAGATCCCACGGTTTGAGCTTGGCTGTGTCCTGCCCATTGAGCAGCACCCGGCCCGTATGCGCGATCTCGCCGGTCATGGCGCGCAAAAGCGTGGTCTTGCCCGAACCGTTTGGGCCGACGATGGCAGTGACCCGGCCCGGTTCGGCTACGAAATCCACCCCGTGCAGGATGGTGCGGTTGCCCAGCTTAACGGTGATGTCTAAGGCTTTCATGTTCTGTCCAATCAAAGACCAAGGCCCGCGCGGCGTTTCAGCAGGATCCACAGGAAGACCGGCGCGCCCAGAACGGCGGTGACGATGCCGATGGGCAGCTCTGCGGGTGCGATGATGACCCGCGCGATCATGTCGGCGGCCAAGAGCAGCGTTGCCCCCAAGAGCGCGGCATTGGGCAGCAAGGGGTGGTGATCCGGCCCGGTGGCAAGGCGCAACAGATGCGGTACCACGATGCCGATGAAACCGATCCCGCCTGATACGGCCACAGCCGCGCCGGTGGCGCCGGCCACGGCCATGATAGAAATGTTCTTCACCCGTTGCACCGGGATGCCGATGTGCCCGGCGGCAGCCTCTCCCAGCGCCAGACCGTTCAGACCGCGCGCCAGGAACGGTGCGGCGCAGAGCGCCAGTCCAATCACCGGCAGAGCGGCGAGCACCTTGGTCCAGGTGGCGCCCGCCAACGATCCCATGCCCCAGAAGGTGAGATCACGCAACTGGTTGTCATCGGCCATGTAGACCAGGATGCCAGACAGCGCTCCGGCCAGCGCGCCAAGGGCGATGCCTGCGAGCAGCATGGTGGCAACCGAGGTCTGCCCGCCGCGGGTGGCGGTCCGATAAAGGATCAGGGTCGAGCCCCAGCCGCCAAAGAAGGCGGCAACCGGCACCAGCCCGGTGCCAAGCGTGTCGCGCAAGGCGGCTGGCAGCAGGCTGCCCAGCACGATGGCAGTGATCGCAGCCAAACCGGCCCCGGCGCTGACGCCGACGATACCGGGATCGGCCAGCGGATTGCGAAACAGCCCTTGCATGACGACGCCAGAGACCGCCAGCGCCGCGCCCACAAGAATACCGAGGCATAGGCGCGGCAGGCGGATGTCAAACAGGATTATCCGATCCAGTTGCGACAGCTCGCGCCCCGCAACAAGATCGCCCAGGGCGGACCAGACAGAGGTGCCCGCTGCGCCAAAGGTCAAAGAGGTGACAGAGGTCACCAGCAATAGAGCCGCCAGCACCAGCGTCAGGCGCCTTGCCTGATGTCGGCGGTCCACCGGCGCCCCGGTGGACCCGCCCCGAGCCGGGTCTGTGCTTCCCTGATGGGTGTCGGCGGCCAGGCTCATTTCGAGTGCCCTTCGTAAAAGGCACGCGACAGTGTTTGGATGGTTTCAGGGGTGCGCGGCCCGAACCCCAAGAGCGACAGCCCATCCATGCGTACCAGCCGCCCATTTTGCGCCGCCGGGGTGGGGATCAGCGCAGGCAGGCTGGCAAGTTGTTCCATTGCCACGCCATGATCGCCGCCCCGGTCCATCGCCAGGATCACATCGGGCGCCGTGGCCGAGACCGCCTCGTCTGTCATGGGCTTGTAGCCGTCAAAGCTGTCCACTGCGTTGATGCCACCCGCCATGCGAATGATACCATCGGCAGCCGTGTCGCGCCCTCCGGCCATGATGCGCCCGCCTTGGGTGGAGAGGATGAAAAGCACCCGCACAGGGGTATCCCCGGCCCGTTGTGCCGCGTCCTTCTGGGCGGCTTTCAGATCGTGTTTGATCCCGTCCAGCAGGACGCGCGCCTTGTCCTCGGCGCCAAGGGCTGCGGCGATGGTCTCGATTTTCTGGATCACCCCATCCGCCGAATAGACCTCGGGCACCTCGGAATAGGCGACATTGGCCTGTTTCAGCACCTCAAGCGTTTCTAGTGGACCGGCGCCGCTGCTGGCGATGATCAGGTCCGGGTCAACCGAGAGCACCCCTTCGGGCGACAGAGCACGGGCATAGCCCACATTCGGCAGCGCTTCGGCCTGCGGTGGATAGCTGGAGGTGCTGTCGCGCGCCACCAGGCGGTGACCTTCGCCCAAGGCATAGACGATTTCCGTGACAGAACCGCCGACACTGACGATCCGTTCCGCTGGTGCGGCTGCGGCCAATGACCCGGCCAGGAAAGCAAGGGAAACTCCCCTTGTCAGGTTGGAGATAAAGCCCATCATGCCGTCTCCACTTCTGCTCGGGCTTCGGCCTCAAGCGAGGGCAGGGAAGCCACGATCGCGTTCCACGCAGGGCGGCTGTCGTTTTCATCGGTCCGGCGTCCGAAGACCTGAAAGATGATGCTGCCATCGGAGTCAAACGCCTCATAGGAGATGGCATCGCCGCGTTTGGTGGGTTTGTTGACCGCCCAGACCTCGGCCACGTGATCAAGACGCAGGTGCAGATCGAAACCGGGGTCGAGAATGTTCTGCCAGGGACCCATTTCACGCAAATGCCGAACTGGTCCGCCGTGGATCTCGATGCAGCCCTTGTTGCCGACGAAAATCATCACTTCGATCTCCTGATCGCGCACGGCATCCAGCATGGTGTTTACAGTATCGGTGGGCAGCGCACGGGCAAAGGGTTCACCCACGATGCGATAGGCGCCAAGGCGGTTCATCTTGAGTTTGGAGCACAGGCGCATGAACTGATGGGTGTCGGTCATTTCGGCCCATTCGCGGCGCAGGGTCTCAGACTTTTCCGGGTCTGCTTTTGCGCCTTCGGGCGGCGTGCGGGCAACAACCGCAAGCGCGTCGGACTGATCCTCATGGGCGAGATCCGAAATCAGCGCTCTCCAGGCGTCGAGGTTCGAGGTTTCGCGCAGGTGCACCTTGTGGACCGCATCCCCCGCAGCATCGAAGAACTGGATGGACCGGCTGGTACCCCTTTTGCCCTCACGCTCCACCGCAAAGGCATGAGCAAAATGGCGGGGGAACAGGCGCAGGTCGATTTCCGGGGTCAGCACCATGCAGGCGTGTTCGCCGCTTTGGTAATGGCTGTACGTGCCGACCTTTTCGATCACGCAGGATTCGTTGCGGGTCAGAGCCATGACCTCTCCGAGATCGGCGAGCCTTGGGAACACCGCGTTCGGGTCGGCCGCGATTCGCGTCACCCCTGCGCCGCAGTAGGCGGCAACCAGCTGGCCTTCGCTGATGCCCAGTTTTGCGGCAAAGTCGCGGTCGCGCATTTCGGTGTGTTCGGCGCGCGCGGCACGGATGTCTTCTGCGTTGGCAGGAGTCGTTGTGGTCATGTCTGGCCCTTTCAAAGGCGGTCTTGGTGGCGTTTTGGAAAGGGCTGGCTGTGTTTGCCGACTGGCAAGACACGCTGGCGGCTGGCTGTGCAGCACGGCTGAATTTATGTTGACTGTTTTTATCACCTTTACTATCAGGCTCAAGCGGAATTTTGAATTTCGCCTGAATACACTCGGAAATACCGTGCCAGCCCTGCGCAAGCCTTCGGTTCAAGAATGAAAAGATGCGAAGGGAAATGTGATGGGCAAAGACCGTATTGCAATACGGCTGTTGGGGACTGTGTCGGTTCTGGGGCTCTTTATTGGAATGGGCGCGCAGGCGCAGGAATTGCAGCTCGAGCCTGCGTCAGAGCCTGAAGGGTTCCTGGGGACAGTGGAGCTTGGTCAGGGCAAGCGGGAAGTGCAGGTCAGCACGGCGGCTCCGGTGACCGTGATCAATCAGGAAGAGCTGGATGACCGGCAGGCCGGATCCGTGGCCGAGCTGGTCGATTCGGTTCCCGGCGTGACGCTGGTAAACGGCAGTCGGCCGCAAGGTTCGGGGCTGAACATTCGCGGGTTCGGCGCGACCAGCAGTTTCGGCACCGACCAGAAGGTGCAAATCCTGATCGACGGCGCCTCGACAGGTTCCGAAGAGCTGTACCGGATCGGCACACAGCTGTTCACCGACCCCGAGCTCTACAAGGAAGTCTCGGTCATTCGGGGCACGATCGGCAGTTTCGAATTCGGGTCGGGCATCATCGGCGGTGTGGTTCAGCTGGAAACCAAGGATGCGTCAGATTTCACCGGAGGCGAGGTAGGGCTGCGGTTCCGGCAGACCCTGGGCGCCTCGACCAATGCCGAGGGTTTTGTGACCTCCTCGATCCTGGCCTGGCAGCCGACCGAGAACCTGGAGGTTCTGTTCAACTACACCCTGCGGGATGTGGATGCCTATAAAGGTGGCGACGGTCAGTTGGTGCCCAACACGGAAAGCCGCATGCCCTCTTACCTTGGCAAGGCAACATACAGCTTTGGCGACAATCTGGAGCACTCGATCACCGCCTCCTATAACTATTCGGAAACCGACGAGAAGGACGTGCCATACGATACATTCGGAACCACCGGCGGCTCCTTCGGCAACGTGGACCGAAAGGTCACCAACGAAATTGCGGGCCTGCGTTATCGCTGGAACCCGGTCGGCAACGATCTGATCGACCTGGACGTGAACCTGACACAGTCGACCCAGCACATCGTGTCGAACTACGTGGCAGGCTCCAGCCCGCTTGAGGGGACGCCCTCGGGTCCGCGCATCATTCCGCTTGCAGATGCGGATCAGGATTACGAGATCACCAAGCTGACTGCGAAGAACAGCATGTACTTCGTGACTGGTATCGCGACTCACGACCTGCGCATCGGGTTTGAGCTGATGCAAAAAGAACGGTTGAATGCCCCTTCCGCGCCCGGAGGTACGGACAAGCGAATTGCGCTGTTTGCGGTCGATGACATCGGCATCGGGGACCATTGGACATTCACGCCCGCCATGCGGTTTGAAACTCAGGACATCGAGGCGCATGATGGCTCGGTCTCCTACGACAACTCGGCCCTGATGGGTGGCCTGTCCGCGCGCTATGCCTTCGACAACGGCTGGGCCATTTTCGGCAGCGGCGCCTATACCGAGAACCTGCCGATCATCGATGACCTCGGCACGCCGCGCTACATGACCATGCCGGAGCGGTCCCACACGTTCGAACTGGGGGCCTCTTATGCCACCACGGATCTGTTCGCAGGCGGTGATGCGCTGCAGGCCAAGGTGAACCTGTTCAGAAGCACGCTTTGGGACATCACCTCCTATGTGGACAGCACCTTTGTGCCGATCCAGGAGGTCAACAGCGAAGGCATCGAGATCGAAGCGACCTACAGCATGGAAAGCGGATTTTATGCCGACTTCAACGCCGCGATCGGAGAGTATGACGAGGTCAATTCAACCGGTGTCGCAGGGATCTGGCGCAACGCGCCCGCGGACAGCGCGCGCCTGACCCTGGGCAAACGCATCGGCGCAGCCTGGGATCTCAGCTGGGAACTGGTCGGAGCGAAGTCCTTTACCGACAGCACCGGCAGCAAGGTGAACGGCTACGGCGTCAGCAACCTGCGTGCCACCTACCGGGTGCAGACAGGCGTCATGACCGGCGCAGAGGTCCGTCTTGGCATCGAGAACGCCTTTGACAAGGCCTACACGCCTGCGCTTGCAACCCGCACCGCGCCGGGTCGCAACGTCAAGCTGACCCTCGCAAAGACCTTCTGATCCAACGGATATCAAAGAGGATTTAAATGGTACATCTGAACATGAAATGGGTGGCCCCGGCAGCAGTCATGCTGGCGGGGCTGGGGGGCGCGGCGCTGGCCGATGATTCTGCTGGCGCACCTGCGGTTTCCATCGAACTCAGCGCAGCAGAACAGGTGGGCGACGCCTGCCTTTTGTCCTTCGTGGCCCAGAATGGCCATGCCCGAAACATCCTTCAGGCGGTCTATGAAACGGTCCTCTTTGATGAAAACGGTCAGGTCGCGCGTCTGACACTGCTGGATTTTCAGGATCTGCCCGCGGGGCGGATGCGGGTTCGTCAGTTTCAGTTCGCGCGGGCTTGCGCCGGGATCAGCCGTGTGTTGATCAACGGCGCCACCACCTGCACGGGCGAAGCGCTGCCAGAGGGCGCCTGCAGCCGCGACCTGAGACTGAACAGCCGCACGGATCAGGAGTTGATCGGATGACCCTTCTGACCGATGCGCTGAACCGGGTGCTGGATCTTGGCGGCCCGGTGGTCTTGTTGTTGCTTGTGGTCTCGGTGCTGACAGTGGCGTTGGTGCTTTACAAGATCTGGCAGTACCGCGCGGCAAGCGTGGGTCGGCATGCGCATCTCTTGGCCGCGGTCACGGCCTGGGATCACGGTGACCTCGACACGGCGCTGCGGCACCTTGAAAGCAGCAAATCCTATCTCGCCCCTGTTTTTCGCACGGCCTTGTCCACTGATGGAATGCGCCGGGATGCCGAGGCTTTGTCTGCCCGCGCCGATGCCGAGGCAGAGGATTGTTTTGCCCGCCTTGAACGCGGTCTGGGCGCATTGGACATGGTCTCGCAACTGGCGCCATTGATGGGGCTTTTTGGCACTGTGATCGGCATGATCGAAGCCTTTCAGAAGCTGCAGTCGGCAGGCTCTTCGGTCGATCCGGCGCTGCTGGCCGGCGGTATCTGGGTCGCGCTTTTGACCACAGCGGCCGGTCTGGCGGTGGCGATGCCCACCTCGCTGGTGCTGAGCTGGTTGACGGCCCGGATGCAACAAGAGCGGGTCTTTGCCAACCGCGCCTTGCGGATCCTGTTCTGTCCAGCCGAGCAGCCGGATCGCCCCCAAGGGGTGGCTCATGTCGGTTAAACTGCAACCGCGGGCACGCAGACGGCTGTCGATGACTTCGCTCATCGATGTGATCTTTCTGCTGTTGCTGTTCTTCATGCTGACCTCGACCTTTTCGAAGTTCGGAGAGGTCGAATTGATGGCGGCAGGCAAAGGCACCAATGTGCAGGACCGGCAAAAGCTCTTTGTTACCTTGAGCGCCGCCGAGGTGACCCTGAATGGTCAGCAGGCGGATCTGTCCCGCATCGCCGATCTGGTGCGACTGCAACCACAGGATGGTGGCGGCCATCTTGTACTGATCAGCCCCGATGAGACTGCCAGCGCCCAGCGACTGGTCGACCTGTTGACGGCCTTGCGTCAGGTTGAAGGGCTGCAGACGGTGGTGCTGGGCTGATGCAGATCCGGCAAAAGATACAATCCGAGCGTGAGCCGACCATTGCGCTGATCAACATCGTTTTTCTGATGCTGGTCTTCTTCATGATCGCAGGTACGCTGGCGCCGCCTCTGGACCGTGAGATCCGGCTGGTCCGTACTGCAGACCTTGAGGGGGTTGCCCCGCCGGATACCCTGGTGATCCACAAAGACGGGCGGCTCAGCTTTCGGGGTGAAGATGTGAGTGATGCCGCTGCGCATATCTTGGCCCTGCCGGAAGAGGCCCGCGCGGTCCTGCGCGTGGTGCCGGATCGTGACTTGCCCGCGCGGGATCTTGTGAAGATCGGCAATGCCCTGCGCGCGGCGGGGGCAGAACGGGTCATCCTCGTGTCGGAAAGAGCCTTGAAATGAGCCGCGTTCCAACTTCTCGCATTGTGGCTCTTGCAGCCTTGGCTGCGGCGGCCACAGTGCACGCAAGCGCCGTGTTCCTGACCGACGGCAATCATGTTGAAATCGCAGGCGGCCAGACCACACTTGCGGCAGAGGGCGCCTCCTTTGCCAATCTTGCAATTGGGGTGGAAACGCCCGAGCCACCGCAAAAGATGCAGGAGGCACCGCAGCCGACGACTCGACCTCCCGTCTTGGTTGACCCAGTGCAGCCTGCTCAGCCGCAGGTGTTGGAGGCGCGCGCTCCGACCACGTCTATGCCGCTGACACCGGGTATCGAGATCCTGCAGCCGGTGGCCGAACCGGCCCCGCAAAAGCCCGCAGGCCCTCTCCTGCGCGCAACAGCGCCACAAGAGACGCAAACGGCCGAGGTGCCTGCTGCTGAGCGGCCGGACAAACCAGACCCCAACCGGGCCGTGTCTGTTCCTGTGCAGGAAACCGTTGCAATGAGGCCGTTGGAACCCGAACAGGAGCCAAGCCCGCAGGCCCCCGAGGTGACCGTCTCGCTGAAGCCGGTCACGCGGCCGACACCACAACAGGAGCCTGCGAAAGCGCCGCCGAAACCGCAGCCCGAACAGCCGGTCGAACGCGTCACGAAACGGCAGGAGGCGCCCACAAGACCGCGCGGCAACAGCGATGCCGATGCTACCCGCGGCGTCTCCGAAGGCCGGGCGGCAAAGCCTGGTGGGCAGGCGCGCAGCGAAGGCGGGACTGCCAAGGTGCAAGGCAACGCAGCCGTGAGCAACTACCCCGGACTCGTCATGCGGCGGATCCAGCGGGCCAAACGGCGTGCAAATGTGCGCGGCGAGGCGATGGTGGCTTTTCGTATCGGCCCTGGCGGCGGGCTCGTACGGGTGACTCTCGCCCGCAGTTCCGGCTCCGTAAGGCTGGATGAGATCGCCGTGGCGCAGGTGCGCCGCGCCGCGCCTTTTCCGCCGCCACCTGCGGGCGCGCGCACCAGCTTCACGGTACGGATCAAGGGCAAATAGGCCCCTGATCCGCCTGAATTTGATCAAAGATTGCTGCCCGTAGGAGGCTGGGCTACATAAGCGAAGCAGCGTCAAGAACAGGAGCCGCCATGACCCCGCTTTCAGGCCTCAAAGTGGTTGAACTCGCCCGTATTCTCGCCGGTCCCTGGATTGGCCAGTCGCTGGCGGATCTGGGCGCCGAGGTGATCAAGGTCGAAGCCGAGGCGGGCGACGATACCCGCCACTGGGGTCCTCCCTTCATCGAACGCGACGGCGACAAGACGGCGGCCTATTACTATGCGGCCAATCGCGGCAAGCATTGCGTGACGGCTGATTTTCGCACCCCGGAGGGGCGCCAGACCGTGCTCGATCTAATCAAGGGTGCCGATATCCTGATCGAGAATTTCAAGGTCGGTGGTCTCAAGAAATACGGGCTGGACTACGACAGCCTGAAAGAGATGAACCCGCGGTTGATCTACTGCTCGGTCACCGGTTTCGGGCAGGACGGTCCCTATGCCACCCGTGCGGGCTATGACTTCCTCTTGCAGGGCATGTCGGGGCTGATGTCGATCACTGGTGACCCCGATGGCCAGCCGCAAAAAGTGGGCGTTGCCATCACCGATATCGTGACCGGGCTGTATGGCACCATCGGCATCCTTGCAGCGGTGGAGCAGCGCCACACCACGGGGCGGGGGCAGCATCTGGATATGTCCCTCTTGGATTGCGCCACCGCCATGCTGGCCAATCAGGCGATGAACTATCTGGCCACTGGCACCAGCCCGGTGCGGCTTGGCAACGATCATCCCAATATCGCGCCCTATCAGGTGATGGCGGTCAGGGACGGTCATATCATCCTTGCGGTGGGCAATGACGGACAGTTCCAGCGCCTGTGCGATGCGCTGGATCTGCCGGACCTCAAGGTGGATGCACGGTTTCTGACCAACCAGTCTCGCGTGGCCAACCGAACCGATCTGACCGCGCTTCTGGAGGAGGCGCTTTCACAATGGACGCAGGCCGAACTTCTGGCAGCACTTGAGGCCGCGACCGTGCCTGCCGGGCCGATCAACACCATCGGACAGGCCTTTGACGATCCGCAGATCCAGCATCGCGGCATGCAGATTTCTCCCGAAGGCGTGCCGGGCGTGCGGGGACCGTGGAAATTCTCGGATGCCGAGCTGGCGCTCGATAAATCTGCGCCCAAGCTTGCCAAATAGGGGCGCGTGGGGGCAGGCTGGCGCCATAGAATTTGACATTGGAAAACCATGATGCGCGCGCCCTTTACCCTGATTGAAAACACCTGGATTCCGATGCCCGACGGGCGCCGCCTTGCCGCGCGCATCTGGCTGCCCGAGGGGGAGGGACCGTTCCCGGCGATTCTGGAATACCTGCCCTATCGCAAGCGCGACGGCACCGCGCCGCGGGATGAGACCACCCATACCGTCTTTGCCTCCAAAGGGTACGCCTGCATTCGCGTCGATATCGCAGGCAGCGGCGACAGCGAGGGGCTGTTTGACGATGAATACTCCGAACAGGAGCTAAGCGACGGCGAGGCGGTTCTGAAATGGATCGCGGCGCAGCCCTGGAGCAACGGCAAGGTCGGCATGATCGGTATTTCCTGGGGCGGCTTCAATGGCTTGCAACTGGCCTATCGCCGCCCACCCGAATTGCAGGCCGTGGTCTCGGTCGCCTCCACCGCCGACCGCTATGCCGATGACATCCACTACATGGGGGGATGTCTGCTCAGCGATAATGCCAATTGGGGCAGCCAGATGTTCGCCTATATGACGCGGCCCCTGGACCCTGAGCTGCGCCCCGACTGGCGCGCGGCCTGGCTGGAACGGATCGAAAAGCTGCCCTTCATGTCCGCCGACTGGCTGCGCCACCCCGCCCGCGATGACTTCTGGAAACACGGCTCGGTCTGCGAGGACTGGTCGGCGATCACCGCCCCGGTGCTGGCGATCACCGGCTGGGCCGATGCCTATCTCAACACGCCCGCGATGCTGGCCGCCAACCTGACCGCGCCGACCAAGGCGCTGATGGGGCCTTGGGAGCACCGCTATGCGCATATCTCGAAACTTGAGGCGTCGGATTTCCATGGCGAGGTGCTGCGCTGGTTCGATCACTGGCTGAAGGGCGAGGACACCGGCGCCGAGGCGCTGCCCGATTACCGCGTCTACATGCAGGAACATTTCGGCCCCACCAAGGAAAACAAGCCCCGCAAGGGCCGCTGGGTGGCCGAGCAGAACTGGCCTTCGCCCAATGTTCGCGAACGGGTGATTTATCTTTCAACAGGCTCTTTGGGTGAGACTGCTGGCATTGGAGAATGCACGGTTGCAAGTCCCGCAACCGTCGGTCAGGCGGGGGGCTATTTCTGCCCGGGGATGCGGTTCGACAATGAACTGCCGGGGGATCAGGCGGGGGATGATGCGCTGTCGGCCTGTTTCGACATGGCTCCGCTGGACGATGAATTGCAGATCCTTGGCCGCCCCCGTGTTCGTATCGCTTTCACCGTCGACCGTCCGGTGGCGCAGATCGTCGGGCGGCTGTGCGATGTGGCGCCGGATGGTTCCTCGCAGCGGATCAGCTATCGCTCCTTCAACCTGACGCATCTGAACGGTCATGACGCGCCAGAGCCTCTGGTGCCCGGTCAGCGGTATGAGGTGGAATTCCCACTCAATGAATGCGCCCATGCACTGCAGGCCGGTCACAAGTTGCGGCTGGCGCTCTCGACCTCCTACTGGCCGATCGTCTGGCCCGCGCCAGAGGCGGCAGAGATCACTCTGGACCTTGCAGGCTGCGCGCTGATCCTGCCCGAGCGGAGCGTGAGCGAAGAAATCCCACCCGAGGCGCCCGGTCCCGCGCAGCCCTATCCGACGCTGGGCGGCAGGCAGTTGCGCGATCCTTCGGGTACGTCGGAGACGAAAACGCTTGCGGACGGCACGCTGGTGCTGGATACCTTTGATGACTACGGCGAAGCGGTGAACCCGCATAACGGCATGCAGGTGGGCAGCCATGTCACGATGCACTACGCGATCCACCCCGATGATCCGGCCACGGCGACCTTCAAATCCGACTGGCGGTTCACCTTTGAACGCGGCGATTGGCAGTTGGCGATCGATACGGAAAACCGCATGACCTGCGACAAGGAAAACTTCTACCTCTGGCGCCGTGTCCATGCCTATGAGGGCGGCGTATCAGATCCGGTTTTGGTAAGGGAGTGGTCCGAGACCGTGCCGCGCGGCTGCCTGTAATCTGCGCCTCAGAAATCGAGGCCCAGATCCAGCGTCGGCGCCGAATGGGTCAGCGCCCCGGAAGAGATATAGTCGACTCCGGTGGCAGCGACCTCGGCGATGCGGTCCAGCTTCATGTTGCCGGATGCCTCGGTCACCAGATGGCCGCGCGCCATTTTGACGGCCTCTGCCAGAGTGGGCGTGTCCATGTTGTCCAGCAGCACAACGTCCGCACCGCCGGTGCTGAGGACCTCTTCGAGCTGGGACAGCGTGTCGACCTCGATCTCCACTTTCATCATGTGGCTGACGCTGGCCTTTGCGGCCTCCAGCACCGCGGTGATGCCGCCTGCGGCGGCGATGTGATTGTCCTTGATCAGGAGCGCATCCGAAAGGCCAAAGCGGTGGTTAAAGCCGCCCCCGTGCAGGACAGCCTGCTTTTCCGCGATACGCAGGCCAGGGGTGGTCTTGCGCGTGCAGGTTATACGGGTGTTCGTGCCGGATGTTTCGCGCACGAAACAATGGGTCAGTGTTGCGATCCCAGTTAGCCGTCCCGCGAAATTCAGCGCGACGCGTTCCCCCGACAGGATCGAGGCAGCCGAGCCTTCAATGGTCATCAGCGTGTCGCCCGGCTTGCAGGCACTGCCGTCGGGCAGCAGGGTTTCCACCTTCAGCCCGGCATCCACCAGGTGAAAGGCGATGCGGGCGATCTGCATGCCCGAAACAACGCCTTCCTGCCGGGCATTCAGTCGCGCGGAATACGTCACATCCGCCGGGATCACCGCACGGGTGGTGATATCGCCGTTCTGGCCCAGATCCTCGTGAAGGGCGGCGCGCACCATGGGTTCCAGGATCAGGTCGGGCAGGGTGGCAAAGGCGGTGTTCATGCGGGCTCCTTTGTGGCCTCGCCCGCGATCTGGTCGCGCAGGGAGAGGGCCTCGGTCAAGGTGATACGGGTGCGGTGGGCCAGTGAGGGGTCGGCCCCGGGGAAGTCATCGCGGTAATGCCCGCCCCGGCTCTCGCGGCGCATCAGGGCAGCGGCAGCAATCAGCGTGGCGGTGGCGCACATGTTGACGAAGCTTTCGTCATCACCGTGTTCCGCTTCAAGCCGCGCGATGGTGGTGAGCGCTGTCTTCAGCCCCTCTTCGGTGCGGCGCACGCCAACATGGGCGGTCATGGTCTCGCGCAGGGTCTGCACGGAGCCCGCGTTGGTTTCATGGCCATCCGGAGCAAAACTGATCTGCACTTCCGACAGATCGCCATTTTGCTCCAAATCCTTCATGTCGGCAGCGGCGGTGCGGGCATAAACCAGCGCCTCCAAGAGACCGTTGGAGGCCAGCCGGTTGGCGCCGTGCAGCCCTGTAGAGGAGACCTCGCCGCAGACCCACAGATGCTTCAGACTGGCACGCCCCTGCATATCGGTGTCCACCCCGCCCATGTGGTAATGGGCGGCGACGGCGACGGGGATTGGCTCGTTTACAGGGTCGATCCCGGCGCGGGCGCAGGTTTCGGCAACAGTGGGAAAGCGGGTCAGCACCTCGGCCCCCAGCGCCTGCCGGGTGTCCAGCACCGGGCGGCGCCCGGCTTGGGTTTCGGCAAAGATCGCGCGGGCCACGACGTCGCGCGGGGCAAGCTCGGCGTCCGGGTGGACGGCCAGCATGAAACGCTCACCTTTGTTGTTCCACAGTGTGGCGCCATCGCCGCGCAGGGCCTCGGTCGCCAGCGGAGCTGGGTCTTCGCCGATGTCAAAGGCTGTGGGGTGGAACTGCACGAATTCGGGGTCGGCAATGCGCACGCCCGCGCGGGCGGCAAGGCCGATGACCTGGCCCCGGATGCGAGGCGGGTTGGTGGTATGGGCATAAAGTCCGCCCGAGCCGCCACCGGCCAAGAGCACACCGGGGCAGGTGATCAGCACAGGATCCGAGGATGCATCGGCGCGGGCGATCCAGACACCGGTGACGGTATCGCCTTCGACTTCCAGCCGCACGGCCTGGGTGTTCTCCAGCACCTGCACGGAAGGAGCGGCGCGCACGGCGGCCACCAGGGTTTCCATGATCTGCGCCCCGGCCCGGTCGCCCTTGACGCGGACCACGCGGGCAGCGGAATGGGCGGCCTCGCGGCTCATGACGTAGTTGCCCATCTCGTCACGATCGAAGGGCGTACCAAGATCGGTGAGGTCGAGAATATGCTCGCGCGCAACGCGGGTGACCATGGCGGCCACTTCTGGATCGACGGTGCCCGCGCCTGCTGTTTGGGTGTCGGCGGCATGCGCCTCGGGGCTGTCGCTCTGGTCCATGGCGGCGGCGACACCGCCTTGCGCCCAGGCTGAACTTGCCCCGAAGCCCAGCGTTTCGGGAGAGATCAACAGAACAGGCCGCGGTGCCAGTTCAAGGGCTGCATAAAGCGCGCCAAGACCAGCGCCGACGATAACGATGCGGCCGGTCTCAACCGGACCTGTGCTGGCCGTTGCCACTGGTCAGATACCCAGTTTCTGGCTGAGGTCGATCATCCGTTGCACCGCGAGGCGGGCCTTGTCTGCCACTTGCGGATCGACTTCCACCGGCTCCGACATGGTGTGCAGCGACCACAGGATTTTCTCCAGCGTGATCATCTTCATGTAGGGGCACATGTTGCAGGGGCCGACAAAATCCACCTCGGGCAGGGCATCGGCGATGTTGGAGGCCATCGAACACTCGGTGATCAGCATCGCCTTTTCGGGCTTCTCATCAGTCACGTATTTGATGATGCCACTGGTTGAGCCGGAGAAATCCGCCTCGGCCACCACATCTGGCGGGCATTCGGGGTGAGCGATCAGCCGTGTCCCGGGGTTCCATTCGCGGAATTCGCGCAGGTCCTTGGCGGTATATTGCTCGTGCACGATGCAGGAGCCGTCCCACCAGACGATGTTTTTCTGCGGCACTTGATTGGCAACGTTCTGAGCCAGGTACTTGTCCGGCGTCATGATGACCGTGTCGCTCTCCATCGCGGCGACGATCTGCGCGGCATTCGAGGAGGTGCAGCAGATGTCCGATGCAGCCTTCACCTCGGCAGTGGTGTTCACGTAAGTGACAACCGGCGCGCCGGGGTACTTGCGGCGCATTTCCTCGACGCCCGCGGCGGTGATGCTTTCGGCCAAAGAGCAACCCGCGGCCATATCCGGCATCAGCACGGTTTTTTCAGGTGAAAGGATCTTGGAGGTTTCGGCCATGAAGTGCACGCCACACTGTACGATCACATCTGCCTCGACCCGCGCGGCCTCGATTGCCAGCTGAAGGCTATCGCCGACAAAGTCCGAAACGCCGTGATAGATCTCAGGCGTCATGTAGTTATGGGCCAGAATGACAGCGCCGCGTTCTTTCTTGAGCACATTGATGGCAGCGACGTAGGGCGCATAGCGGACCCAGTCGACCGGGTTCACAACACGATCCATCCGAGCGTAGGTTTCTGACATCTGTTCGGCCAGATCGGGATTGGGCGCCAGCTCATAGGTACTGGCGAGTTGATCGCGCATGGTTTGCAGATCGAACATGGCATTTCCTCGAAATCGCGCCGTGCCGGCACTTTGGGTCGGTCTTTTTTCACGTTCGTATGGCGCGCGCAAGGTGCGAGGCCAAAAGGCCGCAGGTGGTCTAGCTGAAGGTCCTGCGACAGATCGAAACGTTGGCGGGATGACAGTGTGGAACACAAACGCCTAGGGCTCGGATCCCGTGTCTGGGCCGACCATACTCCGAAGCGTCGAGCGGCGAACCACGGCCCCCGCCTTTCTGTCCGCCGTTATCGGTGCATCTCTCTATATGGTGGACAAATTGTCCTTTTTAAAGTCCGGCTGCATTTTTTCCTGTCGCCGATAACATTCCTGTGTTTTGACACTGGGAAAGCTAGGGGGAAAGCGCCGTTAACCCCAAGCCATCCGGGAGAAAACCAAGTACCATGTCTGATCTGTGGGAGGGTCTGAGCCAGGCGTTCTGGCTGGTGGTCTTGCTGGACCCTGATCTGGTTGAAATCACCCTGCGCTCTCTCCGGGTCACTTTGACCGCGCTTCTGATCGCATCCGTCATCGCCTTGCCTCTGGCCGCTTTGCTGGCCGTCAGACGGTTTCGTCTGCGCCGTGCAACCATTGCTGTGCTCAATGCGCTGATGGGGCTACCGCCGGTGGTGGTTGGGCTGATTGTCTATGTCTTCCTTTCGCGCGCCGGGCCTTTGGGCGTGTTTGGCCTGCTATTCACGCCAACCGCGATGATTATCGCGCAGGTCATCATCATCGTCCCGTTGATCGCTTCGATCGCGCACCAGTCTCTGCGCGAGTTGTGGAGTGACTACCACGACCTTTTGATCTCTATGAACACCACCCAAGGTCAGCGCATCCGCGCACTTTTGTGGGATGGGCGCCGGGCGCTGTTGACGGCGGCGCTGGCAGGTTTTGGCCGTGCGATTGGCGAGGTCGGCGCCATTATGGTGGTGGGCGGCAATATCGACCATGCAACACGGGTGCTGACCACGGCGATTGCCCTTGAGACGGGCAAGGGCGAGTTCGCCATGGCGCTGGGTCTTGGGTTCGTTCTGATCGGTATGGCCGTCGCGGTGAACCTTGCGATCCACTGGGTTGGGCATACCGAACGCGGGGGGCGCTGGTGACGGAGCTGTTTCCTTTGATCGTCGAGCAGGGCACGGTGCGCCGTCGCGGCAAAGTTTTGGTCGGCCCTGTGGACCTGAGGCTTGAGGGGCAGGGCGTTACCATTGTCGTTGGCCCGAACGGTGCTGGCAAAACCTCGCTTCTAAAGATGCTGCACGGGATTGTGCGCTTGAGCGAAGGGAGCCTTCGCTGGGCCTGCGCGCGGGAGGACGCTGAAAAGCGTCAGGCCTTTGTATTCCAGACGCCGGTGATGATGCGCCGCACCGTGGTGGAGAATATTGCCTATCCCCTGCGCCTGATCGGGGTGCCGCGCAAAGAAGCCCGCGCCCGAGCCGCAGACTGGGCGCGGCGGATTGATCTGGGCGATGCGCTGGAGCGGCAGGCGATGCTCCTCTCGGGCGGAGAGCGTCAGAAACTGGCCCTGGCCCGCGCCCTGATCCGCGATCCGAAGGTGTTGTTCCTGGATGAACCCTGTGCCTCGCTCGATGGGCGGGCGACGCGTGAGATTGAAGAGATCCTGACCGAGGCCGCCCAGAGCGGGACCCGCCTCATCATGTCCACGCATAACATGGGTCAGGCGCAGCGGCTGGCGGATGAGGTGATCCTCGTCATCGGTGGCCGCATTCACGAGTTTTCCCCGGCGGCAGAGTTTTTTGCCGGGCCCCAGACCCCGCAAGGGGCAGCTTTCTTGAGAGGAGATATTGTAGAATGAAACACGTATTGTTTGGCGCTGTTGCCGCCGCCGTACTGGCCACTGCCTCGATCGCCGAGGACATGAAGATGGCCGTGACCACCTCGTTCCATAACTCGGGCTTGGCTGAGATCCTGTTGCCTGAGATCAAGAAGGATCTCGATCTGGACGTGCAGCTTCTTGTCGTTGGCACTGGTCAGGCGATCCGCCTGGGCGAAGCAGGCGATGTGGATGCGATCCTTGTGCACTCCAAGAAGGCCGAAGAGCGTTTCCTGGCCGGGGGCAATGGCACCCACCGCCGCGAGATCATGTACAACGATTTCGTCTTTATCGGGCCGAAATCGGATGGCGCCGCGGTTGCGGAGGCGGAAACGGCTGTTGATGCCCTGCAAAAGGTTGCCAGTGCCGAGGCGCTGTTCGTCAGCCGCGGCGATGACAGCGGTACCCACAAGAAGGAGTTGAGTCTTTGGAAGGCGGCTGGGCTTGACGCCGAAGGGTTTGGTGGCTGGTACCGCGCAGTTGGCGCGGGCATGGGGGCTGCGCTCAACACCGCCTCGGGCATGGAGGCCTATATCATGGCGGACCGCGCAAGCTGGCTGAACTTTGGCAACAAGGGCGATCTGGCGCTCTTGTTCTCGGGCGATCCGGTGCTGTTCAACCAATACGCCTATCTGCCGGTCAACCCGGAGAAACATCCCCATGCCAAGAACGATTTGGCCATGAAGCTGGAAGGCTGGCTGGTGTCGGACAAGGCAAAAGGGTTGATCAACGGTTACACGATCAACGGTGAAACCCTGTTTGTCTTCAACGCCAAGCAATAGACGCGCAAGGTGTCCGTGGCGGGGGTGCTCCCGCCCGTGGCGCCGCATTTGAAAAATGCGCCTTCCCGGTTGGGCCCGGCGCCGCGCTGTCGCGCGGCGCTTTTCCTTGCTGAGAGGCCCATCAGGGGCAGGTCTGCCCTGATGCGCCATATCAAGTGTTCTGCCGACCAACTCCGCCTCAAGGGTAAACCGTGCATGCGCACGGCCACATACGTGGCCCTTGACCCGGAATTGGCGGCCGGTCCGCCGTAGACCGGACCCGCCGCGCGACAGCGCGGCGCTGGTCCCAACGGGAGGTGGTCTTCGTTAGAAGGCCACCGACGGGCGGGAGAGCCTTATTCGTCGTCGCCGCCGACAGTGAGGGTCACCCGGTCACCTGCGAACCAGGTTCGGCCGTATTCAATGGGGGTGCCCTCTGAATCCACGTTGATGCCAGTAGTGCGTAGGATCGGGGCGCCCTCGGGAATACGCAGATGCAAAGCCTGTGTTGCCGTGGTCTGACGGGCGGTGATGCGAGTCTCGCTGCGGGTATAATCCTCGATGCCGCAGCGTTTCAGGGCGGCGGTCACCGATTGTGTTTCTTCCAGAGCCGTGAGCATGCCCGGAAACCTTTCTGCCGGGAAGATGCTTTGAAACAGGGCTATGGGCTGCCCATCCGCCAGCGATAGCCCGTCATAGACATGCACCTGATCGCCCGGTTCAAGCCCGAGTGCTGCGGCCTCACCAGCCGCTGCGGCGCGGGTTTCGGTGGTCAGGATCTGCTTTGCCGGAATGCGTCCGCCTTTCGAGATGTTCTGGTGAAAGCGCACGCGCTTTCCGATCGGGTAATCCGTTGGCTTTGCGGCCACAAAAACGCCGGCGCCACGTCGTGAGTGCACCAGCCCGCCAGCCGCCATCTCGGCTAGGGCGCGGCGCACCGTATGGCGGTTAACCCCGAAGCGCGCAGCTAGCTGCGCCTCGGCCGGTAGCTTGTCGCCGGTATCATAGCGACCCTGCGCGATGTCTTCGGTCAAGGCGCTGGCGATGGATTTCCAGACGGGGGTGCGTGCCATGTCATCAAACTTTCACAAGGATTGGCTTGCGCCCCAAGGGACGAGTCACCTATTATTTGTCTAGTTGTATAGTAAATATAGACAACCTGGCCAAGAGGCTTTGACACGATGAACACCACTTTCTCCGCAGAGGATCGTAAGGCCTGGATGGGTCTGCTGGCCTCGGCTGACGATGCCCGGCTTGCCGACCTTTGGCGCGCCTTTGATCATGAGCCAGCCTTCGACTGGCTGCGCGCGCCCGAGGCAGGCGGCGTCATGGTCCGGGGCCGCATGGGCGGCAGCGGCGCGCCCTTCAATCTGGGTGAGATGACCGTCACCCGCTGCGCCCTGTCGCTGGCCGATGGCACCGTCGGGCATGGCTATGTGCAGGGGCGCTCCAAGGCCAAGGCCGAGATGGCGGCCAAGATCGATGCCCTGATGCAGACCGAGGCGGCAGAGACCCTGCGCGCCAAGATCCTGACGCCGCTGCAGGAAGAGCGGGCAGCGGCCAAGGTAGCCCGCGCCTCCAAGGCGGCGGCGACCAAGGTCGATTTCTTCACCATGGTGCGGGGAGAGGACTGATGAACCAAATGACGGACAATACGGTCTACGCGGGTGGCTTTGCCAATCCGCCGGTGGCCTCGGCCCATGCCTTTCGCGCCGCGATGAATGCCATGGCGCGGCCCGGCACGGTGCAGAATATCACCGGTGCAACTCCGCCCGAGGGGATCTCCCCCGCGGCGGGCAGCCTGTTGCTGACGCTTTGCGATCCTGAAACCGGTGTCTTCCTCGCGCCGGATGTCGACAGCGAGGCCATGCGTGGCTGGCTGACCTTTCACACTGGCGCGCCCATTGTTGCCGCCGAAGAGGCGGATTTCGCCCTTGGCGGCTGGGACGCGCTGATGCCGCTTGACCGTTTTCCGATCGGGACGGCGGAATACCCGGACCGCTCGACCACTCTGATTGTCGAGGTCGCGGGTTTTGATGCCCCCAATGCCACCCTTTGCGGTCCCGGCATCAAGGACACGGTGCAGATGCCCCTGCCGGATCCGGCGGCCTGCGCGGGCAATGCGATGCTCTACCCCTTGGGCGTCGATTTCTTTTTCACCTCTGGCAATCAAGTGGCGGCCCTGCCGCGCTCGACCCAGATCCGTGCGGAGGGTTAAGGTATGTATGTAGCCGTAAAAGGCGGCGAGCGCGCCATCGACAATGCCCATGCCTGGCTGGCGGAGGAGCGTCGCGGCGATACCTCGGTCGCGGAACTCTCCCTTGCGCAGATCCGCGAACAGCTGGCGCTGGCGGTGAACCGGGTGATGGCCGAAGGGTCACTGTTTGATCCCGATCTGGCGGCGCTGGCGATCAAGCAGTCGCGTGGTGATCTGATCGAGGCGATCTTTCTGATCCGCGCCTATCGCACGACCTTGCCGCGCTTTGGCTATACGCTGCCGGTGGATACCGGCGCGATGGCCTGCGACCGGCGGATCTCGGCGACCTTCAAGGATGCGCCGGGCGGGCAGGTTCTGGGGCCGACCTTTGACTACACGCATCGTTTGCTCGATTTCAAACTGGCGGCCGAAGGCGAAGCCGCAGAGGCCCCCACCTCTGCCCCCCGCACCGAACCCACGCCCCATATCACCGAGTTCCTGCAGGGCGAGGACATTATCGAGCGTGAACCAAGCTCGGATGCGCAGCCCGGAGACCTGACGCGCGAGCCGATGGCCTTTCCCGCTGACCGGTCGGTCAGGCTGCAGTCTCTGACACGCGGGGACGAGGGGTTCATCCTGGGCATGGCCTATTCCACCCAGCGCGGCTATGCGCGCAATCACGCCTTTGTGGGCGAATTGCGCATCGGCACCGTGGCAGTGGAGATGGAGATCCCCGAGCTGGGTTTTGCCATCGAGATCGGCGAGGTGGAGCTGACCGAATGCGAGACGGTGAACCAGTTCAAGGGCTCAAAAACCGTGCCGCCGCAGTTCACCCGTGGCTATGGTCTGGTCTTCGGTCAGTCAGAGCGCAAGTCCATCGCTATGGCGCTGGTGGACCGCGCGCTGCGCTGGAAGGAGTTGGGAGAGGACAACCTCGGCGCTGCGGCGCAGGACGAGGAATTTGTCCTGAGCCATTCGGACAATATCCAGGCGACCGGGTTCCTCGAACATATCAAGTTGCCCCATTACGTCGATTTCCAGTCCGAGCTGGAACTGGTGCGCAAGCTGCGCCGCGAAGCCGCCGAGGCGGTGGAGCAGATGGCGGCACGGGAGGCGGCGGAATGAGCGTTCTCTCCGATACTAGGGCGGTGACTGCCTGGGCCGGCGCGCATGCGCCTGCGTTTTGCCGGAGGCAAACCTGCGGTTTGACGGGGCAGGCAGGCGCAGCCCGGGCCGCAAGCGTCCCGGGCGAGAATTCGCGAAGTACTTACCCGGTTTTCCAATCTACTCAGACTGCGGAAAGGACACCCCATGTCTGACTACAACTTTGCATACCTTGACGAACAGACCAAGCGGATGATCCGCCGGGCGATCCTGAAGGGGCTGGCGGTGCCGGGCTATCAGGTGCCCTTTGCCAGCCGCGAAATGCCCATGCCCTATGGCTGGGGCACCGGCGGAGTGCAGGTCTCTGCCGCGACGCTGACGCCCGAGGATACCTTCAAGGTGATCGATCAGGGCGCCGATGACACCACCAATGCAGTGTCGATCCGCAAGTTCTTTGAGCGCACCGCTGGGGTCGCCACCACCGAGGAAACCGAAAAGGCCAGCGTCATCCAGACTCGCCACCGGATCCCCGAGGCGGAGCTGACCGAAGATCAGATCCTTGTCTATCAGGTGCCGATCCCGGAGCCGCTGCGCTTCCTTGAGCCGCGCGAGACAGAGACCCGCAAGATGCATGCGCTTCAGGAATATGGCCTGATGCACGTCAAGCTTTACGAGGACATCTCCCAGCACGGGGCCATCGCGACCTCCTATGCCTATCCGGTGAAGGTTTCGGATCGCTACGTGATGGACCCCTCGCCGATCCCCAAGTTCGACAACCCCAAGATGGAGATGGCCGCGATCCAGCTGTTCGGCGCGGGCCGCGAGCAGCGCATCTACGCGGTGCCGCCCTATACCAAGGTGGTTAGTCTCGATTTCGAGGACTATCCCTTTGAGGCCAGCAAGGCGGACCATCCCTGTGACCTTTGCGGGGCAGAGGACAGCTATCTGGATGAGGTGATCCTCGATGATGCGGGCAACCGGATGTTTGTCTGCTCGGATACCGATTACTGCCGTTCGCGGCGCGAGGCAGGTCATGTGGGCCGCCTGGGAGAGGAGGCCGCGGCATGACCCCTTTGCTGCAAGTGAAAGACGTCGCCAAGATGTATGGCGCACGGATCGGCTGCACCGATGTGAGCTTTGATCTTTATCCCGGTGAGGTGATGGGCATCGTCGGCGAAAGCGGCTCGGGCAAGTCTACCTTGCTGAACTGCCTTGCCGGGCATCTGGCGCCGGATCGGGGAGAGGTGGTGTTTGACACCCGCGCCGACGGGCCGGTGGATACGGTCACCATGTCGGAACCTGCCCGCCGGATGCTGGGGCGCACCGACTGGGCCTTTGTGCATCAGCACGCCCGCGATGGCTTGCGCATGTCGGTTTCGGCCGGGGGCAACATCGGTGAGCGGCTGATGGCGGTCGGTGATCGTCACTATGGCGATATTCGCGCCCGCGCTGCTGACTGGCTGGGCCGGGTGGAAATTTCCGATGCCCGCATTGATGACCGCCCCTCGGCCTTTTCCGGCGGCATGCAGCAGCGGCTTCAGATCGCCCGCAATCTGGTGACCGGGCCAAGGCTGGTCTTCATGGATGAACCCACCGGGGGCCTCGATGTCTCGGTTCAGGCGCGGCTTTTGGATCTCTTGCGGGGGCTGGTGCGCGAGATGGGCCTCAGCGCCATTATCGTCACCCACGATCTGGCGGTGGTGCGCCTTCTGGCGGACCGGTTGATGGTGATGAAGGACGGCCATGTGGTGGAAACGGGTCTCACCGATCAGGTGCTGGACGATCCGCAACATGGCTATACGCAGCTGCTGGTTTCCAGCGTGTTGCAGGTGTGAGGGTAAACGGATGATCGAACTTCAAAACGTCAGCAAAAGCTTCACCCTGCACAATCAGGGCAGCGCCGTGATCCCGGTGATGGAGGGCGCCACGCTCTTTGTCAAACCCGGCGAATGCGTCGGCCTGATTGGGGCTTCGGGGGCCGGGAAATCGACCCTGATGCGGCTGATCTACGGCAACTATCTCGCCGCTTCGGGCAGCATCATGGTGGGCGATACCGATGTGGCACAGGCCGAGCCGCGCGAGATCCTGGACTTGCGCCGCACGACGCTCGGCTATGTCAGCCAGTTCCTGCGCGTCGTGCCGCGTGTGCCCGCGCTGGATGTGGTGGCAGAGCCACTGCTTTCGGTGGGCACCCCGATCGAGGACGCGCGGGACAAGGCAGCGACCCTTCTGGGAGGGCTCAACATTCCCGAACGGCTCTGGAGCCTCAGCCCGACCACCTTCTCTGGCGGGGAGCAGCAGCGGGTGAACATCGCGCGGGGCTTTGCCTATGACTATCCGGCGCTGTTGCTGGATGAGCCCACGGCGAGCCTTGATGCGCAAAACCGCGCCACGGTTCTGGGGCTGATCGAAGGGGCCAAGGCGCGCGGCGCGGCCATAGTCGGCATTTTCCATGACGAGGCCGCGCGCGAGCAGGTCTGCGACCGCTTCGTCGATGTTTCGGCTTTCACGCCAAGGGCCGCGGCATGAGCATGGGCGCGAACAAGGGGCCGGTGATTGCCGTTGTTGGCCCCTCTGGCGTCGGTAAGGACAGCCTGATGGAGGGACTGCGGCAGGCCGACCCCGGTGTACGTCTGATGCGCCGGGTGATCACCCGCGCGCCCGAGGCGGGGGGCGAAGACTACACCCCCGTCTCCGAAGCAGAGTTTCTTGATCTTGCTCGCAAGGGGGCCTTTGCACTGCACTGGCCTGCCCATGGGCTGCACTATGGCATTCCAAGAGAGATCGAGAGCCTGCGCGTCGGGGCGAGCGCCGTATTGGTCAACCTCTCACGCGGGGTACTGCTGAACGCGCAGGAGGCCTTTGACGATTTTCGCGTGCTCTCGGTCACCGCCCGCCCCGAAGTGATTGCCGCCCGTCTGGCGGCGCGCGGGCGCGAAGATGCCGCTGAGGTGCAGCGTCGACTTGCCCGCGCGGGCAAACCTTTGCCTGCGGGGCTGGCCCAGGTGCAGGAGATCGACAACAGCGGCGATCTGGCTACGGCGATCATGGCCGCGCGCGCCGCGATTCAGCCGGTCAGGGCGTAGCGGTGGATCAGGTGAAAGCGCCCTTCGGTATCCTCGCCCATCAGCGCCAGATCATTGATCACAAAGGGCGTGGGCAAGAGCGGGTTCATATGCGCTTGCAGAGCCTCTTCGACGTCGGGCAGGTCCGGCTTGGGCAGTTTGCCAGTCAGGGTGATGTGAAAGCGAAACTGATCCAGTACGTAAGGATAGCCCCAGGTCACAAGGTTCTGGTCCTGCGCGGGGCTGAGACCCGCGCTGCGGCGGCGGGCGAGTTCCGCCTCAGGCGCGGGCGCGCGGAAGGGGTCGAGGTCGCGCACGCAGGCGGCGGCCAGCGCATTGAGCGCACTTTCATCTCCCACCGGGCGCAGCGCAAGGAAACGGCCCAGCCGTGTCAGCTGCAAACCGTCCAGCGTCACCGGGGCCCGCGTGGCGGCCAGCGCGGCGCAGGCGGTTTCCAGATCGGCCTGTGTGTATCCCTCTGCCAGTCGCATCGGCGGTTTCATGGTCGCATGCAGGCCATATTTGCGCGGCGTTGCTGTGATCGCGGCCACGTCCAGCCCTTCGACCTCCGGGTGCGGCAGTGCCTCCCCGGTCTCCATATCCCAGCCCAGCCAGCTGGCACCAAAACGGCTCCAGTCCGCCCCGTGGGGCGGCGCAAAATAGATCGCGTATCGCGTGAATGTCACATTGGCCTCCTAAACGTGGCCTTTCCAATACCTCGAAAGATGTGAACTCCAGATGACACAAGAGATGATCCTTGCCAATGCCACCCTTGTCCTGCCCGGTGAAACCCGCACCGGCAGCCTCAGGATCAAGGACGGAGAGATCACGGATATGGCCGAGGGTGCGGGCGTGCCCGCCGGTGCGGTGGATTGCGGCGGTGATATCGTCAGCCCCGGCCTGATCGAGCTGCACACCGATAATCTGGAGCGCCACATCCAGCCCCGCCCCAAGGTGGATTGGCCCCATGCCGCTGCGATCATCGCCCATGATGCGGAACTCGCCGGCACCGGCATTACCACGGTGTTTGATGCGATGCGCGTGGGCTCGATCAAGGCCAAGGAAGCGCGCTATGGTCAATACGCCCGCAGCCTTGCCAGCGAGCTTCTGGAACTGCGCGCCAAGGATGCGCTTAAGATCAGCCACTTCCTGCATTTGCGCGCCGAGGTCTGCTCGGAGACCTTGGTGGAGGAGCTCAATGCGTTTGGCGATGAAGACCGCGTCGGGCTGGTGTCACTGATGGACCACACGCCGGGGCAGCGACAGTTCCGCGATATTTCGAAACTCGAGGCCTATGTGAAGGGCAAGCACGGGTTCGATGACGATGCCTTTTTGCAGCATATCGCGAACCTCAAGACCATGCGCGACACCTATGGCGACCTGCACGAGGTGGAGGCGGTCAAGGCCGCAAAGCGTTTTGGTGCGGTGCTGGCCAGCCATGATGACACCACCGAGGATCAGGTCGCCGTCTCCGCCGGTCACGGCATCCGTCTGGCCGAGTTTCCCACTACCGTGGAGGCCGCCCGAGCCTGCCATGCCCATGACATACAGGTGATGATGGGGGCGCCGAACCTGATCCGGGGTGGGTCGCACTCGGGCAATGTTGCGGCACAAGAACTGGCCGAGCTGGACCTTCTCGATATCGTTTCTTCCGACTATGTCCCGGCCGCGCTGCTCTTGGCCGCCGCGCGTTTGGGAGAGATCTGGGGCGATATGGCGCGGGGGCTCGCCGCCGTTACCAGCGCCCCGGCCAAGGCGGTGGGTCTTGAGGATCGCGGGCGGCTGGAGATTGGCAAACGCGCGGATCTGATCCGCTTTGCCATGCGCGCCGGTGTGCCTGCCCTGCAGGGTGTGTTTGCTCGTGGTCAGCGGGTGGCTTGATATCTAACAGGATGAAAAAGGCTCCGGTGCAGCCTGCGCCGGGGCCGGTTCTCTATGCCGTTTCCGCTTAGGCGCGGTAGAACATGTAGCGGCCCTCGGGGATGCCTTGGGGTCCGTCCAACTCCTCGAATCCCACCAAAGGCTGGCCCGAGACGATGATGCCGCCCGGGGCCATGACAGAGGCGATCACCGGCGACATGGCAGCGGCTTCGGCGACGTCCTTTTCCTTGACGCCAAAGCCGAAATCATAATGGGCCAGCACGATCTTGTGACCTTCAGTGGCAAGGCGTTGCAGCATGGGTTCGGCTTCGCCTTGCAGGAAATCCTTTTCAGGCGGCACACAAGACGGGTGGCATTGCAGCACCCGGTCGATAACCCAGATGCGGCGCTGCGGTAGGATTTCGCGCAGATGGTCGTAGGTGCGCCCGTTGCCGAGCCCCATGTCCAGCGCATCGCCGGGCACGTCCGCGATCTGCTCGGCGGCCCAGTTCAGCCCGTCACGCTGGGCAGTCAGGCGGCGCAGCATCGAATCCAGTCGGCTCATTCAGGACGTCCTTTCGTCATAGGTCCAGGCCACGGCCGGGCCTGCCATCAGGCGCGCGATCAGCGCTTCGGTGAAGGTCCAGATCGCGGCATTATGTATCAGGTGGTGTGTCAGGATCCCATAGGGTTCGCGTACATCCGCGCGGCCCTGCCTACGATCCTTGAGGTGCTGTGTGACCTGCCTGATCAACTCGTCTTCGGGTAGCAAGGAGCGGCTGTCTTTCCAGGAGATCGGATCCAGGTGCGTGTTGATCTGGACCAGACCCGGCGCGGCTTTCGATTGGCTGCGCGGGGTGAAGGTTGACAGCGCTGCATACCCAAGCCCTGCCAACCAGGGCAGCATATCCGGCGCGATCCGGTTCCAGGGTGGTACGAACATCGGGCGCAGACTGGATCCAAACAGCTCTTTGAGGCGCCTCAGGCCGGCTTCGGCCTCGTCCAGCCTGTCGTCAATCGGACGGTGCGCGCCGAATTCGGATTTCTTTTCGCCCGCCGGTGCATGGCTTTGATGGGCCCAGCCATGCACGACAGGGATGAGCTGCGGGGTAGAACGCATATGTTCGACAAGGCCGGTTTGTGCGTCTTTTGGGATAATGGCGAGATGCACCGGCAGGTTCAGATGTGCAGAGAGTTCGCTCAACAGGTCAAGCGGCGGTGTGCGATCAATGGCATCGTCATCGCGCCACCATAGGGGCAGGGTCAGCCCAGCCTCTTGCCAGGTGTCCAGCTCACGATCGAGGGCGCTCCAATCCACTGTCATTCACGGTCCCCCGCCAGTTTGGCAGCAATCTCTACCGTTCTGGCGGCGCCGTCAAACCGGAAACCGTCTGTTGCGCGCACGTGGGCTGCCATCACGGTCCGCACCGCCTGTGTCAGCCCAACGGGCGTCAGGTCTGCGGTCTTGATGACCTCGATACCGTCCAGCGGTGCAAGGCTGCCCGCGCGCAGGGATTGCTCCACCTCCTTGCCTGCATCAAAGGGCACTAGCACGGCGGGCGTTCCCGCTTGCAAGAGGTCCAGTGCGGTGTTGTAGCCGCACATGCTGACCGAGGCGGCGGCATGGCGCAGCATCTGCCGGAAATCAGAGCGCGCGGCCTCGATCAGGGCGGGTGAACGCGCAGCCTCAAACCGAGCGATCCGATTTGCCGCATCGTTGCCTCCGACGAGAATACGCCACCGCGTGCCAGGCATTAGCCGAGCGGCCTCCAGCGCGCATTCGTAAAGGGAGTCACCCACGCTACCACCCCCGGCGCTGACCAGCACCTCGCCCGCGCCTGTCTGCTCGGGATGCGGTGCGGCGGCGCGGGGCGCGACGAAACCGGTGTAGCGCAGCTTCCCTGCCAGCATCTCGGAGACGGGCCAGCTGATTTCCAGCCGCGTGGCAGCAGGGTCGGAATGGACCAGCACAGCGTCATAAAACTCTGCAATCACCGCATCAGCCTCCACCGCTTTTCTCGGCTTTGAGGGTGGCGCAAGGATATCGCGGATCGAGGCCAGCACTATGGGGCGCCGGGGCAGGGCATGCGCGGCCTCCAAAAGCGCCAAGAACTCTGTCTTCAGGCTGCGGCGGCCAAATGGGTAAAGCTCGGTGATCAGAACGTCGGGCTGCATTTCCGTCAGAGCACTGCGCAGGGCGTCTTGCCGCGCGGTGTGGTAGCCCTCATCGGCAACCGTGCCATCGGGGGTCAGCAGGCGTGTGAAGTCTACCCCATCGGAACGCAAAGGCGGGAGTTGCACCAAGTCAAGGCCGTCATGCCTCAACTGGGGGGCGGGGAAGCCGCCCGAGGCTACGCAGACCTGATGACCTGCGGCGGCAAAGGCCCGGCCCAACGTGAGCGCCCGCGACAGATGTCCGGTCCCCAAAAGATGCGTGACGGCGATCAGAACCTTCATTGTGAGTCCTTGGGGATCAGGCGGATCGGGTCGGTCAGGGGGGTGAGGCTATCGCCGTCGATCTCGACCACGAAAAGCCGGTTGCGTTTGATCTTGAATGGCGCCGGGCTGTCGAAATCCCAGCCATGGGCGCGCGCCAGGATCATCCGCATGATGCCGATGTGGCAAACCGCAACGGTATCGCTCGTCAGGCGCTCAAGCCATGGCGCGATCCGCGCCCAGACCTCCTCCGGGCTCTCGCCACCGGGAGGGCGGTAGTCCCAGCCCCAATGCTCGATATCGCGAAAGCCACTGTCTGGGTCGGCCTTGAGGTCGATCCCGCGCAGACCTTCCCAGTCGCCCCAGTCCATTTCAATGAGTTCCGGCGCCGTTTCAGGTGCGTGCCCTGCAACCAGCCGGGCGGTTTCCGCCGCCCGCTTAAGCGGGCTGGACCACAGATCCGCTCGATCCCATGGGGCGGGCAGGGCCTGGGCTGCCAGTTCGGCGCGGGCCGCATCATCCAGCGCAATATCGCTGCGCCCCTGGATGCGGCCGACACGGTTCCAGTCGGTATGACCATGGCGCAAGAGGGCAAGACGGATCATGGGCGGTTCTCCAGCAGGGGCAATACCGCATCCCAGAAGCGGGTGGCGGCAGCGGGCGCAAGGTGGCTTTTGGAGATCATTTCGCGGGTTTTGGTGCTGCACTGCGCGCGCAGGTCCGGATTGGACAGGAGCGCATTGATCTGATCCGCCAGCGCCTCTGCGCCTTCTTCCGGTGCCGGATATGTTCCGGGCGCCAGAACATCGCGCATCCCGGGGCGGTCTTGCGCCACGATTGGCAGGCCATGGGCCTGCGCTTCTAGGTAGGCCATGCCGAATGCTTCGTTGACGCCGGGCCACAAGAACAGCCCCGCGCGGGCGTAGGCCGCACCAAGTGCCTGCCGATCGAGCTGTCCGAGGAAATGCACGCGTCGGCCAAAAGGCGCCATCATGGTTTCGACCTCTGCTCGGGCGGGGCCATCGCCTGCGATCTCTAGCCGCCAGTCACCGTCAAGATGCGACAGCGTGTCCGCGATGATGCGGTATGAGGCCAGTTTATCCCCGGCGCGCATCATGCCCACGCTCAGCATATGGCCCTGAAGGGTTGAAGGGGGCGGCAGTTTGGATTGCGGCAGGAACGGCGGCAAATGAACGAGGGCCTGAGCGCCGTGGCGTTCGCGCTCAAGCGTGATGAGGTCATTGGCCGTGAAGTAGAAGATGACATCGGCGGCATCGGCTGCGTCATGG
The DNA here is from genome assembly GCF_014884385.1 of Phycobacter azelaicus. Classification (NCBI taxonomy): domain Bacteria; kingdom Pseudomonadati; phylum Pseudomonadota; class Alphaproteobacteria; order Rhodobacterales; family Roseobacteraceae; genus Phycobacter; species Phycobacter azelaicus. The sequence goes on along the minus strand of NZ_WKFH01000003.1, from coordinate 756,725 downwards.
GCTGACTGGGCAAAACCCGCCCAGTGGCCGGTGAGGCGGCTCATGGCGCGGGTGCTTTCGATCTGTACATAGGGAATGGCGCGCGCACGGGCGACTTCGGGACCGATCAGGTCAGGCGCCTTGTAGTAGTTGTGGTAAGTGACCCACAGATCCACGGTAGGCATCTTATCCAAAAGGCGCCGAACCTCCTGCCGGGCCGCAGTGCGCAGTGCGTCCTGCTGCTCGGCATTGCCCGCCTTGTCATAGATGCGCAGCTCGCTCATCAGATCGACCCGTGCGCCGCCTGCGGCGATGACATTCATCAGATTGCGGGCAATTTCACGGTCGCCCGAGGGCACCGGGCTGCGCGGCGATTTCATCGGCGCATAAAAGGCGATGCGTTTGTCAGTGCCGCCGGTCATGCGCCGTTCAGCATGGAGGTGAGCCGTTCTGACAGGCGCGCAATGCCGGGATCCATGCCGAACTCCTGGCGCAGGCGCATCAGGGCGGCCTCGGCCATGGTTGCGGTCTTCTCGGGGGTATTGGCCATGTCGCAGATCGCGGCGGCCAGCGCTTCGGGCGCGTCGTCACTCAGCAGACCATGCGTGCCGCTGTCTATGAACTCGGGGATGGCCGAGACGGGCGTCGACAAGATTGGCAGCCGCTGGGACGCGGCCTCCATCAGCACGTTCGGCAGCCCGTCGCGGTCGCCGTCTGCTGCGACGCGGCTGGGCAGAACGAAGATGTCGCTTTCGCGCATGGCCTCGATCACTTCGGGCTGATCACAGGCGCCGCGCCAGGTGATGCGGTCGGCAACGCCCGCATCCGTCGCCATGCCCTGCAACAGATCACCAAGCCCACCACCGCCGATATGGGTCCAGTGCCAGTCAAGCCCCGCCGGTAGCAGCGCCAGCGCTTCGATCAGACGGTCGAAACCTTTCTTTTCTACAAGGCGACCGACGGACATCAGGCGCAGCGGATCATGCGCTTTGCGCCAGACTCGCTCTGGCGGAGACGGAAAGCGGCTGAGATCAAGGCCGTGGTAGATCAGATCGATGCGTGCTGGATCGTCGGACATGTCCTGCAAGTGTCTTGCGCCAAAGGCGGTGCAGGTGGCACCAAAGGTGGCGCCGTGATCGATCGAGGAGAGCTTTTCGCGGATCTCCCAATCGGGGGAGGTCCAGATATCCTTTGCATGGGCCGAAAAGCTCCACGGCAGACCGCGCATGATCGCCGCATAGCGCGCCACGGACGACGGCGTATGGAGGAAATGGGCGTATAGGCCTAGCACGCTGTCCGGCATCTCGGCCGCCAGCACGCAGGCCTGACCAAAGCGGCGGATGCGGTTGCGACTGGGGTCGCGGCGCAGATCGGCGCGCCAGATCCGCCATGCTTCTCTGTAGCCGGGCAGGGTTTTTGCGGTTTCGCGGGCGCGCCAAACGCGCTCCGGCTCTTGGTAAAGGTATTCCGGCAGGTAGTTCACCTGCGCCTGCAGGCGCTCGTGAAGCGGATGGCGTTTCACATCCGTGGGATGGCGCAGGGACCAGATCTCGAACGCATGACCGGCTGCTTCAAGCGCGACCAGTTCCTGCGCGATGAAGGTTTCCGACAGGCGCGGCCAGCCTTTGACCAGAACCGCAAGCGGCGGGCGGACAGGGCTCATTCAGCGGCCTTTCTTGGCGCGTGCTCCACCAATGCGCTGACCCGGTGGGTGACATAGTCCAGCCCGTCCAGAAACCCCGCACCAAAGGCGGCCGAGGGACAGGGCTGATCCTTTAGCGCACGGATGGCGCGGATCATGGCCTCGGGCGTCCAGCCGTCGCGGTTTTCGTCCAGCATTGCGACGAGGCCCAGCTCTTCGGCGCGGCTGGCGCGGATCCATTGCTCCAGCCGGGGGGTGGTACGGGGGACGATCACTGCGGGTTTGTCAAAGGACAGGACTTCGCAGAAGGTATTGTAGCCCCCCATGCAGACGACGCCACAAGCCCCGGCAAAAAGGGTTTCGATCCGGCTTTCAAAGCCCACAGAGGTCACACGGCCGTTTAGAGCGGCAACGCGGGCCTCGAAGGCGTCGCGGGTGTCACCTGAAAGAAAGGGGCCATAGACCAGCACGGCGCGGGGGTTGAGGTCTGGATCCTGTTCATAAGCGGACAGCACCAGATCCACCATCATCGCACCATCACCGCCACCACCGGGGGTGATCAGGACATAAGGCTGCTGTGGTGGCTGCCCGCCTTGACTCAGATCGCGGCGCAGGTAGCCGGTCCAGTGCATGCGGGCGCGGGCGTCCTGGGACAGCTCCAGCCCCTGTGTCGGATCATAAACCGAGCGCAGCCCATAAACCCAGATCTCGTCATAGTAGTCTTCAGCGACCGGAACGGCATTCTTGCGCTCCCATTCCGCTGCCAGCACCTCGGGCTCATCCAGCACATCGCGCAGACCCAAGACCAGTTTGCATCGGCCCCGATTGCGCAGGCTGTTGAGGGCTGGCATCAACTCTCCGCGAAAGCCTGTTGGCTCCTTGTCGACGATCAGAACGTCGGGGTCATACTGCTCGGCCATTGAGCGGATCAGCCCGGCGCGCAGCTCGGTGGTTTCCTCAATGCTCATTCCCATGGTGCGCGAGGCATAGCTGCCGTCGCTGCGCTTGATCACGCCGGGCAGGCGCATGTGATCGACGCGGCTGGGGAAGGCAAAGCGCCCCGCCACGGGTGATCCGGTCAGGATCAGCGCCGATGCCGAGGGATCCGCAGCTGTGATTGCACCGGCCAGTGCCCGCGAGCGGCGCAGATGACCCAGCCCGAATGTGTCATGGCTGTAGAGCATGACACGCGGGCCGCGTGTGCCGCTGTCCCTCTCGGGCATTGCGCTAGTCTGGTCTTTCATTGGGTTGCCCGAAACAGGTGGAACATAGGGGGTGGTGCAATAGCCAGACGCTGAAATCAAGGGCGATTGGTCGATATGGTGCCGATTGGAGGGAAAATGCCATGCACCAGCGCAAGAGTCACCGGCGGGGGCATCAAACTCTGCTCCAGTGTTGCGCGCGGGCAATTGCACCTTTGGTGGGGGCTGGCTAACCTTCGGGGCAGATTTACGAGGATCTTCCTATCATGATTTTGCGCACTCTTCGCCTGTTCGGCCGAGTTGTCCCCGCCTTGGCGTTTTTCTTTTCGATCTGGGTCTTGGTCCCGGGCGCCTCGCAGGCGCAAACACTGCTCTATGGACAGGCGAGCAGTCAGGCCACCCCAGATACCAGCGCGGCGGATGAGAAAGATCCCTTTGCGCGGGCAATAGAACTGGCGGCGGAAAAAGGCGTTGGGGTGATCATCGTGGATGGCAGTGGCACCCGCCTGGATGGCGCGGGTGGTCCAGACAAGGCGGGTGCGGCATCTGACAAGATGGAAGGCGCCTCGATGTTGATGAAGGCCCAGTCGGAGATGGATATCTTCCGAGATGAGCTGCGCAGCAGACTGGAAGCATTGCCTTATTCCATCTTCGAGATGAAATACATCCTGCGTCAGACCAGCCCGGACGGGCGAATCATGACTTATGTGGAGCTTCTGTTCTGGAGCCTTCTGTTCCTGCTGCTTGGGCGCTGGCTGGCCGGTGAGATCTACGGAAAGCGGTTTGCGGTGCACTATGTGGTCGCCCGCTCCAAAGAGCAGCCGCAAGGCTACAGGGAAAAGATGCCGTTTCTGGTGTTTCGGTTTCTCATGGGCATCGGCGGAACGATCTTTGCAATGGTCGTCGCGCTTCTGGCCTCTTTCCTGATATTCGGCTCGTCCGGCGATGCCTCGATCCGGTTTACGGTTCTGGCCATTTACACGGCCTTCTTCCTGTCGCGGACCATTTCCGATCTCTGGCGCATGGTGTTGTCGCCCTACCTTAGCCAGTATCGGATACCGGTGTTTTCGGACCGGGATGCCAAGCGGCTCTATATATGGGCGTCAGTACTGGCCACCTATGACATTGCGACGCTGATCTTCGCGTCATGGGTGGGGGACTTTGGCCTCAATTACAACGTCTATGCGGTGGTCTATGGTGGGCTGGCGCTGTTGGGCGTGGTGGGGAATCTGGCACTGGTGGCCTTCAACGCCCGCGCCATCACCAGCGCAATCCGCGCAGGGCGTCCGGCGGAGGAATGCTCCTGGCTGCTCCGCGTCCTTTCTGTGGCCTGGGCTCCGGCCGTTGCGGCCTATATCGCCTTTGGGTGGTTGCAACTGGCATTTGATCTGGTTCTGGAGCGGGAGATGTCCATTCCGTTGATGATGGGCACTTATCTGGTCTTGACCTCAATCCTGGTGGTCTACGGTGTCATCAACTACGGGATCGAAGTCTATGCGAGCAGGCGGGGCCTGCCCCAGCAAAGCAGCGCTGAAGTCGGCGATGGCGAGGAAGGCGAGGGGCAGGAAGAGGCAGAAGAGATGGCTGCCCCGGTCCTGAGGCGCCACCCCATCGCCACCTTTGAAGACCTCGCGCGGCGGGTTGCAGGCATTCTGGCCTTTGTGATGGGGGCGGTGGCTCTGTTCTATGTCTGGAATCCGGATATCGATTGGATCGAGGATTCCGCCATCGACCGGTTCTACGATATCGTGGTGATCCTCTTCATCGGATACATTGTCTACAATGTCGCCCGGATCTGGATCGATGGAAAGATCGATGAGGAGGTGGGCGATCAGACGGAGGCAGAGCTCGGCGATGAGGGCGGCGCAGGCGGTGCCAGCCGCCTTGCAACACTCCTGCCATTGTTCCGGGGCGCCATCCTGGCGGTGGTGCTGGTCTCGATCATTCTGATCGTATTGTTGGAACTGGGCATAAACGTGAGCCCCCTGTTTGCTGGTGCCGGTGTCGTTGGTTTGGCGGTGGGTTTCGGCTCACAGGCGCTTGTGCGCGACATTTTCTCGGGGGCTTTCTTTCTGGTTGATGATGCTTTCCGCAAGGGCGAATACATCGACATCGGCGATGTGAAGGGCACGGTCGAGAAGATCTCGGTCCGGTCCTTCCAGCTGCGCCATCATCTGGGTGCGCTGCACACGATCCCTTTTGGCGAAATCCGGGTGTTGACCAACTATTCGCGCGACTGGGTAATGATGAAACTGCCCCTGCGCGTGACCTATGACACCGACGTGGAAAAAGTGCGCAAGCTGATCAAGAAGCTGGGCCAGCAGTTGCTCAGCGATCCGGTGATCGGCGACAATTTCATCCAGCCGCTGAAGTCGCAGGGTGTGATCGAGATGCAGGATTCGGCGATGATCATCCGGGTCAAGTTTATGACCAAACCCGGCGATCAATGGCTGGTGCGCAAGAAGGTCTACGAAGAAATCCGCCAGCTGTTCGAACGTGAAGGCATCAAGTTCGCACACCGTGAAGTAACGGTGCGACTTGCTGAGGATCAGGCGGACGGCATGACGCCGCAGAAAAAAGAAGCTGTGACAGGCGCAGTACAGGCGGCGATCGACGAGGATCTGCTGGACGTCAACGGGGGGCCAAGCGACGACCGTTAAGCGCGGAAGGGGGCGCTGGCGGCAGTTGAGTGCATGTCCGCACCCGCCTCGCGCCGGACCGCACAAGCGGGCTCCGTTTGGCGTTGGGCCGGGCGCAAAGGGGTCAGGCCGTCCACTGTGCGGGGGAGAAACCGGTCTTTGAGGCAGGCAGATCCCAGCGCATTTGCGTTGCCGCAAGCGCGAGGGGCGGTTTAAGCCGCAATCCTGATCCCCAGCTAGAACTTTCGATGGCGGGGGCGTAGTCCGCATCCTCAGCTTTCGTGATCTGTGCTCCGGTTGCCGAGGGGCGCAGGCTGGCCAGAAGCTCGGCTGTGCGGGCAAGCGACAGGCGCGCCTGGGGCGTCTTGCCGTGCTGAATCGCCTCTCGCAGGGCCGACAGGACGGCAGCGGCCATCAGGTAGCCCGTGGCATGATCCAGTGCCTGCACCGGCAGGGGTGTCGGCTTGTCCGCTTTGGCCCAGGCGCGGCCCGTATCGGCGATGCCGGCACTCATCTGAACCAAGCTGTCAAAGCCGCGCCGCCGTGCCCAGGGACCTGTCCAGCCATAGGCATTGAGCGTGACTTCCACCCTGTTCGGGGCAAGCTGGTCACGCATCTGCTGGCCGTATCCCAGATCCTTGAGGGCACCGGGGCGATAGCCGTGGACCAGCACATCGGCCCCGGCAAGGAGCGCTTCGAACCGGTTGCGGTCTTTTGGGCTTTTGAGGTCGAGCATGGCCATGCGCTTGCCCAGAGAGATATCGGGGATCACGCCGGGTTCGTCCCAGCCGGGTGGGTCGATCCGCAGCACCTCGGCGCCGAAGCCCGCCAGGGTACGTGTGGCAATCGGTCCGGCCAGAACGCGGGTGAGATCCAGCACCTTGAGCCCCGCCAATGGCCGTGCCTCGGTCGCATTCGGGAGGGCACGCGGACGAACATCGCGCGGCGCGGTCCACTGCACCAGCGGCTCGGAGGAAACGGCCATGCCTTGTGGATGCGACTGCCATAGATCTCGGCTGCGCATGGTTGCCGCCACGCCCCCAGCCGTGACGATCGCGCGCTCCAGATCATCTCCTGACCAGGTGGCAACAGCCGCACGCACGGCTTCGGGCGTGCCTGCACAGCCAAGTGCAGCAAGGGCAGCGGCGCGGTGGTGCGGCAGGTTGGTGTGCAGGCGAATCCAGCCGTCGGCGCAAGGGTAGTCGCCTGCAATGGGATCCCAGAGAGAGGGCATTTCCCAGCCTTTGGCGCGAAAACTGTAGCCGAACCAGAGCGAGGCAAGCCGTTGATCCACGGTTACCGCAGGCGGCGTGTCCGCGAGGTCCGCGGCCTTCATGAAGTGGGCCAGCTCGACCCCGACGGCGGCGACGCTGGCATTGGCCAGCTCGGTCACCGCAAAGGCCGAAGGCCAGACCCCGCTGCCAGTGATACTGTAGCTGGCGGGATCGGGCAGGGCGGAAATCAGGGTCATTGCTGGTAGGGGTCCAAACTGTCACGCAGCCCATCGCCAAGGAAGTTGAAGGCCAGTACCACCACGACGATAGGTAGCATCGGAATGGCGGTCCACCAGTAGATCTCGATATTGGCGAGGTTCTGCGCATCGTTCAGCATCACGCCCCAGCTGACCGCAGGCGCACGCAGGCCAAGCCCGAGAAAGGACAGTGCGGTTTCCCCGAGGATCATCGCCGGGATCGACAGCGTGGCCGAGGCGATCAGGTGGCTCATGAAATTCGGCAACAGATGCTTGCGGATCACCCGGCCCGATGTGGCGCCCATCATCTCGGCGGCGCGCACGTATTCCTCTTCGCGCAGCGACAGGAACTTGGCACGTACTGATCGTGCAAGTCCCGGCCAATCCAGGATGCCAAGGATCACCGAAATGATGAAGAAAACCGCCACCGGCGACCAGTTCGAGGGTACGGCGGCCGAAAGCGCCAACCAAAGGGGCAGCTCTGGCAGGCTACGCAGGATCTCGATCACGCGGTTGATCACCCAGTCAATCCGCCCCCCGAAATAACCTGCGACAGAGCCGAAAAAGATGCCCAGAACGAAGGATACGGTGATGCCGATCAGACCCACAGTGAGCGACAGTTGCGCGCCATAAAGAATGCGGCTGAAGACGTCACGACCCAGCCGGTCTGATCCCCACAGGAAGAACGGCATATCGGCGCTGGGCGCACAGATCAGATGCGTATTCGCGGGGATCAGCCCGGCAATCTGGTAGGGGCTGCCCTCGCAGAAGAATTTCAGCGGCTGCGGATTGTCGTAGTCCGGTTTGAACTCCCACTGGAAGGTTTCCATATTGGCCTCGGATGTCATCGGATAGATGAACGGACCAAGGAATTCGCCCTCATGGAAGAAGTTGATGTTCTGTGGCGGCGAATAGAGATGCTCGCTATGGCGCTGGTTCGGCCCATAAGGCGCGATGAAGCCGACGAAGGGCAGCATCAGGTAACAGAACAACAAAAACGCGCCGGAAATGAGGCCCAGCCGGTGGGTCTTGAACTTGCGCCAGATCAGCACCCAGTTGGGGGCGTCCAGATCTTTGCGCTCCAGCTCGCGGATGGATTGCTCGGGATCGTAGGGGGCGTCGTCGACGTAGCGACCATCGGGAAGCTGGCTCATGCGTCACGTCCCTCGTAGCGGATGCGCGGATCCAGAAGGACCAGCAGCACGTCGGAAATCATTGTGCCGATCAGCGTTAGAAGGGCAACGAACATCAGGATGAAGGCCGACAGGAACATGTCCTGCGATTTCAGCGCCTGCAGCAGGTCCGGGCCGATTGTTTGCAGTCCCAGAACGACCGAAACCAGAACCGAACCCGATACCATTGACGGCAGCAGGTTGCCGATGTCGGCCACAAAGGGATTGAAGGCGACGCGCAAAGGGTATTTCGCCAACATGCGCGAGGGGGCCATACCCTTGGCGATGGCGGTTTCCACATAAGGTTTGCCCAATTCATCGAGCATATTGGCGCGCAGGCGCTGCATCATCGCCGAAGCGCCGGAGGTGCCGATCACGAATGTGGGCACGATCAGGTGAATGAGGATCGATTTCACCTTGTCCCAGCTCATCGGCTCACCCTCGTAAACCGGGTCCATCAGCCCGCCGATGGGCAGATCAAACCAGCGGTGGCCGTAGTAGAAGAGGATCAGCGCCAAGAGGAAGTTTGGCGTGGCAAGACCCATGTAGCCGACAAAGGCCGAGGTGTAATCCACCCAGGTGCGCGAACGTGCGGCCGCCAGAACCCCCAGCGGCAGGGCAACGAGATAGACGAACAGCACGGCGGCCAGATTCACTAGCACGGTCAACCAAAGGCTGTCGCCGACGATTTCTGCAACGGGGCGATCGAATTCGAAGGACCAGCCGAAATTTCCCTGGATCAGGCCCGAGAACCCGTGTGGTCCCGGCAGGAAGCCGACCCAGATGAAATACTGCTGCCAAAGAGGCTTATCGAGCGCATATTCGCGCCGTAGGAACTCAGCCTTTTCCACCCCGGCCGTCTGACCGCTGGCGCGCAGTTCGGCGATCTGGTTGGACAGATAGTCGCCGGGGGGCAGGTTGATGATGACAAAGACCAGCACCGACACCACCCACAGCGTGAGCAGCATGGTGCCAAAGCGGTAGATGGCGAATCGTAGGATCTCCATCAGCCTTGGCCGTCCTCAAAGAAAAACTCGTCCATGCGGTGCACGCCGAAATGAGCGCCGGGATCCCAGGCCCAGATGCCACGCTCGGGCACGTTGCGCAGTCGGTTCGACACCACCACAGGCTGTGGTGCCCCTGCGACCAGACCGATGCCATAGACCTGATCTGCGTGGATCTTCAGCATAGCGCGCCAGGCGGCGGTACGCTCCTCGTCCGTGGTGGCGATTTCCCAGTCATGCAGCAGCTCCAGCAGGCGCTTGGCAGGTTCCATGTCGGGTGCTTCCCCGGCTTCGCCGCCCGTCTGGTGGTACTGTCCCCATTTGGGCCAGGCCAGGAAGACCTGATCGGTGGGCGCCAGATAGGCGGGCGATGTATAGGGCTGCGGGATGCCATTGTCCCAGCCATACCAGACCGAGGCCGCCGTCGTGCCCGAAAAGACCCGGTTGCGCAGAATGTCACGATCGAGCGGGCGCATCACCAGTTTAACACCCACGTCACGCCAGTCGTCGGTGATGATCTGCAAGGCGTTCTCGACCTCCTGCCGCTCGCCTGCGGTCTCGACAATCAACTCCATCGGGCGCCCATCGGGCAACTTGCGGATGCCATAGCCGTCCTTTTCCGTTAGGCCCGCCTCATCGAGGAGTTTGTTGGCCAGATCCGGATCGAACTGAGCCCAGGCCTCGCGCAGGGCCGGATCGAAAAACGGGCTTTGCTCAAGCACGGTCATGGCACCGGGCTTGGCGAGTTTGAAATAGAGCGCTTTGTTGACAGCCGCGCGGTTGATGGCCAGCGACAGGGCACGGCGCACGCGCACATCGCGCAGAACGGCGCGCCAGACCGGATCGTTCACGTTGAGGTTCGGATAGATAGCGATCTGCGATGCGGTGCCGGTGCCCCAGAGGTAGGTCTTGTAGGTGCCACCATCGGCCTCGCCCTTGCGCAGGATCGGGATGTCACGAAAGCCCAGACCACGCGCCTGCAGATCGGCTTCGCTGGCGTTGGACTTGGCGGCCACCAGCCCGCCCGAGACGATCTCCATCTCGACAGTATCGATATAGGGCAGTTGCACACCCTTTGAGTCGATGCGGTGATAATAGGGGTTGCGTACAAAGATCTGGCGGATCTTCTTGCCGGCAGTGGCGTTCATCCAGGGCTGCAGGGTGGGCAGTTCGAAATTGTCGAACTTGTACATGTTGTCGTATTTGTTGTGCAGCGCTGCCCAGCTTTTGACGCGTGCATAATCCACCTCTTCGGCCAGTGATTCAGGGTCCGCATAATCCGCGTGGAACTGTTTCAGATAGGCTGCCGGACGGTAGATGAAGGGTGGGCGCGCCTGCGCCAGATGGTGCAAGAAGCCGGGGTTGGGGTGGCTCCACTCAAAGACCACGGTGGTCTCATCCGGGAAGGAAACCTCGGGCAATTCTCCCTCGACGCGCAAAAAATCTGGAGGTCCAGAGGGGCTGAGGAGCGGATGGTTCGCCACATCCTTCCACCAGTACCTGAAATCGGCCGAGGTAAACGGAGATCCATCCGACCAGCGATGCCCCGGTCGCAGATGCAGCGTAAAGCACTTGTTGTCCTCGACCTCGTAGGCCTTCAGGATGTCGGCCTGCAGTTTGTAGTCCGCATCGTAACCGACAAGGCGGGCATAGCCGTAGACGACCATCTGCCGGATGTCTTTTGAGCGGGTCACCATGGTGTTGAGCGCGCCGCCCTGCACGCCGAATGCGCGCCCCTTGGCCGCCAGATCGATCACAAGCGGAGCATCGGGAATACGCTCGGCCACTGGGGGCAGGTCACCGGCATCCACCTCCTGTTTCCAGAAGGTGCTTTCGGTCAGCGGCGGCAGTGCCTCTGCCAGCGCCGCAAACGGCGTCAGAGCGGCTGCAAAGGCCATGGCCAACAGGGTTTTCGGAGCGGTTCGCAAAACGGCTTTCTTTGCATCAAACATGACAACGTACCTTGTGTCCGGGTTCCAAAAGCACCAGTGGCGGCGCTTCGGAACCTGTAAATCTGAAGTGTTCCGGCCAGCTGTCCGGCGCGCCGGCCCCCTGTGCCACCAGATCCAGATTGATCGGGCGGGCTATGTCAGGTTCGGGCTGCGCCGCGATCAGCGCCTTGGTGTAGGGGTGCTGGGGATTGTGAAACAGGGTTTCGGGCGGGGCCTGTTCGACGATCAATCCCCGCCGCATCACGGCCACCTCGTCGGCGATCCGCGCCACCACGGCCAGATCGTGGCTGATAAAGAGATAGGACAGCCCCTGCTGTTCCTGGATCTCTTCCAGCAGGCGCAGGATCTGTTCCTGCACGGACACGTCCAGCGCCGAGGTCGGCTCGTCACAGACGATGAGCGCGGGATCCAGCATCAGGGCGCGGGCGATCGACAGGCGCTGGCGTTGCCCGCCGGAAAAGGCATGGGGGTAGCGTTGCAGCATCTCCGGCCCCAGACCCACGGTCTGCAGCATCTTCGCGGCCCTGTCCCGGCGTTCGGATGGGGTGCCAATGCGGTGGATTTCGAGCGGCTCAACCATCGTGTCAAGGATCCGCATCCGCGGACTGAGCGAGGAATAGGGGTCCTGAAACACCATCTGCGCCTCGCGCTGAAAGGCGGTGCGGGCGGCCCGGTCCATCTGGTGCACCTTGACAGTTTCGCCGTCAGGATCCGGGCGGAACAAAACCTCACCACCAGGATCGGGAGGCTCGGCCCCCAGCGCGATCCGCGCTGCTGTGGTCTTGCCCGAGCCGCTTTCGCCGACGATGGCCAGCGTCTTGCCGCGTGGCAGTTTGAAGTCCACGCCGCGGCAGGCGTGAATATAGGTGGGCGGCGCCCAGCCTTTTCCGGCACGTAAGGTGTAGGTCTTGGAAACCGATTTCAGCTCGAGGATCAGATCCTCCTTGGGCTCGGGCGGTACGGGTTCTGTTGCGGCGGGGATCTTGGGGGCGGCCTCGATCAGCGCGCGGGTGTAGGCATGGGCCGGATCGGACAGGAGCGGCGCTGCGGGGCCCGCCTCCATCACGCGGCCCTTGTGCATTACCACGACATCCTCGGCCATGTTTGCCACCACGCCCAGATCGTGGGTAACCAGGATCATCGCCATGCCGGTGTCGCGCTGGAGTTCCTTCATCAACCCCAGAACCTGCGCCTGTGTTGTCACATCCAGTGCGGTTGTCGGCTCATCCGCGATCAGAAGGTCGGGTTTTGCCACCATCGCCATGGCGATCATGGCCCGCTGGCGCATGCCGCCGGACAGTTCGAACGGGTAGGAATTGTAGGTGCGCTCGGGTTCCGGGAAGCCGACACGCTCGAAACATTCCAGCACTTCCTTGCGCGCCTCTGCCTCGCTTTTGCGACCATGCAACCACAAAACCTCAGAGACCTGATTGCCGATCCTATGCAGCGGCGACAGGGACCGCATCGGTTCCTGAAAGATCATCGCGATTCGATTTCCGCGGACGTTGCGCATCTGCCGTTCCGACAGTGATAGAAGGTCCAGGGGCGCCTTGCCGCCGTTGAGGGTGATCTTGCCAGACCGGATCTGCGCGGCGCGCGGCAGGATGCGCAGGGCGGCACGGCAGGTGATCGTCTTGCCCGAGCCGCTTTCGCCCACCAGAGCCAGAGTGCCGCCGGGCGCGACATCAAAGCTGACGTCACGCACAACGGGTTCATCCCGGCCAAAGCCGATGCTGAGGCCCTCGACTGACAGCAGGGGAGTCATTCAGTGGCCCCCGCTCTTGATCCGGCGATATCGCGTCATTATCTTCCTGTGTCCCACTTTTTCCCCACCATCGCGCGGGCCATGCGCTCTAGTCAAACCCCCAATCGCCAATAGCGTCACAAGGTGCGGGATTTATGACGCGTCGGAGCGTCGCGCCGACGGGATTGGCGCTCACTTTTCTGTAATCTCTACACATTTGCAGAAAACTCTGACACATCTGCAGAAAATGGGCCGCTTCGCGGTCATGTACGGTAAGGAGACCTCATCATGAGCACCCGTCTGGACCTATTCATCGACCGCATGGTGTCTCAGCGGGCCTGCCTCGATCATGCGATTTCCGAAACGTCGAACATGGGCGGGCCTGTGTTCGAGTTGGGCCTCGGCAATGGGCGCACCTATCATCACATGAAGCACAACATCTCGGGGCGCGACATCTACGTCTTTGAACGCGCCGTTGCCTCGCACCCCGACAGCACCCCGCCCGAAGAGTTGACGATTCTCGGGGATGTGCGCGAAACGCTCCCCGCAGCGCTGGACCGGTTCGGCGCGACGGCCAGTTTGATCCATGCGGATCTTGGCGGGCACAATCGCGAAAAAAACGATGCCTTTGCCCGGCTGGTGTCGCCTCTGATCGAACCTTTGCTGGCAGTGGGCGGTCTGATGGTGTCTTCGGACCGGATGTATTTCGAGGCGCTGCGGGAGATGCCGCTGCCCGAAGGCGCGGTCGAGGGGCGCTGCTTCATTTATCGCCGCGACGCCTGAACCGTCCGCGACGCGCCGTCATGCTGGCCTGACCTGACCTCCCGCCCCTAGGCTGGGGGCAGCTTGAGGGAGGCTGCCATGATTTTCTACGATTGCTCTACCGCGCCCAATCCGCGCCGGGCGCGCATGTTCATTGCCGAAAAGGGTCTGAACCCCGAAACCCATGATATATCCATCGCCAAGGGAGAACAGCTGGATCCAGCCTTTCTGGAGGTGAACCCACGCGCAACGATCCCGGTGCTGGTCACCGACGCGGGCAGCGTGCTGACCGAGAACCTGGGCATTGCCGCCTATCTGGAAGCCGCCTATCCCGAACCGCCCCTGATGGGGCGGAACCCGGATGAAAAGGGGCTGGTTCTGATGTGGAATTCCATCGTCGAACAGCATGGCGGCGCGCCGATTGCCGAGGCGCTGCGCAATACGCACCCCGCGTTCCAGAACCGCGCCATTCCCGGCCCGGATCACTATGCGCAGATCCCGGCGCTGGCGGAACGCGGCAAGTCCCGAACTGCGCGGTTCTTTGACCTTCTGGAGGAACGGTTGAAGGAAAGCCCATTCCTTGCAACCGATCATTTCACCCTGGCGGATATCTCGGCCTTCGTCTTTGTGGACTTTGCCCGCGTGATCCAGATGCGGGTGCCCGAAGCCAACGGCGCCACCCTGGCCTGGCAAGCGGCGATCAGGGAACGGCCAAGTTCGCAGGTGTAGACCGGACTTTGCTGGCTCGGCCTAATGGTGGTCGGGGCGATGTTGCATCGCAGGGATGTCACGAAAGAGCAGGTCGACCTGCCCAGCGGGCCAAGACCTGTTGTTATTACATGCAATCGCTCCCCGAGACCAAAGCAAATGGTGGACGGCGCCAAATGCGGTGGACAAGGGGCGCGCACCGCCGCAGGATATTTCGCACGCCGTTTTGGCGAATGTCACGAGGTGTTCCGCACATGCCCACAAAACCGATCCTTCACCGGGATGATCCCACAGCCGAGCCTTTGACGGGGAACGTCAAAGTCACCCGAGCGGATTGGCTGAATGTGGCAATGGATGTGCTGATCAGTGATGGGGTGGAGCGGGTCAAGGTGCTGGCGCTGGCGGAGCGGATGGGCGTGTCACGCTCTTCCTTCTACTGGTATTTCAAATCGCGCCAGGATCTGCTGGATGCGCTGTTGACGTCGTGGGAGCAAACCAATACCGCCGCAATGGTCGCGCAGGCTGAAGCCCCGGCAAAGACGATCACCGGCGCCGTTCTGAATGTCTTTCACTGTATTGCCGACCCAGACCTGTTCAATACGGCGCTCGATTTTGCGGTTCGCGACTGGGCGCGCCGCTCGGGAAAGGTGCGAAGCCTCTTGGACCGGTCTGATGCGCGCAGGGTCGCGGCCCTGAGCGAAATGTTCGAGCGGTTTGACTACCCCGAACTGGAGGCCCAGACGCGGGCCAAGGTGCTCTATTACATGCAGCTTGGATACGATATGGCCGAGCCGAACGAGAGCTATGAACACCGGCTGAAGATGACGCCGCAATACCTTCGCGTCTTCACTGGCCGCGAGCCGCGTGAAGACGAGCTGGAAGAATTCGTGCATTACACGAAGCGGTTCTGGGATGTCTAGGCATACGGGCGCTCCATCGCGCGGCGCGCACGGCCCTATTGCAGGAAGTCAGGCTCTCTGGGCAGAGGGGATCGGGGGAATGCAGATTTCCCAGAACTTGTGCAGCGATGTGAGCACGTTTTTCAACTCGGCAGAGCCCTGAGGTTTCACGAAATACCCGCTCACATTCCGTTTGTAGGCGAGCGAGACATCCGTCG
Source organism: Phycobacter azelaicus (assembly GCF_014884385.1). NCBI lineage: Bacteria > Pseudomonadati > Pseudomonadota > Alphaproteobacteria > Rhodobacterales > Roseobacteraceae > Phycobacter > Phycobacter azelaicus. The sequence continues at coordinate 741,333 of NZ_WKFH01000003.1, read as the reverse complement.
GATTGTCCGAGGTGGTGAACATGAAAACCAGATGATCCGATATCGACTCGTTGGAGCGCAGAGCCTGTAGGAAGTCGTGACCGTTCATGCGGGGCATGTTGATATCGAGAAGAATGAAAAAGGGACCGTCGGTCAAAGCGTTCGGAGCTTCACCTTCGAGGATTTGCAGGGCCTCGATACCATCGCGGGCGCGTACGATCGAGGCAGGCAGATCCATACGCTTCAGTGTGCGTTCTAGGATCATGGCGTCCAGATCGCTATCCTCTACCAGAAGGATATTCATTTCATTCGGCATTCAGGCGGCCTTCTACGAACCTTTAGTTGCTATTGTTGCGGGCCTGCTTCGGCCAGTCAAATCGAAACACGGTTCCGCTGCCGGGTGACGAGTCAACCGATACAGAAAAACCGTGCTGTTCCACGGCTTTCTTCACGATTGCCAGCCCGACTCCAGTGCTTTCCGGTGTACCCGCTTCGCGCAGGGTCTGGAATACACCAAAAATCTTTGAGTGGTACCTAGGATCAATTCCCTTGCCATTGTCACTGACTGCGACACGGTATCGATCATCAAGCATTTCAACTTTTACGATGATCTCAGCTTTGCTTTCTTCGGGGTGGTAGCGCACGGCGTTGCTGACCAGATTCTCCAGCACACTGCGAAACATCTGGCTGTCGTAGGACACGGTATCGGCGCTACCGGTCAATATCAACTGTTCCTTGCGTAGGCTCAGGTCCGAGCGGAGATCTTCGATGATCTTTTCAAGATCCAGAGCAGCCTCGCTTGGGACGCGCCTGCCGACCCTCGAGAACTCCAGGATCCCACCGATCAAAGCGTTCATTCGGCCAACCCGTTCAATGATATGATCAAGGTTGTTCTGTACATCGGGGTTGGCATCGGGACTAGCCAAGTAGTCTTCCAGGTCCTCTTTCACCATCTCCGTCAGGCTGCCGATCCCGCGGACTGGCGTTTTCAGGTCATGCGATGTGACGTAGGCGAACTGTTCAAGCTCATCGTTGGACTTGATCAATCGTGCGTTGGTCTCTTCCAGTTTGTTTCGTTCCGCGCGCAGCTCTGCCGTGACCTTGTCTGCATAGGCGATAGCCTGTCGGTTGGCCCGCGACATCATCACCAGCAGCGAAATGATCAGAGCTTCGATCAACAGGCCAGCAAGTAGGATGACGGTCGGTTGGGCAAAGGTGTTGTTTGCGCGAAAGGCTAGGTTCGTACGCATGTCCAGCGTCCAGACACGCCCATAGAGATTAAGCTCTACAGTCTCTGAATGCATCGGGTCAGGGTCGTTCAGGCCATCGTCAGCAGAGTGCTCGTCATAGATCAGCTCATCCCCGTCCCGAATACTGAACCGGACCTCACGCAAGTCCTTGGCCAGAAGGCCCTCCATGAGCTTGCGTACGACAAAGGGCGCGTAGACGATACCCAGGATGCTTTCCCGCCGTTCGGCGACCGTATCGCGAGGGCCGCCTTCGTAGTAGGGGGCATAGAAAAGAAAGCCTGGTGTACTTCCCTCGTCCTGAACCAAGACAATCGGGCCAGTGATCTGGCTTTCGCCGGTGTCTCGGCTCGCCAGTGCTGCCATGCGCCGGTTCTGCTCGTGAGCAACGTCAAGGCCGACCGCCGCAGCGTTCACGGCTTCCGGTTCGATAAAGGAGATCGGCATCTGGATCTCCTCGTCGTGAGGCGGATGTACACGGTAGCTTTCGCGCTCTCGCAGACGCTGTTCCATGTAACTTGGGATGTCTTCTTGGTTGAGGTAATGAATAATACCGATGCCGTTGATGCCGGGATATTTTTCTTCGATCCGCAACGTGTTGGCAAAGATCCGCCATTCCTCGAGACTCATGTCGCCGCCATGGGACTCGACGGCAGAGACCCCCGCCCACAGGGCGTCCTCATATTGCCCCATTCGGTCAACGATCAGGTCCAGTGCCCGATCCCGGCTCAACTCAAATCGCGATTTTATCCGTGTCTCGATCTGGCGTTCCGAGAACAGCCAAACTCCGACTGTCATCATGATGGACAGGGTCACCACGATGACATGCATCGCAGAGATTCTTCCATGCGCGGTTTTTTTCTTTGGAAGGGTTTCCATCGGCCGCGCTCTGCTCCAAGTTTTTAAACGCCAAGTCAGCCTATTCCTGTGGAGTTTAACATCCTGTTAAGTAGAGACGTTGGGCTGGGACAGAAAGGCAAAGCAAGCCAAAAAAGCGAAAATGCAACGCAAAAAAGTGAAATGCGTGCAAGTCGCATAAGGAGCGGACCTTAGGCGCGCTCCTCCTTCAGGTATGACTCTGCAACACGTGAAAAACGGTCAGATACGCGCCAGCCGCTTTTCGGCCTCGGCGCGCACCGTCTTGGCGGCGTCAAGACGGACCGGGCCGTAGCCGCGAATTTCAATCGGAGCCGACAGCACCTTGGCGCAGTCTTCGTGGCTTTGCGCCGAATAGCTGGTTGCGATCTTGTGGAGAGCGTTTTCATACCAGGTCAGAAGATCGCGGTGCAGGCGTGCTTCTTCGTGATATCCAAAGGGGTTGAGAGCACTGCCGCGCAGGCCCTTGGCCTTGGCCAGAACCGACAGCGCTGGGCGCAGCCAGGGGCCAAAGACGCTTTTCTTGGGGCGCCCTCGGCTGTCCTTGCCGCGTGCCAGCAGAGGCGGCGCCAAGTGGTATTTGACCGAATAGTCGCCATCGAATTCCGCCGCGATCTGATCCTTGAAGCTGTCAGCGGTCAAAAGGCGCGCAACTTCGAATTCATCCTTGTAGGCCATCAGTTTGAACAGGGATTTCGCGGCGCGCGTCACAAGATCGTCCTGCACATCTGCGGGCAGGGCGCCGCGCAGCCGGTCCAGCGTGGCGCGATAGCGGGCCGCATAGGCCTTGTCCTGATACTCGGTGAGGAAGGTGGCGCGGCGCTCGATCATCTGCTCCAGTGTTTCACTGTCTTCCGGGGTCTCGTCGTAGAATTGGCTGACAAGGCCGGGGTCCACTGCGATGGCGCGCCCAATGGCAAAGGCGAGGCGGTTCTTGTCGATGGCCACGCCGTTCAGCTCGATGGCTTGGGACAATGCCGCTCCGCTGACCGGCACCAGCCCCTTTTGCCAGGCAAAGCCCAGCATCATCACGTTGGCCAGCACCGCGTCACCCAGCAGCGCTTCTGCCGCCTCGTTGGCGTTGAAGCCCGACAGGTTCTCGGCGCCGACCACATTGGCGATTTCCTGTTCGCGAAGGCCGGCCATCAGGTCGGCGTCGCGGCGCAGCACCAGATCGCCCGTGGGCATTTCGGCGCGGTTCAGTACCACCTTGGTGCCAGCCCGGTAGTGGGCCGAGGCCTTGGGCGCCGAAGACACCACCACATCGCAGCCAATCACCGCATCTGCGGCGGCTTGATCGATACGCACCTGGTTCAGCGTTTCAGGCGTGTTCGACAGGCGAATGTAGCTGAGAACGGTGCCGAACTTCTGCGCAAAGCCGGTGAAATCCAGCACGCTTGACCCCTTACCTTCCAAATGGGCGGCCATGGTGATCAGCGCGCCCACGGTTACAACGCCAGTGCCGCCCACCCCGGTGACGAGCAGATCGAACGGCTCGGCGAGGGAGGGAAGGTCCGGGGCAGGCAGGCGGGCGGCCAGCTGGTCTGCATCGAGACCGGCAGGCTGCTTCTTGCGCCGCTCGCCACCCTCAACGGTGACAAAGCTGGGGCAAAAGCCGTTGAGGCAGGAGAAATCCTTGTTGCAGGACGAGAGGTTGATCTTGCGCTTGCGGCCAAATGGGGTCTCTTTCGGCTCCACGCTGAGGCAGTTGGATTCCACGGAACAATCGCCGCAGCCTTCGCAGACCAGGTCGTTGATGAAGGCGAATTTCTTCGGATCTTCCATCTTGCCGCGCTTGCGTCGGCGGCGTTTTTCGGTGGCGCAGGTCTGTTCATAGATCAGCACCGTGACACCGGGGATTTCGCGCAATTCGCGCTGAACGGTGTCCATGTCTCCCCGGTCGTGGAATGAGGTTCCGGCAGGGAAATCGGCACGGTTGAACTTGGCAATGTCGTCGGACACGAGGGCGATACGCTCCACCCCTTCGGCGCGGCAGGTCTGGGCAATGCCCGAGACACTGACCGGCCCGTCCACCGGCTGACCGCCGGTCATGGCAACCGCGTCGTTATAGAGGATCTTGTAGGTGATGTTGGTTTTCGCCGCGACCGCCTGCCGGATCGCCAGACTGCCGGAATGATACCAGGTGCCTTCGCCCAGGTTCTGGAACACGTGCTTGTTCCCGTTGAACTGCGAGGCGACCGCCCAGGGCACACCTTCGCCGCCCATCTGGGCGTATCCGGCGGTGTCGCGATCCATCCAGCTGGCCATGACGTGACAGCCGATGCCGGAGAAAGCCTTGGAGCCTTCGGGCAGCTTGGTCGAGGTGTTATGCGGGCAGCCCGAGCAGAAATAAGGCGTGCGGGTGGCGCCGGGCACATTGATCAGCTTTGGCGGCTGGGCTGTCAGCGCGGCGGCCTTTGCGGGCAGGTTTTCTTCCGGGAAGAAGGCATCAAGCCGCGCGGCCACGATGGGCGCCAGCATCAGCGGGCTGAGTTCCCCGGTCCAGGGGATCAGCGGCTCGCCTTGGCTGTCGTATTTGCCGACCATCTTCTTGGGTTTGTCGCCGGGCCAGTCGTAAAAATACTCCTTGAACTGGCTTTCGATGATGCCGCGTTTTTCCTCGACGACCAGCACTTCTTCCTTGCCGTTCACAAAGCGCAGCGCCTCGGGGCGGGCCAGCGGCCAGACCATGCCGACCTTGTAGATATCGATACCCAGACGGCGGCAGGCGGCCTCGTCCAGACCCAAGAGGCGCAGCGCCTCCATCAGGTCGAGATGCCCCTTGCCGGTGGTCACGAAACCGAACTTGGCGTCCTCGACGTCATAGATGCGGCGGTCGATCGGGTTGGCTTCTGCAAAGGCGCGCACCGCCTTGATCTTGGCCTGGATGCGGGTCTCTATTTCAGGTGAAGGCAGGTCGGCGCGGCGAATATGCAGCCCGCCGGGGTAGGGTGGCAGCTCGGGCAGGACAAATTCGCGATCCGGTTGCAATTCGACCGAACGCGCGCTTTCAACGGTTTCCGACACTGCCTTGAAGCCAACCCAGGTGCCGGAATAGCGGGACAGGGCAAAGCCGTATTCTCCAAATGTCAGGAATTCGGAAACATCCGCCGGGTTCAGAACCGGCATGAACCAGGCCATGAAAGCGACGTCCGACTGGTGCGGCATCGACGAGCTGACGCAGCCGTGGTCGTCGCCCGCAACCACCAGAACGCCACCCTTTTCGGACGATCCATAGGCGTTGCCGTGCTTTAGCGCATCGCCCGAACGATCCACCCCCGGCCCCTTGCCGTACCACATGGAAAAGACGCCCTCGACCTCGCAATGGGGGTCCAGGATAGCCTGCTGCGCGCCCAGAACGGCGGTGGCGCCCAGATCCTCGTTCACGGCGGGCATGAACTTGACCTTGGCCTCCTCCATCCGCTTGCGCGAGCGCCAGAATTCGAGGTCCACCCCGCCCAGCGGTGAGCCGCGATAGCCCGAGACGAACCCGGCGGTGTTGAGGCCCGCGTCACGATCCCGGCGCGCCTGGTCCAGCATCACGCGCGCCAGCGCCTGGGTGCCGGTCAGAAAGACGCGGCCCTTGGTCATCTCATAGCGGTCATCCAACTGGTAGCTGCGAAACTCGTGGCTCAGCTCGGTCATGGGGTTTCCTCGCGCGGGTGATCCTTATCGCGACAGGATAATCCACCTTTGGTGGAAATTTTTGCCGGATATACTGGTAATTTTGCATTTTGTGGGTAATTTACTCACAAAACGACCATTTGGCGGTGAGGAGTGCCGGTGCCATGCAGCTGGATGATAGGGATCGCCGTATTCTGACGCTCTTGCAGGAGGATTCGCGCGTCTCGAACGCCGACCTGGCCGAGGCAGTGGGCATGTCTCCCTCCGCTTTGTGGCGGCGGGTGCGAGCCTTGGAGGAGGCGGGCGTGATCGAACGCTATGGCGCGGTGGTCAACGCCAAGGCCATGGGGCTTGAATTTCACGCCATGGTGCATGTGCAACTGACGCGCCACGAGCCGGAAAAGCTGAAGGAATTCATCCGCGCGGTCGAGACGAATACGCTGGTGCAGGAGTGTTATGCCACAACGGGCCAGTCCGACTATCACCTGCGGGTTCTGGCGCCGGATCTTGATGCCTATAATCGGTTCCTTGAGGAGTTCCTGTTCCGCCTGCCAGCCGTGGCCAGCGCACAGACCAACGTGGTTTTGCGCACGATCAAGCGCGACAGGCCCGTGATGCCCTGAGACACGGAATTCAGGCGGCGTATTTCATCCACGCCGCGGCCATGGCGATATAGGTAAGCTGGTGCAGCGCCTGGTCTGTGCCCACCGCGCGCCAGAACACGGCTTGTTGGGGCGTCAGTTGCTTGCTGTCAGAGTAGCGCGCTTTGCAGTAATCGATGTTGAAGTGAACGATCCATTCGAGGGCGCAGATCACAAGGATGAACGCGACCGGGCTTCCCATTGCGACAAAGACCAAGATCGAGCCTATCACATGAACGCCCGCATGTTGGGCGCGGCCGCTGTGAAAGTACTCTCCACGTCCGGACAGCATCTTGGGTGTCTGCAGATAGAAATCCGCAAACATGTGTTTGACCTGCATTAGGCAAAGCAGCAACAGCAAGGCTCCGGTTGTTTCCGGCAAGGCGATCCCCTGATTAAACATATTGAGCGGAAGCTTACGTGTTTTTTGCGTCATGGCAAATGGTGCGTCGCCCTGTTCCGTAACGACAGGTCTGCGTGCTGGAATGTGTTCTTGCCATTGCCTGCAACAGGCAAACCGCGCTAGGCATAGGGTATCGATTTCAGACGCCAAGCCGGAGCTGTCTCATAGAACGGTCGCTGTTTCGTTTTATCTGGAAGTACTCCAAACGTGATCAGCTTGTTCTCTTGGTGGTCACAGCCTGCCTGTTCCCGCTGCTATACCTGACGCTGGAGCTGCCGAAGCGGATCATCAACGATGCCATCGGTGCTCAGACTGATACCATAGACATCCTGGGATATTCCTTCGATCAGCTGACCTTCCTGTGGCTTCTCTGCGGTGCTTTCCTGATTTCGGTTCTGATGCATGGTCTGCTGAAGATGCGCATCAACACGATGAAGGGCGTTCTGGCCGAGAGGATGCTGCGGCGTTTCCGCTACCAACTGATTGCCCGCGTGCTGCGTTTCCCGCAGCCCTATTTCGAAAGGGTCAGCCAGGGAGAGTTGGTCTCCATGGTGACGTCAGAGTCCGAACCGATGGGCGGATTGATGGGCGACGCTGTCAGTCAACCTGTCTTGCAGGCTGGGCAGATGCTGACGATCCTCTATTTCTTGTTCATGCAAAGCTTCTGGTTCGGGCTGGCCGCCGTGGCGCTGATCCCACTGCAGGGGTGGCTGATTCCGATGCTGCAGAGGCGGATCAACCTTCTGAACAAGGAGCGCATCAAGGAGGTGCGGGCGCTCGCCTCGGAAATCGGGGAAAGCGCCGCGGGCGCGGCGACCTTGCGCATCAACGGCGGCTGGCGCTACCGGATGGCTGTGATCACCGCGCGGTTGGGGCGGCTGTACGATATCCGCTTCGATATCTACCAGAAAAAGTTTTTCATGAAGTTTCTCAACAACTTCATCACTCAACTGACGCCTTTCTTCTTTTACGCAGTCGGCGGCTATCTGGTGCTGGAGGGCAAGGTGTCGCTCGGGGCGCTGGTGGCAGCGCTTGCGGCCTACAAGGACATTGCCTCGCCCTGGAAAGAGCTGCTTGCCTATTACAACCAGACCCAGGACATGTCCCTGCGCTGGGAGGTGATCCTCGAGCGTTTTGCGCCGCCTGGCATGGTCGATGAAAAGCTGATGACAGGAGAGCCGGATGAGATTCCGCGCCTGACAGGCGATATCGAGCTGTCCGAGGTTAACGTGCGCGATGCTGACGGCAACCTGGTGCTGGAAGATCTGAGCGCGAAACTGCCCGCAGGGCAGGTGATCGGCATTGCCGCCCCGTCGGAAGAAGACCGGCGCGCCCTCGCCGAGTTGCTGACGCGCGAAGTCCTGCCAACGGCTGGTACTGTAACCGTCGCGGGGCACGATCTGCGCGAGGTGCATCAGGCTGTTGTGGCCTCCCGTATTGGTCACGCGACCTCTCGTCCGGTCCTGTTCCGTGGCTCGTTCGGGGACAACGTGATGATGCCGATGCGTCAGCGCCCACAGGGTGAGGCGCAGGACATGTTGCAGTTCACGGCTGCATTGCGGGCGGGAAACAGTGCTGATCCCTTTGATGCGCCTTGGCTGGACCCCTCTCTGGCCGGATTTTCGACCGAGGCAGAACTGCGTGACTGGTGGGTTCAGCTGGTATCTGGCATCGGAACCGACACGGCCCTGTTCCGCCGTGGCATGGATCAGAAGTTCGACAGTGCAGTGCATCCGCGGCTGACCAAGACGCTTATTGACCTGCGTCCCAAGGTTCAGGCGGCGGTGGAAAAGGCCGGCCTGACCGCGCAGGCGCATGTTTTCGATCCGAAAGCCTATAACCCGGCGCTGCCGGTGGTTGAGAATCTGCTTTATGCCACCCTACGCGAGCCGATCACCGAAGAGGTCCTCAAGCGGCACGTGAACTTCCTTGATCGCCTCAAGGAGCTGCAGCTGGATCGCGATCTGGTGACATTGACGCAGGATGTCGTGGATATGCTGCGTCAGATCTTTGGTATCGACGGCACTGGCCATCCTTTGTTCCGCAAGTTGGGGCTGGAGACTTCGGCGTATGAAACCGCTTTGTCTTTGGTGGACAAGACCCGCAGCAAGGGAGCCGAAGCGCTGGAGCAGGACGAGCTGGCGCAGATGCTGATCGTGCCCTTCAGCATTTCGGCGGAGCAGATCGGCCCCGCGTTCAGCGACGAGATGAAGGAGCGCATCCTGCAGTTCCGCCGAAGCCACGCGGATGAGCTGCTTGGTACGCTCGAAGATATCTTTGTGCCGCTCGATCAGTCTGCCTTTGCCCCCGGCCTGACGGTTCTTGAGAACGCGCTGTTCGGGAAAATCTCCGATAGCTCAGGGGCGCGCGGTGATGAGCTGCGCAAGCTGGTTTCCGATGTGCTGGTGGAGAACGGGGCCCGCAACATGGTGATCGAGTTGATCTTCGACCTGCCCGTTGCGCTGGGCGGTCAGGGATTACCGGCCAGTTTTGCCGAACCGCTGGCCTTTGCGAGGGCCACGATCAAGCGGCCCGATATCCTGATTCTGGAGTCAGCCCTTTCGAGCTACGACCTTGAGACGCGGATTTCGGTTCACAAGAACCTGCGCAAGCTGTTGCCGGATACGACCTTGGTCTATCTCGATACCGATTTCGAGCGCTCCGAAGTCTTTGATGTTTTCTATCAACTGCGTCAGGGACGGCTGGTCAGCGATGAGACACAAGAGGCGGCTGTTGCCGACAGTGCCGCGAGCCAGGATCTGGCGCGCAAACTCAGGGCACTGGAACAGTCCGAGCTGTTTTCAGGTCTCAATCGCCGCCAGCTGCGCCTTCTGGCGTTTGGGGCACGCTGGTATGATGCCAAGGCAGGCGATGTGGTGTTCCTCAAGGACGACGAT